>JBBSHB010000057.1:0-16944 GCA_038253515.1 Gemmatimonadales bacterium | reverse complement strand
TGCAGGGCGTCGGCCCCGCTCGGCAGGTCCAGGGCGATGATCACTTCAGCCATCATCACGCTCCAGCTCTCGGAGGATCCGTTCCGGCAGCCGTGGATCGGCCAGGGCGGCGGTGCCCACCCCGACGAGCGAGGCGCCCACGGCGAGATACTGCCGCACGTCGGCCGCCGAGCGGACCCCGCCCACTCCGATGACCGGCATCCCGTCGGTCCGCTCCACCACCCGCGCCACTGCCAGAAGGCCGACCGGCAGCAGGACGGGGCCGCTGACCCCACCGTTCCCGTTTCCCAGCCGGCGCGTCCCGCCCTCCGCAAGGAGGAGGCCGGGAATGGTGTTCACCACCGAAATCGCGTCTGCCCCGGCGTCGCGGGCGACAACTGCCATCGCCGGAATGTCGGGCAGCACCGGGGAAAGCTTGGCGACGAGGGGCAGTCCGGTGCGGGCACGACAGAGGGAGACGATGCGCCGAACACACTGCGGATCGGCGCCGAACTCGATTCCGCCGGCGCTGGTATTGGGACAGGACAGGTTCAGTTCGAACCCGGCCACTCCGGGCGCGCCGTCGAGGCCGCTCACCACCGCGGCGTACTCTTCGACGGTGAAGCCCACCACGTTGACCAGCACCTGGGCCCGGGACAGATGCGACGCGAGCCAGGGAAGGTGCTCCGAGCGGACCCGTTCCAGTCCTGGATTCGCCAGACCGATCGAGTTGAGCATCCCCCCCCGGAACTCCGCCACCCGGGGGGGAGGATTGCCGCGCCGAGGCTCGAGCGAGACGGCCTTGGTGACCAATCCACCGAGGCGGTCGAGATCGAGGACGCCGTCCAGCTCGCGGCCGAAGCCGGCCGTACCGGCGGCGAGGACGATCGGATTCTGAAAGCGGCGGCCGAGCAGCGTGCGCGAAAGATCGCCGGCGGCGATCCTCACGGCACGGGTTGGAGCCGCCGCCCGGGCCGGCCAGGAGTGGTGACGCTGTCGCTGACACCCGGACGTCGCCGGGGTGCCAGTTCCGGCTCCCGACCGTTCACCGGCCGCCGACCCGGAACCCGGCCGCTCGGACGGGCGGCGGCCTCGGCGGCCGCGAAGGTGCGAAGCGAATCCTCCAGCGGTTGATAGCCCGGTGCCTCCTCGCCCCGGAGCAGCGCGAGGTAGGGGCTGGCGGCGTAGCGCTCGGAGAGAAGCGCGTGTGCGCTGTCGGCCCCGGACGAGTCCAGTTGCTGGGCGGCCAGGAGCGCCTTCGGAGCGTAGGGCGAGTCGGGCGAGCCCTCCACGATGCGGCGGAAGAGCGTCGCGGCGAGTGCCGGTGCCCCGAGCGAGTCCCGCGCGATCTCCGCGGCCAGGAAAAGCCGCAGATCCCCTTGCGCCGCGGCGACATCGGTGGAGTCCGCCACGCCGCGCACCCGCTCGAGGGCGGCGCGTAACGGGATGGCCTCCTCCGCTGCCACCCCGGCGATCTCGTTCAGCGCCTGGAGCGAGTCGCTCACGGCTCCGAGGTCGGCCGCCGAGCGGACTCGGGCGAGCGAGCGGCGGGTCAGCCGCAACCTGGCCCGGAGGCCGTCCGGCGTCTTGCCGCCAGCCTGGACGGCCTGCTCCAGGCGCCGCGTTGCCCGAGCCGAGTCGGAGAGGGTGAGTCGTTCGGCATCCTCCAGCAGCCAGCGCGCCCGCAGCTCGGGGGCGGGTGGCCGCTGGTTGATCAGCCGGTCGATCAAGCTCGAAGCGTGCGCGGGATTTTGCCGACCCAACGCCACGACCAGAGCATCCCAAGACCGGGTCGAATCGGCGTGGGCGATGACGGTATCCATCAGGGTGAACGCCTCGGCCGTCCTGCCGGCCCCCGCCAGCGCGAGGAACAGGTCCTCCTGCGCCTGGGGATCCCGGGTGTCCCCGAGAAGAGTCACGGCCTCCTGGTAGCGGCCCGCCAGTCGGAGCACCCGAGCGTGCTGGAGCCGTGCCTCCCGACGATGCGTCGGATTGCGGCTGTCGATCACCCGATTGAACGCCAGATCGGCCGCGGCCGCATCTCCCGCTTCCAGCGTGCAGCGCCCGAGCGCCAGGGCGCCCTCCTCGGCCAACTCGGTTCCGGGAGCGAGCAGCGCCGCGTGGCCCAGCGGAGCGACCGCCGGGTCGCACTGGCCCAATCGGGCGAGTGCCACACCGCGGAGGACCGCCGCCTGGTCCGCGTACTTACTGTCCGGGTGGCGGACCGAGACCGATTCGGCGCGGATGATGACCTGACCCCAGAGATTGGCGGCTTCGAAGGTGCGCCCGTCGCGCTCGGCTTTTCGGGCCGACCGGGCCAGCCGGTTGGCGTTGTACATCCCGTTGTAATAGACGCAGCCGCCCAGCAGCAGAAGGATGAGGCCCGCGAGGCACTTCGACATCGCCTTCACCGGCGCGTCCCCGAATCGGCCGAGCTCTCCGTCTTCCGCTCGTACTCGCGCAGGTATTCGACGATGGCGTCGGCGACGGCCGACGCCATGGCCTTCTGGCTGGCAGGCGCCGTCAGGAATCGTCCATCCTGCGGATTGGTGCTGTATCCCATCTCCACCAGGACGGCGGGCCGGCGGGCGGTGGTCAGTACCATGAAGCCGGCCTGCTTCACGCCGCGGCTCTCGCCGGTGTGCACCGTTCCGAGACCCCGCTGGACCAGCTCGGCCATACGGGCGGACTCCCGAAGATGCTCGTTCTGCTGCAGGTCCTTGAGAATGAAGTCGAGCCCGCCGACGGTGCCGATCTCGCTCTGGTCGGCCTCGAAGCGCACGGCGTCGTTCTCCATCTTGGCCACCCGGGCGGCGTCCTCGGTCTTGGCTTCGGCCAGGAAGAAGGTCTCATACCCGCGCACGTCAGTGTAGCCGGGCCGGCGTGCCAGCGAGTTCACGTGGAGGCTGACGAACAGATCGCACGCCTCGCTGCAGTAGCCACCCCGGTCGCCCAAGGCGATGAGGGTGTCGGTGGTGCGAGTCATGGTGACGCCGATGCCGCGCCGGCGCAACTCCTCGCGCAGCAGCATGCCCACCTGGAGGGTCACATCCTTCTCTCTCGTTCCCCGGGGGAAGAAGACGCCGGGGTTGCCCGGATCGACGCCTCCGTGCCCCGGGTCGATCGTGACGACGTGGCCGGGGCGAAGTCCGTTGCCCATCCGGGCGGCCACCGTCCGGGCCGGCGCCGCGGTCTGGGACGCGCCGAGATCCCGGAGCCGCCCGGTACGACCGTCATATCGGTACCGCTCTCCCAGGTAATACGGCAGAATTTCGGCGACGAACTGAAAGGGCAGGAACAGGCTATCCCGGGAGACCGAGGCCGGCGCGGCCAGGGGACGGAGCTGGCTGCTGAACACGAACAGCGGGGCTCCCACCAGGAACCGGAATGGCTGATGCGCCACCGTGACCTCGGCCCAGCCGCTGTCGAGCCGGACCGTCCCGCTCAGCGCCGTCAGCAGCCGGGCCGCCGACAGCACCGGCGCGCCGGAGCCGTCCAGACTCACCGGCACCCGGGTGTCTCCCCGAGTACCGCTCACCGTCACCTCGCGCGGGAGCGTTCCGCCGAGCAGTGTGGCCAGCAGGGCGAGCGTGACGATCATCGGCGGCCCCGGACGGAGACCGCCCGCGCCATCTCCCGCTCCTCGGCCCGCCGCTTGAGGTCCTCGCGCTTGTCGTGCTGCTTCTTTCCCCGGCCGAGGGCGAGGACCACCTTGGCCCGCCCGTTCTTGAAGTAGAGCTCGAGCGGCACCAGGGTGAGCCCGCGCTGTTCCACCGCGCCGATGAGCTTCTCGATTTCCCGGCGATGGAGGAGGAGCTTGCGGGAACGGACCGGATCGTGGTTGTACCGATTGCCCTGCGCGTACGGGGTGATATTCATCCCCTCCAGGAAGACCTCGCCCTTCCGCACTCGCGCGTACGCCTCCTTGATGGAGGCCTTCCCGTTGCGGAGCGACTTGACCTCGGTCCCGGTCAGCACGATGCCGGACTCCCACGTCTCGAGAATGTGGTAGTCGTGGGTCGCCTTCGGATTCCGGGCAACCGACTGCTTGCGCTCATCGGGCGGGGGAGTCTCGCGGGTCACGTCAGCATTCTCAAGCAAAGGATAGGCCAGCACTTCGGGTGGGTCAACCGGCCGGGTTGACCCGGCTCTTCCGGCGCGCTAGTATTGCGCCCTTCGCCGAAGTGGTGGAACTGGTAGACGCGCTGCGTTCAGGGCGCAGTGGGCGCAAGCCCGTGCGGGTTCGAGTCCCGCCTTCGGCATGACAAAGCCCCGTCCGGGCAGCAACCGGACGGGGCTTCATGCTTCCAGTGCCCGCGACTAGTATCGCGCCATCCCCGGCTCGATCCGTTCGGCCCAGGCGTCGATGCCGCCCGCCAGGCTCCGCACCTTGCCGAACCCGGCCCCCCGCAGGATCTCCAACGCCTTCATCGACCGGGCACCGTGGTGGCAGTGGGTGACGATCTCGCGGTGGCCATCCAGCTCGCCCAGGCGGTCGGGAAGCTGGCTGAGCGGCATGAGCCGGGCGCCGTCGATGTGGCTGATCTCCCACTCGTGCGGCTCGCGGACGTCGATCAGGACGAGCTCATCCCCCTTGGTCTCCCGTTCCCGGGCGAACTCCTCGACCGAGATCTCCAGCCCGCTGTAATCCGGCTCCGCGCCGATTCCGCAGAACGCCTGGTAGTCGATCAGCTCGTGGATGGTCGGGTGATCCCCGCAGATGGGGCAGTTGGGATCCTTCCGCAGCTTGAGCTCCCGGAAACGCAGCTTGAGCGCGTCGAACAGCACCAGGCGGCCGACGAGCGTGTTGCCGGCGCCGATGATCCACTTGATCGTCTCCAGCGCCTGGATGCTGCCGATGATGCCGGGCAGGACCCCCAGGACGCCGCCCTCCGCGCAGCTCGGCACCAGTCCCGGCGGGGGCGGCTCGGAGTAGAGACACCGGTAGCAAGGACCCTCCTTGGCGTAGAACAGCGAGGCCTGCCCCTCGAAGCGGAAGATGCTGCCATAGACGTTGGGCTTGCCCAGCAGCACGCAGGCGTCGTTGACCAGATACCGGGTGGGGAAGTTGTCGGTCCCGTCCACCACGATGTCGTACTCCCGGATCAGGTCGAGCGCGTTCTCCGAGGTCAGCCGGCCCTCGTGGGTCTCCACCGAGACGTTCGGGTTGAGATCGGTGAGCCGGGCCTTGGCCGATTCCAGCTTCGAGTGTCCCAGCGTCGAGGTGCCGTGCACGATCTGCCGCTGCAGATTGGTCAGATCCACCACGTCGAAGTCCACCATCCCGATGGTGCCGACGCCGGCCGCGGCGAGATACAGCGAGAGCGGTGAGCCCAGCCCGCCGGCGCCGATGGTGAGCACTCTCGCGGCCTTGAGCTTCCGCTGGCCCTCCACCCCGACCTCAGGCAGCAGGAGATGACGCGAGTAGCGCAGGACCTCCGCGTGGGAGAGCTTGGGCAGTGCCGTCTCGACCGCCGGACGCCCGCCGGCGATGCTGGGTACGATGGTCAGCACGTCGCCCTCGCGCACCGGGGTAGCGGTGGAATCGAGCTGCCGGATGTCGGTGTCGTTGAGGTACAGGTTGACGAAGTTGCGCAGCCGGCCGTCGTCCTGCACCAGGTGGCGCTTGAGACCGGCGTGCGCCACCAGGAGGCCATCGAGCACCTCGCCGACGGTGCGCCCGGGCAGCTCCAGCGCATCGCGCCCACCGGTGAACCCCCGGAGGGGAGTGGGAATAGAAACGGTCACAGCCATGGTCACACCTCGCTGGGCACTTCGAGTGGCTCGGAATGCATGATCGGCCGGTCGTCGTCCAGCAGCCAGCTGGCGATCTCGGCTCCCCGCCCGCCTTCGACTCTCACGATCAGATAACTGTACCAGGGCCAGGCGTGCTCGGCATCGAAGGCCGACGGTACCGCCGGATGGTCGGGGTGGGAATGGTAGTACCCGATGATGTCGAGGCCCTCGGTCCGGAGCTCCAGCTCGAGCCGCCTCAGGTCGTCCGGCGCGATGAGATACCGGTGCGGGTCATCGGTGCGTCGGTTCACCGCCGGAGCCAGCCGGGCCACCTCCTTGACGCCGTCCCCGTCCAGCCGGCCCGCGAGCAGGCCGCAGCACTCGGCGGGATACGCCCGCTCGCCGTGCTCCCGGATCTCGTCCAGGAGATGGGTCGCCAAGCGAAGGGTCACCGCTCCTCCCATCGATGGGGCTCACTCAGGTAGCGGGTCCCGGTATCGCAGGCGATGACCACGACGAACCCGTCGGGCTCCCGCCGAAGGATGTCTTGCGCGGCCGCGACCGCGGCCCCAGCCGACCATCCAACCAGGATGCCACCCCGGGCGAGCCAGCGGGAGGTAGCGTCCGCCGTCTCAGTCGGAATCTCGGCGACCAGATCGGGCAACGTCGGATCGTACAAGGCGGGGGGCTCCGCTGTCGTGGCCAGGTGTTTCAAGCCCTCGAGCCCGTGATAGGGGGAGTCCGGCTGCACCCCTACCAGCGTCACTCCGGGATTCTTGTCCTTCAGATAACCCCCCGTCCCCATCATGGTTCCCGTCGTGCCCATGGCGGCCACGAAGTGGGTGATCCTTCCCCCGGTCTGGCTCCAGATCTCCGGGCCCGTGGTCTCGCGGTGAGCCTGGACGTTCGCGGGGTTGCTGTACTGATCAGCGTAGAAGTACCTGGCGGGGTCGGACGCGGCGAGCTCTCGAGCCCGCCGGACCGCCCCGTCGGTGCCTTCGAGACGATCGGTCAGGACGACTTCGGCCCCGTACACCTCGAGCAGCGCGCGCCGCTCGGGGCTCGCGTTCGCGGGCAGGCAGATGGTGACGCCGACGCCGGCCGCGGCACCCAGCGTGGCGTAGGCGATCCCGGTATTTCCGCTCGAGGCATCCAGCAGCCGGCGACCGGGGAGCTCGCCGCGGCGGAGCCCGTCGCGCAGGATGGCCCGGGCGGCCCGGTCCTTGACGCTCCCGCCGGGGTTGAGCCATTCGGCCTTGAGCCAGAGTCTGCCACGCCCACCGGGAAGCTCGACCGGGAGGAGCGGGGTATTCCCCACGGCCTGCCAGAGAGCAGGTTCCCTCAGCGCCGAAAGTGGCCGTACCGCCGTCATCAGCATCCTCCCAAACGAAAAACCCGACCGTGGGGTCGGGTTGCGGGCGAGGGGCACGATTTCGCTAACTCGCCGACGAGATCCCGACCAGCTCCTGGACCTGGAGTTCCTGTTTCATCAGATCGGCGAGGCTGACACTCTCCAACAGCTCGTCCACCCGCTGCTGGAGGGCATGCCAGACCGGCCGGATGCTACAGGTGGCATCGGGGCTACATCGCGCGGCGTCCACCGGATGGGTGTCGCAGTTGACTTCGAACGTCTGGCGCTCCGAAGCCGTCATGATGTTCCGGACCGAGATGGTCGCAGGATCCTTGGCGAGATAGTAGCCGCCTTTGGCGCCTCGCACGCTTTCGACCAGCCCGGCGCGCCTCAGGCGCAGCAGGATCTGTTCGACGTAGTCGGCCGGAAGCTTTTCGATGTCCGCCAGCTCCCGGGCGGCCACCGGGCCGCTCCCGGTCGTTCCGCGACGGGCGAGATGCAGCGAGATGATCAGGCTGTACTCGGTCCAGGTGGTGACCCGCATAGGACAGGAATATGGTGCCGGGGAGATCGGGTATCAATGGCCACCGGCGCGGACCTACTTCTTCTCCTTCTCGGCCGAGGTCCAGCGCGCCACCTCCTCGGGGGACATGTTTCCGTAGGGTCGAATCCTGCCGTCCCGGAAGTTTCCCCCGAGGACGTCGCCCAGATACTGAGACCAGCTCAGGAGGGTGCCGTTGCAGACCGGCTCTTCGGGGTCGGGCGACCGGAGCTCGGAGTTGAGCCGGTCAAGGAGGCCCTCCATCACCTTGACCGGCACCCGCGAGCGCACGCTCGGGTAGATGAATCCGAACAGCACCAGATGCGCGAGCAACACCCGCCAGTGGGCCCCAAAGCGCTCCAGCAAACGGTTCCAATCGAGCCGCTCGCCGTAGGCCACGATGATATGGGCGACGTCGGCGCCATCGAACCGCTCCCGCTCCATGACGAACGCCTTGGACCAGACGCTCTCCTCGGCCGGCGCTACCAGCACGGTCACGCCGAGTACGTTCTCCTCGGTGGCGTGCTCGAACCACTGGTCGTCCACCACGGCGATGCCGTTTCCCGAGCTGAAGATCACGTCGATGAAGCCGTCGGGTGAGCGAATCTTGGCCAGCCAGTGGGAGACCAGCTCCGCCTGGTAGCCGGCCGCCGCACAGGCGTCCAGGAGCTGGTGCACGTCGCGCGGCCGGACGAAGATGTCGAGATCCTTGGTGGACCGATCGATGCCCGCCTGGTGCAGAAACGCGAACGCCCCCCCGACCAGAAACGGCACATCGGCGCGCTTGAGCACGTCCATCGCCTGGCGGTAGTAGGCGCGCGATGGGGTTTCGACCAGGGACTGCGTGGGCGAGAGCGTCATCCCAGCCTCCTCCGCGTCGGGGGAGTGATCATCATACCACGGCCAAGTCCGGGCCGGTTGTGGCGGAGATCACCGCTCCGGGGTGGGGGCGGGGATTGATTGGACGCTCATGACCAGGACACCCGACACGATCCGGATCGCCGCGGTCGCCGACCTCCACTTCGGCCACGCCGGCTCGGGCCCGCCGCTCCGACCGATGTTCGAGCAGCTGGCGGAGCGGGCGGACGTGCTGGCGCTGTGCGGGGATCTCACCGATCGGGGTGAGCCGGACGAGGCGCGGGCGCTGGCCCGGGCGCTCGCCTCCGTCACCATCCCCACCGTGGCCGTTCTGGGCAACCACGACCACGAGCTCGGCAAGGTGGCCGAGGTGAGCCAGATTCTCTGCGACGCCGGCGTGCGGGTGCTGGACGGAGAGGCCTGCGAGATCCACGGCGTCGGGTTCGCCGGGGTGAAGGGCTTCGCGGGAGGATTCGGGCGCGGCGCGCTGGGCCCCTGGGGCGAGGAGATCATCAAGCGGTTCGTGCACGAGGCGCTGAACGAGGCGCTCAAGCTGGAGACGGCGCTGAGCCGCCTCCGCACCGACCGGCGGGTGGTGCTGCTGCACTATTCCCCGATCGAGGGAACAGTGGAAGGCGAGCCCCGCGAGATCTACCCTTACCTCGGCTCCAGTCGACTGGAGGAGCCGCTCACCCGCTATCCGGTCGATGCGGTGTTCCACGGTCACGCCCACCACGGGAGCCCGGAAGGACGCACCATGAGCAACGTGCCGGTGTACAACGTGTCGCTTGGCCTCCTGCAGCGGCTCTACCCCAACCAGCCGCCGTTCCGGATCCTGGAGTTGGCACTCGACGGCAAGGCATCACCCCTCGCCAGGATAGTGCCCGCCACCTAGCGCGCGAACCCGGCTCATCCGCCCGCCGGAATGCCCTTCCCGCCCGGAACACCCAACTCGGTCATCGCCCGCAGGTCGAGCACTTCCTCCAGCTCGGCGCCTTCCAGGATCCGCTTCCGGGTCACCAGCTCCTTGACCGTGAGCCCGGTGGCGAGCGCCTCCTTGGCCAGCTTCGCGGCCTCCGCGTAGCCGATCTTGGGCGCGAGCGCCGTGACCAGCGCCGGACTCCGCTCCAGCCAGTAGGCGCACTGGGCCTCGTCGGCCTCGATCCCGTCGACGCAGCGCTCGGCGAAGACCCGGGTGGCGTTTCCCACGATGATGAGTCCGAAGACGATGTTGTGGGCGATGACCGGCATCATCACGTTGAGCTCCAGCTGCCCCGCTTCGGCGGCCAGGGCGACGGTGGTGTCCAGGCCCAGCGCCTGAAAGCAGACCTGGTTCACCATTTCGGCGACCGACGGATTGACCTTGCCGGGCATGATGCTGGAGCCGGGCTGCACGGCGGGCAGCACGATCTCGGCCAGTCCCGTCCGGGGGCCGGAGGCGAGCAGCCGGATGTCGTTGGCGATCTTGTTGAGGTCGAGGACGTAGGCCCGCAGGGCGCCGCTGAGCGTGGCCACGTCGCCCATCGACTGCATGAGCTGGATCCGATCGCGTCCCTCGCGCAGCTCCAGCCCGCTCACCTGGCGAAGGTACTTGACCATGAGGGCGGGATATTCCCGCTCGGCGTTGATACCGGTCCCGACCGCGGTGCCGCCGATGTTCATCTCGCGCAGCCAGTCGGCAGCCTGCACCAGCTTCTCCCGGTGGCGTTGAATGGTGTGGCCGTACGCGGTAAACTCCTGCCCCAGCCGGATCGGGGTCGCGTCCTGGAGGTGGGTGCGTCCGGACTTGATGATGCCGTCGAAGGCCAGCCCCTTGGCGAGCAGCGCGTCGGCCAGACGGTCGAGGGCGGCGAGGGTGGACGGCAGCGTCGCCAGAACGGCCAGACGCATGGCGGTGGGGATCACGTCGTTGGTGCTCTGGGCCATGTTGACGTGATCGTTGGGATGGATCGGGGCGTAGCTGCCCCGCTCGGCGCCGAGCAGCTCGTTGGCGCGGTTGGCGAGCACCTCGTTACAGTTCATGTTGTGACTGGTGCCCGCACCCGCCTGATACACGTCCACGATGAACTGATCGCGATGCTGCCCCGCCAGGACCTCGTCCGCGGCCTGGACAATCGCATCGGCCAGGCGGGGGTCGAGACGGCCGGTCTCCTTGTGGGTGAGTGCCGCGGCCCGCTTGATCCAGACCACCGCATCCACGAAGGCCGGCAGCGGTCGCAGACCCGAGATGGGGAAGTTCTCCGCGGCGCGCAGCGTCTGGATGCCGTAGAGCGCGGTGGCGGGGACGGCCTTCTCGCCGAGAGGATCGCGCTCGATGCGGGTGCTGGTCATGGGCGTGGGCTCGGTCCTGGTTGGGGCCACGGATCGACGGATGCGACCCGGCGGCGTCCGGGGAATGATAATACGCCGGAGTGGAGGGCCGACACCGGATGACCGACTACTGCAAGGCGATCGGAGACGCCGCGACCTTCGACGCGAATCGCGCCACCAAGGCCGATCTCTTCCGCGGCCGGCAGCTCTTCGTCGGCCTCAACTGCTTCGAGCCCGGACAGTCTCAGAGGGTCCACGTCCATGCCGGGACCGACAAGTTCTATCTGGTCCTGAGCGGACGTGCCCGGATGACGGTTGGCGCGGAGACCTTCGAGGCGAGCGCCGGCGCGGTGGTGTGGGCGCCCGCGGACCTGCCGCACGGCGTCGCGGAGGCGTTGGAGCGTACGGTCATGCTAGTCGGCATGGCCCCACCGCCCGGCTAGCCGGCGCAGCGCCGGCCAGCCGTACACCCGGGCCGCGAGCGCGATGCCCAGAACGACGCCGATCCCGTTGGTGTAGAACCGCCATGCCAGCAACAGCCAGCCCTCCCGCTCTCCCAGGTCACCGGCCGCACCGCCCAGGAATCCCAGCTCGACCGCTCCCGCGCCGGATGGGGTCGGCAGCACCAGTTGGCTGTACAGCAGCGCGAACGAGCCCACCATGAGCGGACCGAGCTCGGGCGGGCTCGGCAGCGTCAACGCCAGCACGGGGAGCAACGCGACGCGGGTGACCAGGTTGAGGAGGCTCAACGGAATGCTGGCCACCAGGGGCCACCGCGGCATGCGCCGCCAGTAGACCAGCGCGCGCTTCACCGGCCGGCGGAGCTGTCGCGTGGCCGGAGACGCCACCCGTCGTGCCGCGCGCCAGGCCACGAGGCTCAACACCGCCACCACCACCACCCAGGGCCAGGCGTGCTCCGCCGCGGCGCTCATCCGGGGCCCGGCCAGCAGCCACCACTCGGGCGCGTAGCGCCAGATCAGCCATCCGGCGGCCACGATGACCACGGGCCAGCCGGCCAGCACCTCGAGGCTGATCGCCACGAACGCCGCCGTCGCCGGCACCCGGGTGCGGAGCATCCCCGCGAGCCGCGCGGGCTCGCCGCCGATCCGGAGCGGGGTCAGGGCGCAGGCGGCATCGCCGAAGGCGTTGAGCACGAACGAATCGCGCAGGCTGATCCGATATCCCAGACCGCGGACGATCCATTGAATGCGCCAGGCCCGGGCCAGGAGATCGATCGCCACCAGCCCGAGGCAGACCAGGTGCGCCTGGGGCGCGGTCACAGGACTGGAACTGCGGCCAGAGTGGAGTAGGCCGTGGGCCGGTGCACGGTCAGCCAGCGGTCGAGACTCACGACCAGCGATCGTGCCGTCACCGGATGGTCCAGATCCTGGGGATGCAGAGCGAGCCGCAGCAAAGGCGCCCTCCGCTGGAGCGTCCATCTGGTCCGCGCGATCGCCGCCGAGCCCCACGCGCGGACCGGCGAGCGAGCGCTCCAGCGCACCACCGGTGACGGGATGCTCCGACCCGAGGGAAAGAGCCGCACGGTCCGCTCGTCCTCGCTGAAGCCGAGGCCGGCGGCCCCGACGGCGCGGTGGCCCTCCTCGCGGGCGAGCCACGCCGGCGGCACGAAGCCTACCGGCCGGAGTCCCAGCCGCAGGAGGCCGGCGAGCCCCCGGGCGATCCGCTCGCCGGCGGACGCGGCGTCGAGGGTGAGGAACTCGGCTTCGCTCGCGGTGCGGCCCCAGGCGCGCAGGCTGTCGCCCAGCGTCCGTGCGAGCCCCGCCTCATCGTGCCGCTCGCCGTGGAGCACGATCTCGGCGCCCTGGGCCGCGCGCGAGCGCAGCCATTCGACGAAGTCCGGGTGGCGATCCAGGGGCCAGGCGCCGTGCCAGTCAGGCACCACGAGCAAGGCGGGCGTGACCCGGCGCGCGGCGCAGAGCTGCCAGAGCCGCGCGACACCGGGCGCGAGCGCGGGGGTCACGTCGTGAATGGAAATGAGGACGCTCACGAACCGAGAATCTTGGCGTAGACGGCGAACAGGCGGTCGAGCACGGCGTCCCACCCATGGTTGCGCTCGGCGTAGAGCCGGCCACGGCCACCCCGAGCAGCGAGATCCCCTCCGAGCAGGCTCACGGCGACCTCGGCCAGGGAGCCCGGGTCGCCGGAACGGAACAGGGCGCCGCCCCCGGAGGCGGCCACCGACTCGGCCACACCGCCGCGATCGGCGGACAGCACGGGCGTTCCGCTCGAGAGCGCCTCCAGCGCGGAGAGGCCGAAGGTCTCAATCGAGCAGGGAGCCACGTAGAGATCCACCGCGGCCAGGAGGTCGGCCAGGCGATCGCGATCCCGCTCGTAGGGAAGCCAGCACACCCGGTCGCTGCCCCGGCGACGCTGCAGCCGGGCGCGGGCGGGCCCGTCGCCCAGGAGGACCAGGCGTGCGCCGGTCCGCCGCTCCACCTCGGGCCATGCATCGAGCAGCAGACCGATCTCCTTCTCCACTGCGAAGCGACCGACGAAGATGGCCAGGGGGCCGTCGGGAAGGCCCGCCCGCCGCCGGGTCTGAGCCGCGGCCTCGCGGCGGGCCGGGTGGAACAGCTCGAGATCGACGCCGAGCGAGATGCGGACGACGCGCTCCACTCCTGCGCGTTCCAGCTCTCCGGCCACGAAGGCGGATGGCGCCAGCGTCGCCCGAACCATGCGGCCCAGCCGGCGCACGTAGCTCCAGGCGAACTCGGCCGCCGCGCGCCGGACCCGGCTGGCCCGCTCCGGCCAGGGCGCGAGCACCCGGGGAAAGTTGCTGTGATAGAACCAGACGGCCGGCACGTCGAGCTGCCTAGTGGCGTAGTGCACCAGCCAGGGGACGAACCAGGCGCTTCCCACCTCAATCAGGTCCGGCCGCTCGTGCGCCACGATCCGGCTGGTCGAGCGGGTCGCCAGCATGAAGCGGTAGGGCTTCTGGGTGGGAATCATGGGGCCGTGCAGCCGGTAGCAGCGGACGCCGCTCGCCTCGAGAATGGCGTCCCCCGCCCCGGGCACCACGATCGTCTGGCGGAGTCCGGGCCGGCGCTGCACATAGCGCGCCTTCTGCAGGAGGTAGGTCTTGACCCCGCCGGTGGTGTCGCCGAAGAACTCGGTGATGTCCAGCACTCCGAGCTCGGCCACCGGGCGGAGCCGAGGCGGCAGCTCGATCCGGGAGATGTCCAGTGACGCCCGGGCCGACGCGGGGGCGATCAGCTCGAGATCGAGGAGACCGCCCGCCGCGCTCTCAGTCAGAGCAGTCCCCGAGCGGGTACAGCGTGCCGCAGTTGGAGCAGGGATTCTTGCAACCCCCCGGGAGGCTCCGCACCTCGAACCCGCAGCGATTGCAGACCAGGCGCGCGGGCGGAGCGGCCGGCTGCGAGGGGCGGGGAGCCAGTCCGGTGTCCTCAACCAAGCGGATAGGCTCCCGTGAGGAACGGGTTGGTGAGCCGTTCGATGCCGATGGTGGTGTCCGGGCCGTGGCCGCTGTAGACGACGGTCGAGTCGGGGAGGGAGAGAAGCTGGGTCTGGATCGAGCCCATCAGGGTCGCGAAGTCTCCCCCGGGCAGGTCGGTCCGGCCGATCGAGCCGTTGAAGAGCACGTCTCCGCTGAAGACCATCCCCGGCCCGACGAAGCTCACGCTTCCGGGAGAATGCCCGGGTGTGAACCGGACCTCGAACTCGAAGCCGCCGACCCAGAGCGTCGCGCCGGGATGGAGCTCCACGTCGGGCGGTGGGGGCGGCTCGAGCTCCAGCCCGATCCAGCCGCCGAACTGGGGGAGTGCGTCGTAGATCGGCCGATCGAGCGGGTGCAGGTGGATCGGCGCGCCGGTGGCCCGCTGCACCGCGCCGACCCCGACGATGTGATCGATGTGTGCGTGGGTGAGCCAGATCGCCCTCAGGGCCCAGGCGCGGGTGTCCAGCTCGGCGAGGAACATCGCCGGCTCCTCCCCGGGGTCGATGATGACTGCCTCCCGGGTGCGGCGGTCGGCGAGCAGGTAGCAGTTCTGGGCGAGCTGGCCGTTGGGCAGCGCCACGACCTCCAGATCAGACACTGACCCTGGCCCCCTCCAGCCGCGCCTGCCGATCCTTGAGGAACTTCTCGACCGCGATGGCCGCCGTGGTCGCGTCGCCGACGGCGGTGGTGATCTGGCGGGTCAGCTGTACCCGAAGGTCGCCCGCGGCAAACAGGCCGGGAATGGAGGTCATCATCCGGTCGTCGGTGATCAGGTAGCCGCCGGCGTCATGGGCGAAGTGCTGCTTCACCAGCCCGCTGTTCGGCCGGAAACCGATGAACACGAAGCACCCGGTGACCGGCAGGGAGAGAGACCCGCCGGTGAGCGTGTCCTCCAACTCGACCGCCTGGAGTCCCGCGGGCGAGCCTACGAGCTCCAGCACCCGCTTGTTCCAGATGACCTCTACTTTGGGGTTGGCGAACAGCCGCTCCTGCAGGATCCTGGAGGCCCGGAGCTCCTCCCGCCGGTGAATGAGGTAGACCTTCTCGGCGTAGCGGGTGAGGTAGTCGGCCTCTTCCACAGCGGCGTCACCGCCACCCACCACCGCGATGATTTCACCCTTGAAGAACGCCCCGTCGCATACCGCGCAATAGGAGACCCCGCGGCCGGCGTACTCCAACTCGCCGGGCACCTCGAGCTTGGTGGGCGTGCCGCCGGCGGTGAGGATCACGGCCGGCGCCTCGTAGGTCGTGCCGCCGGTGGTGGCCAGCTCGAAGATGCCGTCTTCCCGCCGGACGATCGATTCGACCGTCTCCTGCCGCAGGTCGGCGCCGAATCGGAGGGCGTGGTCCGCCATCCGCTGGGCCAGCTCCCGTCCCAGGATGTGCTCGAACCCGGGATAGTCGTCGATCCATTCCGTGTTGAGCAGCTCCCCGCCAGGCACGCCGCGCTCGAGCAGGACCGTCTTGAGCATCCCGCGACCGGCATACATGGCAGCACAGAGACCGGCCGGGCCTCCACCCACGATGGCGAGGTCGAACTCCTCCGCCCGTTTCATGCGCATCCTCGAAAAGAGATGACGGCCAATCTCACCTGAGATCGACCTCAAATATAAGAACAGCCCGAGGTTCCGCGACCTGGGTCAGGCGGCGGAACCGGCCATCCGGGTTAACCGATCCAGGGACGGATCCGTTCCGAGGTGGAGCAGGCTGGCGGCGCCATGGCAGGCCGAAACGGTCCCGACCAGGACGTCGACGGGCCTGCCGTCGTGGCCGGCGGCCGCGACGACCGCGTCCCCGGCGAGAACGGTGGCCACGTCGAACATCCCTACTCCGTGCACCCGGTGGCGGCACACGAAGAGCACGGGTCCCGCCGTCGGTCCGGTGGCGGACAGCCGCCGGGTCAGCTGGTCCATCGCCTCCGACATCTCCCAGGTTCGGGGACCCCGGATGACGGGACAGATCGCGGGCTCGATGCAGTGGACGGGGCAGAGCCAGTCGGCGAACGAGACGTAGCGGGTTCCGTCGGGGGCCTGCATGTCGTACGGTGTGCCGGGGCCGACCGGGACCGGGCGAGTCTCGACCGGCCGGCCCGGCCAGCGGGCCTGGGCCCGGCGGACCAGCCACTCGAACATGAGGTGAGGCATCAGGGGCGACGGGACGATCGCGTCGGGCGGATCGGTCGACGGCTCCGCGGCGCCGGCGGCCAGGTAGGCGTCGAAAAAGTCGCTCCACTCAGCGATCGCGTGCTCCCGATCCGGGCCGGCACCCAACTCCCGGGCGAAGCGACAGGCCGGATCGCGGTCCACCACGATCAGCCTGCGCCAGCCCGCCTTTCCCCGCTCGCGGGCCCGCAGGAGCTGTCCGGCGTAGAAGGTACCGTAGCAGCCGCCGCCCACGATCACCACGTCGCGGAGCGCGACCTCAGCGGAGGAGGCGTCCACCATCGACGACCAGCACTTCTCCGGTGACGAAGTCACCGCCTTCCAGCAGATACAGCAGCGCCGCCGTGGCGTCCGAGGGGCTGCCGAGCCGGGCCAGCGGGGTGGTGCGGGCCAGCCGGTTCCGCTCCTCCGCGTCGTAGGCCTCGGGGACGAGCACGGCTCCCGGCGCGATCGCATTCACCGTCACCTCCGGCGCGAGGGCACGCGCCAGCACCTTGGTGAGCATCACCACGCCGGCCTTGCTGATGGAATG
>JBBSHB010000056.1:0-17140 GCA_038253515.1 Gemmatimonadales bacterium | reverse complement strand
GACGGACCCTGGCGAGCTCGACGCCCTCTGGCACGTGGAGGAGGGTCGCACCTTCTTTGCTGGGCCGCTGGACTACAATGCCAGCCATCAGCACGGCGCACCGGTCTATCTTGCCGGACTCTACGGGAGTTTCGGCTTGCGCATGGAGGGAGGCAGCTGGCTGTCCTGCCGCACAGCGGTTATTCCCGCCGGGCTGCTACACGAACTGGATATCGGCGGCAATCCGCTGGCGGTCTTCTATATCGAGCCGGATATCGCTGGCGTGGACGCCTTGACGCCGCTCGTGCGCAATACGCGCGAGGTGGATGGCGCCCTCGTTGGCAGCACCGGCGAGGTGTCGCTGCTGCGTACGCTCTATGAGGACCGCGCCGGCACTCGGTGGGCCGGCTCGGCCTTGACTGACCTTCTGGGCTTTGCCAAGCGGCGGGCCGCCAGACAGATCGATCCGCGCGTGTCTCGCGTCGTCGAACGCCTGTATGCGCGTTACGACGACCTCACGCTGGTGGCGCAGCGTGCCGGCTCGGCCGGCCTGTCTGCCTCACGGTTCCAGCATTTGTTTACCCAAGAGGTGGGCGTTCCATTCCGCCGCTACCGCGCGTGGCATCGGATGCGCGCGGCCATTCGCGACATTGTCAACGGAAGCAATTTCACCAGAGCCGCCCACGCGGCCGGCTTTGCCGACCAGGCGCATTTCGCCCATGATTTCCGCCGCACCTTCGGCGCGCCGGCGTCCCGGAGTCTATCGAGGGTTCGGAGATAGCATTAGTCAGTGGCACCAGTGAACAGCGGCGCACGGTCGAAGTCACTCGACAGGCAATAGTCCATGTCTGGTGCGCGAGAAGGCATAGCTCCGCTTCCGTGGCTAAAGCGTCTTCAGATACTCGACGAGATCTCGCTCCTGCGCTGCTGTGAGTCTCAAACTACGCACACGGTTGTAGTGCGCGACCACATCCGCGAGCGTGGCCGCGCTCCCATCGTGGAAATACGGCGGGTGCTGCCAGAGTGCACGCAATGGGGTCGTGCGGTACGCCTTGTTTGCCGTACGCATCGCGTACGCGCCATCCATGCCGGTTTCCGACGGTGGGTGCAACTTTCCATTGTTATTGTCGGTACCGGTTGCGCCTACGTGACAGCTGGAGCACGTCCGGTTGAAGATCGCGCGTCCGCGTTCAGCCGCAGGGACGTCGACGCTGCCGGCCGGAGAAGCGGGTGGGGGAAGGCTGTGCTGGTAACTGCGCAGCGCCGCGAGCCGCGGTCCGACCATGTCGGGCGACTGCCTGATCTCGATGCCGATCCGTGGGTCGGAGAAGTTGCCGTGACCGTGCATCTGCGTGACTGCAACATAGGCGTTCCAGTACGAGATGGGCCCTTCGGCGGTATAGGTTTCATTCCGGACGCGCGCCAGTCCATATGCCGGTGGGAGAACGAGCGGCGCGCTCTTCCCGTCAATGTTGAAACGGGGGTCGTATTTCCCGGCGCCCCAGGAGTTGTACACGGCCTTTTGCGCTTCCGTAGTGGCTGGGGATAGCGCGATGATCGCACCCACGTTGAGGTCGCGATTTGGCCATCCATCCTTGCGCTGCCCGATTCCATTGGCGAATGAGCCATCAACAGTGGAGTGACAGAGCGCGCAGGTGATGCCGAGACGGACAAGCGTGTCCTTCCCGCCAACCGTCTTTACGGTTCCCTTAAGTCCCACAACGGCGTTCAACTTGAGAAGAGTCACCGTGGTCGCCGGGCTGTTCAGGTCAACCTGGCCGCTCTTGATGGCCTGCGCGACATCGGGCGGGATCGCGCCGGCGTCTACCTTCAATCCAACCGACAGCGCCGTTTTCGGGCTGACTGACTTTTGAATGACCTCGTGCATCCGCGCGGTGTCGGTCCAGAACTGCTCATCTCCGAAGGTCTCATACCGAAAGATCTTTTGACCTTCCGCGAGCGTCTGGGGCGAGAGATCATCACGAGCCGGACCAGCTCCCGTCGACATTCGCGCCGGTTCCTTCTGGGCGCTCTGGGAGCTGCACCCCGTTAGCACCGCTACTAGAGCGCCGCCTAGTATCAGCGAGACTCGGCATCCTTCGCGGCCGAGCAGACGTCCTCTCACTCCGATCGGGTATGTCTTTCCAGCGAACATGGCCAGCCCTCCACCCTTGCGGTACAATGGTGGTATCCCGCGCAGTCTGCTGACGAAACCAGTAACGCTGCGCCAATTAGAGATACGCAGTGCTCGGAGGAAAAGCAAGATTAGATAGCAGAATCTGTACTATCTGGCCGATTGCTCAACTGGTTCATGTGAGGGGCGAGGACTGCAAATGGGGAAACATCTGCCGCGCCCGGTAACGCAGGGGACTGCCGCCAGGATCATGGAGCTCCTTCGCCGGGGGTCCATGACAGTGGACGACCTTGCCGCTGCGCTTGACCTCACTCGGACCGCGGTGCGCGCTCAGCTGGCTACCCTGCAACATGATGAACTCATTGAGCTGCGTGGCCACCGACGTGGGACGAGCAAGCCGGCTCGAACCTACGGCGTCACGATGCAGGCGGAGCTGCTCTTCTCGAGGGCGTACATTCCCATTCTGACGGAGCTCCTCCACGTGCTGGCGGCCCGCATGTCGCCAACAGAGTTCGATTCCACTATGCGTGAGGTCGGTCGGGGAGTAATGGCTAATCGTGCCTTGGCGCGTGGGCCGCTGCGGGACCGCGTGGCCAGCGCGAGCTCGCTCTTGAACGACCTTGGTGGCCTGTCGGACGTCGCGGAAGAGGACGGACTCTACGTGATCCGCAGTCACGGCTGCCCACTCGCTGCTGCTACGGCCGCGCACCCCGAGGCCTGCAATGCGCTCGAGAGCATGCTAAGCGAGTTCGTCGG
The DNA here is from genome assembly GCA_038253515.1 of Gemmatimonadales bacterium. Classification (GTDB taxonomy): domain Bacteria; phylum Gemmatimonadota; class Gemmatimonadetes; order Gemmatimonadales; family GWC2-71-9; genus CAVVWJ01. Next base: position 14,271 of record JBBSHB010000056.1, on the reverse strand, counting down.
CACCAAGGTGACGAAGTGTTGTGATCGGTACGATCGTGAGAGATGCTGTTTCGAGGTCCCACGAGACTCTGAGGCCGCGGCCGTAGTTCGACACTGAAGGCCGAGGGAGAGCGGCTACTTGCCCGGCGCCACGACGGCTGCCCGGGGCGGCTGCCCGCGGCGGGCCTTTCGGTCGTCTCCCAGGTTCACCGGCAGTATTCGTCGATCTGTTCGATCCCGATCCGCACGTCCCGCGGCTTGCTCCCGTTGGCGGGCCCCAGGATGCCGGCCTCCTCCAGCTGGTCCATGATCCGCGCCGCCCGGCCGTAGCCGATGCCGAGCTTCCGCTGGAGCAGCGAGGTCGAGCCTCCCTGATTCTGGACGCAGGCAACGGCGGCATCCTTGAACTGCGGGTCGCGCTCGCCCGGCTCGGTCGCGCCCTCGCCGGCTTCGCCCTCGGCCTCCGGCACCTCGTCGAGGATGTTGCTCTCCGCCAACTCTGCTACCCCGCGCTTGTCCCGCTCCTCGCTCCACTGCCGGTAACGCTCCATGAGGCGCTCGCTCTCCTCGGTGGAGATGTACGCCCCCTGCAGCCGCATCGGGTCGCTCTTGCCCGGCTCGAGGAAGAGCATGTCGCCCTTCCCCAGCAGCGCCTCGGAGCCGTTCTGGTCGAGAATGGTTCGGCTGTCCACCTTGGAGGCGACCCGGAACGCGATCCGGCTGGGGAAGTTCGCCTTGATGAGGCCGGTGATGACGTTCACCGACGGACGCTGGGTGGCGAGGATGAGGTGGAGTCCCACGGCGCGCGCCTTCTGCGCCAGCCGGGCCAGCGGCGTCTCGACCTCCGATTGCACCGTCATCATCAGATCGGCCAGCTCGTCGACTACCACCACGATGAGCGGCAGCTTCCCCTCGGTGTAGATGTCACCCACCGGCGCCGGCGGCGGGGTGTCGGGTGGCTCGGCCGCGAGGTCGGTGAGCGTCACCCGGCGCGGCACCGGATTCCTGAGCGGCTTGCCCTCCTGGAACTTGCGGTTGAAGTCGCTGAGGTTGCGCGCACCGTTGGCCTCCAGCAGGACGTAGCGTCGCTCCATCTCCCCGACGGCCCACTTGAGCACCCGCGCGGCCTCCTTGTTGTTGGTGACGACCGGGTGCCGGAGATGCGGGAGGTCCTTGTACATCGAGAGCTCCACCATCTTGGGATCGATCATCAGCAGACGGAGATCCTCCTTGTGCTGGTAGCGGTAGATCAGTGAGGTGATGATCGCGTTGATCGCCACCGATTTGCCGGTGCCGGTCGCACCGGCGATGAGGAGGTGCGGCATCTTGGCCAGATCGGCGATGACCGGCCGCCCCTCGAGATCGAGTCCCAGCGCTACCGGAAGGAGGCGATCCTCGCCGCTCCACTGCTCGTCCTCCAGCAGCTCCCGCAGCAGCACCACCCGCGACTTCGGGTTGGGCACCTCGACCCCGACCATGTCCCGCCCGGGAATCCGGGCGACCCGGATCGAGCGCGCGCTCATCTTGAGCGCGAGGTCGTCGGCCAGCGTGACCAGGCGATTCATCTTCACTCCGGGCCGGAGTCGCACGCCGTACTGGGTGACCACCGGCCCTGTGGTCCGTCCGGCGACGTCGCCCTCGACTTTGAACTCCGCCAGGGTGGACTCCAGCCGGTCTTGCAGCATGTCGAGCTCGGCCTCGCCGGCATCGACCGCCCTGGTGCGCGGCGGCTCCAGCAGCTCCACGTCCCAGACCGGGGGGAGCTCCTTCTGTCCTGGGGCACGCCTGAGCTCCGGACGCTTGCCCGGCTTTGGTTTGTCGGTCTTACCGTCTCCGCGGGGTGGGACCGGCTTGATCGCGGCATCTGCGCGTGGAGGCCCGGACGTGCCCTCGGCCACGAAGGTCGCCGAGGGCGCTACCCTCCGCCCGCGACCCTCGGCATTGCCCGGAGCGGCAGTTGGCGTGGACTCCGACTCCGGCCTTCGCTCCAGCCGCTGCAGCGGGTGCCAGGCGAAGGTGGCCAGGGTAAGCGCCGTGAGGGCCAGGAAGCCCACCAGCACGGCGCCCGCGGTGCCGACGCCCCGCGGTATCTCCACCGCGAAGAAGCCTGGCACCACGCCCACCAGCTGGCCGAGGAATCCCTGGTTGTCGAGGTCGCGGACGCTGACGTGGAAGACGACGCCGCCCAGGTAGGGAAGGAGCACGCTCATGCCGACGATGAGGAACGCCGACCGCTTCATGTCCAGCGTGCCGAGCCGCTCGAAGCCGGCGAGCGCGAGCCCGATCCCGAGCACCGGAATGCCCAGTGCCCCGGCACCCAGCACCCGCCAGAGCATCCCGCCCAGTGAGTGGCCGATCGGGCCGGTCATGGGCAGCGGGAGCAGGGTGAGTCCGACGAACAGGCCGATCACCAGCGCCGTGACCGCGCCGAATCGCCTGCGCTGTACTCCGCCCGTGGGGCGGCCGTTCTGGGTCGTCATACCGGCACTGGCGCGAGCATCACCCGGCGTTCATGGAAATGCGGCAGGATGGGGTACGCATCGAGCCGGGCCGCGTCCACCACGTCATTCCGAAAGCCGAGCTTGATCAGCTCCCGCCCGGCCCGGCTGTAGGCGAGCGGTCGCTCCCAGTTGTCGCCGTAGCGGCGGACCAGGTCGAGGCTGGCGATCCCCGCGTCGCTCACCCCGCGCCGCGGCCGGCGGTCGCCCAGCACCGCCGCGACCAGTCGACCGGCGCAGTAGGCGTCATCCAGCGAGAAGGCGCTGTCCCGCCCGGCACCGACGACCAGGAGGTCTCCGTCGCGCTCCAGCGTCTCGCGTGCCTTCTCCGCGGCCAGGCTCAGGTTGGCGGCACAGGCAGGGTAGACGGCGGCCGCGCCCTGGCAGGCGAGCAGCGCCTTGGTCCCGTTGGTGGTGGTGACGATGATGGTCTTTCCCCGAACCGCGGACTCGGTCATCTCCAGTGGGCTGTTCCCCAGCTGAAAGCCGGGAATCCGGACGCAGTTCTGCTCTCCCGCGAGGAGCACGTCCGCGCTGCCGATGGTCTGCGCCAGGCGGAGCGCCTCCTCGGTGGAGGCGGCCGGGATCATCGCCTTGGCGCCGTGGCTCAGCGCCGCGCACATCGCCGTGGTGGCGCGGAGGATGTCCACCACGAACACCGTCCGACCCTGCACCTCGGTCGGGGTCAGCCCGACCGGCGTGAAGAGGACGTCGAGCCTCATGTCTCTGGTCGGAGCAGCTGCGGCTCTCGCTCGAGAAACCGCGTGTCCACCGCGCCGGCGACGAAGTCCGGATGGCGGATCACCCGGGCGAGAAAGGGGATTGTGGTGGTCACGCCCTCGAGGATGAAGCTGTCGAGCGCCTGCCCCATCCGGGTGAGCGCCTCGGCTCGATCGTTGCCGTGCACGATGACCTTGGCCAGCAGCGAGTCGTAGTACGGCGGCACCGCGTAGCCCGCGTACACATGGGTGTCGACCCGGACCCCGGGACCGCCCGGCGGATGATACGCCGTGATCAACCCCGGGGACGGCTGAAAGCCCCGGTAGGGGTCCTCGGCGTTGATTCGACACTCGATCGCGTGCCCCCGCAGGCGACGCCCATCTCCGTGAAAGCCGCTCGGCTCGCCGGCCGCCACCCGGATCTGCTCCTTGACCAGGTCGAAGCTGGTCACCATTTCGGTGACCGGGTGCTCCACCTGGATCCGGGTGTTCATCTCCATGAAGTAATACTGCCCGTCGGTATCGAGCAGGAACTCGACGGTTCCCGCCCCACAGTAGCCGATGTTGGAGGCCAGCGCCACGGCGGCGTCGCCCATGCGCCCGCGCAGCTCGCTGTCGAGCGCGGGGCTGGGACTCTCCTCGATCAGCTTCTGGTGGCGCCGCTGGATCGAGCAGTCGCGCTCGCCCAGATGGACCACTTTGCCGAACGCGTCCCCCATGACCTGGATCTCGACGTGCCGCGGGTGTTCCAGGTACTTCTCGACGTAGACCGCGCCGTTCCCGAAGGCGGCGAGGGCCTCGTTCTGCGCCAGGCCGAAGAGCTGGCTGAAGCTCTCCGCGTCCGGCGCGATCCGCATGCCCTTGCCGCCCCCGCCGGCGGTCGCCTTGATGATCACCGGGAAGCCGATCGCGTTGGCGAAGAGCAGCGCGTCGTCGGGATCGTCGATGGTGCCCGGGGAGCCCGGCACGGTCGGGACGCCGGCGTCCTGCGCCAGCCGGCGCGCCGTGGCCTTGTCGCCCATTTGCCGGATCTGGTCGCCGGTGGGACCGATGAAGACGATGTTGGAGGCGCGGCAGGTGTCGGCGAACTCGGCGTTCTCCGCCAGGAAACCGTAGCCCGGGTGGATGGCGTCCGCCCCGGTGATCTCGGCGGCGGCGATCAGGTGGGGGATCCGGAGGTAGGACGCCCGGCTCGGCGGCGGGCCGATGCACACGTCGTCATCGGCGAAGCGCACGTGCAGGGACTCGCGGTCGGCCTCGCTGTACACAGCCACCGTCTCGATGCCGAGCTCGCGGCACGCGCGAATGACCCGCAAGGCAATCTCCCCGCGGTTCGCGATCAGTACCTTCCGGAACATCAGGGTGTCAGATCCAGCGAGCGGGGTTGCGCCGAGTCGCCGGTGATCTCGGTGAAGGTGCGATCGGACGCCGAGTCGACGCCCGACACCCGGAGGGCGAACTCGCTCGGGTTGGTCGAGTAGAACAGAGCGCTCTCGTAGGAGATCATGCCGTCCTTGAACCAGCGCATGAGCGACTGGTCGAACGACTGCATCCCGTAGGAGACCGTCCCCTCCGCGATGAGGTCCGGGATGTTGAGTGCCTTCTCGATGTCCCGGATGTTGTCCGCCACCGCGGCGGTATTGATCAGCACCTCCGCGGCCGGCACCCGGCCGCGGCCGTCGGCCCGGGGCACCAGCCGGAGCGAGACGACGGCCTGGAGCGCCGTCGCCAGCAGCATCCGGATCTCCTGGTGCTGATAGGGCGGGTAGAACGAGATGATGCGGTTCAGCGTCTGGGTGGTGTCGGTGGTGTGCAGGGTGGAGAACACCAGGTGCCCGGTGTCGGCCGCCTTGAGCGCGGTGTCCAGGGTCTCGGTGTCGCGGATCTCGCCCACCAGGATCACGTCGGGATCCTGCCGCAGGACGTGGCGCAGCGCCGAGGCGAAGGAGAGCGTGTCGCTGCCCACCTCGCGCTGCGAGATGTTGGACATCACGTCCCGGTGGAGGAACTCGATGGGATCCTCGATGGTGATCACGTTCACCCGGCGATTCTGGTTCACGTGATTGATCATCGCTGCCAGCGCCGTCGACTTGCCCGAGCCGGTGATCCCAGTGACCAGGATCAGCCCCCGCGGCCGCAGCGCGATCTCCTCCATCACCGTGGGCAGGTGCAGCTCGCCGATGGTCTTCACCTCGTAGGGGATGGCGCGAAAGGCGAACGCCAGGGTGCCGCGCTGTTGATAGATGTTGGTGCGGAAGCGGCCCACGCCCGGCACGCCGATGGCGAAGTCCGCCTCCTTCTTCTCGGCGAACTCCTTCACCTGGCGGGGGGTCATCACCTGCTCCGCCAGCAGCTTGAGATCCTCCGGCTTGACCGGCGGCATCTCCAGTGACTGCAGCTCGCCGTTGACCCGCACGGTCGGCGGTCGGCCGACCTTGAGCAGCAGGTCGGACGCGTTCCGCTGGACCATCTGCCCGATGGTCTGCTTGAAGTTGAAGGTCGGCGTCGCGGTGGACGCCACACTGGCGGTCTCAGCCATGGGAATCGACCCGGAAGAGCACCTGGCCGAATTCGACCGGCTGACCGTCCTCCACGCTGATTTCCCGGATGACCCCGGCGATCTCGGCCTCGATCTCGTTCATGATCTTCATCGCCTCGATGATGCAGACGGTCTGCCCGGGCGTGATCCGGCTGCCCGGCTTCACGTAGGGCTCGGCCCCGGGCTCCGGCGACTTGTAGAAGGTGCCGACCATGGGGGATTTGATCTCCTTGAGCGCGGCGACGACCGGCCCGCGGGAGGCCTCCCGGTGCTCCAGCCCCGGACCCGCCGGCGGGTGGAACGTCACGGGCGCAGGTGCCGCGATGGGAGCGGCCGCCGTGCGGGTGATGACGACGCCGGTCCCGAACCAGCCCTTCACTTCGATCGACCCGATCTCGGGCGACTCGCGCAGCAGCCGCGCCAGCCCCTGGACGTCCTGGAGCTCGATCGACTTGATCCCCGGAACCGTCTGCAGCAGCTCGGCCAACTGCTTCATCTCCTGAGGCGTCATACGCGGGTGAGGTACTTGTCTTCGCGGCGGTCGACCCGGATCACTTGGCCCTCCTCGATGAAGAGCGGGACCTGCACCGTGGCGCCGGTTTCCAGGGTGGCCGGCTTGGTCGCCCCGGTGGCGGTATCACCCCGAACGCCCGGATCGGTTCGGGTAACCGCCAGCTCGACGAAGAACGGCAGATCGACCAGGATCACCCGATCGTCGTGCACCAGCCCCTCGCATTCCATGCCTTCCTTGAGATAGCGGAGCTGATCGGGCCCGATGACGTCCTCGGTCAGCATGATATCGTCGAAGGTCTGCTGGTCCATGAAGTGATAGAAGTGGCCGTCGGCGTAGGAGAACTGCATCGGACGCCGCTCCAACCGGACATCGGTCACCCGCTCGCCCGCGTTGAAGGTGCGCTCCAGCACGGCGCCGGTCCGGATGTTCTTGAGCTTGGTGCGTACGAACGCCCCGCCCTTCCCCGGCTTCACGTGCTGGAAGTACACCATCTGGAACAGGTGCCCGTCGATCTCCAGCACCAGCCCATTCTTGAAATCGGCCGTCGTCGCCACTGATACTCCCGCGGATGTGGTTCGTCATCCCGAGCGGAGCGGGAGATCGTGCGCGGAATGGGGCTCGGCGGCGCCGCCTGGAGCCGCGCCCTAGACCAGCTCGACGAGCTCCGTCCGCCCGTCGGACAGGCGACGGGGGCCATCGGGACCGAGGTACACATCGTCCTCCAGCCGCACCCCGCCCCAGCCCGGAAGATAGACGCCCGGCTCGACCGTGACCACCGCGTGCACCGGCAGCGGGCTGTCGGACGTCGGGGCCAGTCGCGGCGCCTCGTGCACCTCGAGTCCCAGACCGTGTCCCAGCGAGTGGCCGAACGCGTCGCCGAAGCCGCGCGCCGCGATGACCTCGCGGGCCAGCGCGTCACCCTCGCGGCCCGTCATGCCGGGCCGGAGCTGCTCCAGCGCCCGGTGCTGGGCGCTTCGAACCAGCTCGTGAATGGTGCGCTGCCGCTCGTCCGCGCGGGCCCCGACCACCAGGGTGCGGGTGAGATCGGCGCAGTACCCGTCGACCTGGGCGCCGAAATCGAGCAGCAACCACTCGCCCCGGCCCAGGACCCGGTCGCTGGTCCGCGCGTGCGGGAGCGCCGACCGCGGCCCCGAGGCGACGATGGTCGGAAAGGGATGCCACTCGCTCCCCCGCCGCCGGAGCGCCGCTTCCAGGGCGGCGGCGACGTCCAGCTCCGTCTGGCCCATCCGCACACCTGGGAGCACTTCCGTCAGCGCGTCCTGCGCCAGCGCCGCGGCCGTCTCGATCGCGGCGACTTCCTCGGGGGCCTTGACCACCCGCAAGCGTTCCACCAGGTCGGCCGTCGGCAGCACCCGCGCGCGGGTGAGCGCGCTCACCCGCGCGGCGTCGCGTACCGTGAGCGAGTGGCCTTCGATTCCGAGTGTCTCCATCGGTGCCGCCGACAGCACCCGGCCCAATCGATCCCAGACGCTCTTCTGGTCGACCTCGACCACCGCGGCCGACCCGGCCTCGTCGGGAGCCTGGGTCGCGTAGCGGAAGTCCGTGATGAGTATCGTGGCGTCGCCCCGGATCAGCAGCACACCCGCCGAGCCGGTGAAGCCGGTGAGATAGCGGATGTTCGGCAGGTGGGTCACCAGCAACCCGTCCAGCCCCTCACTCGCCAACGCCGCCCTCAGGGCACCCTGGCGCTCGGCGCGGCGGTCAGGCGGCACGCAGTCGGCCCATCAGGGCCTCCAGGGCCAGGAGGTAACTCTGGGCGCCGAACCCGGTCACCATCCCCAGCGCCAGGTCCGCGATCATCGAGTGCCGCCGCTCCGGCTCCCGGGCGAAGATGTTCGAGAGGTGGAGCTCGACGAAGGGGACCCGCACGGCGAGGAGGGCGTCGCGGAGGGCCAGACTCGAGTGGGTCAGTGCCGCGGCATTGATGAGGGCGCCGTCCACCCGGCCGCGCAACCCCTGCACGGCTTCGACCAGGGCGCCCTCGTGGTTGGTCTGAAACCATTCCAGCTCGACCCCGTGGGCTCGCGCGGCCTCGCGCACCAGGGCCTCGATCTCCGGCAGGGTCGTGCGGCCGTACAGCTCCGGCTCCCGCTGGCCCAGCAGGTTGAGGTTGGGGCCGTTGAGCACGGCGATCCGCATTCAGCGCTTGAGATTCTGCAACCAGGCGTGGAACTGGTCCAGATCGTCGCTCTTGGTGTCGGGGGCCCGCGCGGGACGTGGAGCGTCACCCCCGTCGGGCTGACTGTAGAACTCGTCGAAGGAGACGGCTCCGTCGGCGGGGGTCGGGGGTGCGCTCGCGGCGGGGACCGGCATGGCGGGTGGCGTCGGCGTTCCTTCATCACCGAAGACCGAGCTCAAGGAGAGGGAGTCGTGGGCGGGCCGGGTCGGCGCCCCCTCTGCCTCGGCCGCCGGCCCGGTCGACGTCGCATCGACCCGCTTGGCGGACGAGACGCTCGGCGCGGGTGGGCGTGCGGCCAGCATGCCACGGAAGAACTCCGCGACCGACTGTCCGTGCGTATCCTTCGCCGCATAGGCCTGCCGTGGGGCAGCCGGAAGCGGCGGCGGCTCGGTCTCGAGATCGCCGATCCGCCGACGGATCCGCGGATCGCTGCCCATCTGGACTTCGAGCTCCCGATAGACCCGCAGCGCTTCGGTCAGATGCCCCTGCTGCACCAGCAGGTCCGCCATCGACTCGGTCACTACCAGTCCGTGCTCCCCCGGCGACTCGACCGGCTGGGCGCTCTCGGCGGCGTGGCCGGCCGGGGCCTCGGCCACGGCGGCCTCGGGCTGAGCCGCCTCGGCTGGCTCTGCCTCAGGTGTCTCTGCAGCCTCGGGTGTCTCTGCTCCGGGCGCTTCCGCCTGAGGCATCTCTGCCTGGGGCATCTCTGCCTGGGCAGCCGCGCCCCGCCCCGCCAACTCATCGGCGGCGTTGGGGACCTGAAACTCACCGGCGCCCGCGCTCTGGAGCACGATCTCTTCGCTCAACTCGACCCGGAAGCCGTCGGGCTCGGCGGCGTCATCCCGGCCTACCAGTCCCTCGAGGGGTGGCACAGCCTCATCCATGGTGACCGGCTGGTCCAGCTCGAGACCCTCGGGCAGCGGCTCGGTGGCCTCGGGGGCGCGGACCGGCTCTTCCAGATCGAGCGGCACCGCTTCGTCGGCCGCCGGGGTGCCCGAGGCCGACACCCAACCCATGCCCCCCCACGGGGCGGGGGGTGGCTCGGGCGCCGGCGGAAGCGTCGTGGCAGGCGCCTCCGAGAGCTCCGACAGGCTCGGCTCGGCGGGTGCACCTTCGGTGGCCGGCGCCATCGGGCGAGCGGCGTCCGGATCCGCCGACGACGCCTGCTCCGCCTGGCGGCGCGAGGCCTCCACCCGCTCGAGCTGGTCGCGCGCCTCGTCGTTGCTCCGGTCCACCGAGAGCAGTGTGTGCAGCCAGCGCTCCGCGTCGTCGAAGCGGAAGAGGCGCTCGTTGATGTCGGCCAGGGCCTTGAGGGCGATGACGTTCTCGCCGTCGAGCGCGAGCACGTGGGCAAAGGCGGTCTCCGCGGCCGGCAGGTCCAGATCGAGGTGACACCGTCCCAGCACGATGCTGGCAGGGATGTAATCGGGGTGCAGCTCAAGACCCGCCCGCAGCAGATCCAGCGCGCGGGTGACGTCCCCATTCTTCCGGTGGACCTCGGCGAGAGGCGCGAAGGTGAGCCCTTGCGGGTTTTCGGCGTACCTTCGTTCGAGCTTTTCGATCTCGCTTATGGCCATCCGGGTCCCGGTGTCCGAGGTCAGAATCGCCGTGGGGAAGGAACCATCTACGTCGTTGCGGAGAGTACGGTGAGAGTAGCGGGCCGTTCCCAGCCTGTCAACTGTTAACCAGTGTGCCGCCTTGAGGTTCTGTAGTGCCCGGCTTAAACTTAAGGCCGGTTTGCTTCCCCCAAGTTTGGAGTCTCGATTCAGCTATGATGCAAGCGTTCCGCAATGCCGCCAAGCCGCTCATGGTGGTGGTCGCCTTCACCTTCTTCGCCTGGCTGGTGCTCGATCTGAGTGGCATTACCGGCGGCACCGGGCTGCTCACCAAAACCGCCGTCGGCAAGGTCAACGGGCAGAGCATCGACGCCCGCACCTACCAGTCCGTGGTTCAGCAGAGCATCGACGCTCGCCAACGCCAGGCGCCCGGGGCGCTCGGCATGGACGAATACGCTCAGATTCGGGACGAGGTCTGGGAGCAGTTCGTCCAGAACAGCGTGCTTCAGGCCGAGTACCGGCGCCGGGGGATCACCGTCTCGGAGGACGAGATCGTCCAGGCGCTGCGCACCTCGCCCCCGGCCGATTTCCAGAAGATTCCCGAGTTCCAGACAGACAGCCAGTTCGACATGGGGAAGTATCAGCGCTGGCTCACCTCCAGCGTGGCGCAGCAGTACCTGCCGGCGCTGGAGGGCCAGTATCGTGAGCAGCTGCTGCGCTCCAAGCTGTTGCGGGTGGTGACCGCCGACGTCTACCTGTCGGACGCCGCTCTGTGGGAGCAGTACCGCGACGAGCACGAGATGGTGAAGATCTCGCTGACCGCGATCGTGCCGAGGAACGTCGTCCCCGACTCGGCGGTCAAGCTCACCGACGCCGAGCTCCAGGCTTACTACAAGGCGCACCAGGACGACTTCAAGCGCCCGGCCACCGCCTTCCTCAGCTTCGTCGCCCTGCCCCGGCTGACCACCGCCGCCGACACCGCGGCGGCGCGGGCGCGGGCGGACTCGGCGCGCCAGGAGATCGCTGGCGGTGCACCGTTCGCCGACGTAGCCCGGCGGGAATCCTCCGACAGCGTGAGCGCCGCCCGGGGCGGTGACCTCGATGAATGGACCCGGGGCTCGATGGATCCGGCGTTCGACTCGGTCGCGTTCAAGCTTCCGCTCAACACCGTCTCCCAGCCGGTGCTCTCGCAATTCGGCTTCCACCTGATCGAGATCACCAGTCGGAAGGGGACCAAGGCGAAGGGCCGCCACATCCTGATCCCGATCGAGGTGTCCGGGGCGCACCGCGACAAGCTCGACGCGCAGGCCGACAGCCTGGAGCGGCTCGGGGCCGACCACGCCGACCCGGCCGCGCTCGATACCGCGGCGCGGGCGCTCAAGCTTCCCATCGGGCGGTCGGGACCGGTCCAGGAGGGGACCAAGGTCCAGCTCGGGCGGTTGGTGGTGCCCGATGCCGGCGTCTGGGCGTTCCAGGCCAAGCCCGGCGCCACCAGCCCGGTGATCGAGTCCACCGTGGCCTATTACGTCTTTCGCCTCGACAGTCTGCAGCCGGAAGGCGTGCCGCCGTTGGCCCAGATCCGGTCGGCCGTCGAATACACCGCCCGCAACGACAAGAAGCTCACGTTGGGGCGGAAAGCGGCCCAGGACTACCTCAAGCGGGTCGAGTCGGGAACCAGCCTGGCCGATGCCGCGGCCACGATGAAGCTACCGAATCAGGAGTTCGGGCCGTTCTCCCGGATCAACCCGCCGCTCACCAATCCCGTGGTGGTCGGCGCCGCGTTCGGACTGGACAGCGGTCGGACCAGCGGCCTGCTCGACACCAAGGACGGGATCTACGTCATCCAGGCGCTCCAGCACACCAAGGCGGACTCCGCCAAGTTCGTGAAGGAGCTGGATACCTATCGCGCGCGGATGATCAATCTGGCCCGGCAGGAGCGGGTGCGGAGCTATCTGAGCGCGTTGCGAGATGCGGCCAAGGTGGTCGATGACCGGAAGAAGGTCCTGCGCACGGCACCGGCGGGCCAGCAAACGTAGGGCTCGACGGCGGGTGATCCGAAACCGCAGGCCGACGGGGCCCCCGATGTGGTGCGGGCCCCGTCGCTGCTTACTGGGACAGCCGCTTGGGCTCTCCGGAGGTCTGCTTGGCCGGCGGCGGCGCATCCATCTGGCGAGCCGTATTGCGCTGCGACTCGTCCCCGCCCATGATGGCCTCCTGGGTATCGCTCAGGCTCCGCTTGAACTCCCGGATGCCCTTGCCGATCGAGGCGCCGACCTCGGGCAGCCGCTTGGCGCCGAAGAGCAGCAGCACCACCACCAGAATCATCAGAATTTCAGGTAAGCCGAGGTTTGCCACGGGACCCCCTAGAAGAGCGAGCGTGCGATCACGTACGCCAGCAGGACCCCGATCAGGCTCAACAGGGAGATGTGCAGGCCGATCGGGCCCAGGGTGAAGTTTACCACCAGGAGGTCCATCGAGACAGGCCCGAATACCGAGGTGGCGGTGGTGGTGAAGAAATCCCTGGCGGCGCTCTCCGGCAGCCACCGGCGGAGCAGCGCGGTGAGGAAGCCGCCGGTCAGGAACCCGGTGACGAGCACCCCGAAGTACCATCCGGGCCGGTGCGGTCCGCTGGCCATCAGCGGGTCCGGTCCACGACGTAGGTGATGCTGGCGCGGAGCGCGTCCCGGGCCCGGGAGGGGCCCAGCGCGTCGAGCTCGCCGTCCGCCTGTTGCGCCAGGCGCAGCGCCCGGTCCCGGGCGTACTCCAGGCCGCCGGCCTCGCCCACCGCCGCGATCACGTCGGCGATCTGCCGATCCGCCGGCTCCGCCGTTGCCATCAATCCGGCCACCTGTCGCCGCTCGCTTTCCCCCATCCGGGGCAGCGCGGCGATGAGCGGCAAGGTGACCTTGTGCTCCCTCAAGTCGGAGCCGGTGGGCTTGCCGGTGACGCTGGAGTCGCCGACGTAGTCCAGCAGGTCATCCACGATCTGGAACGCCATTCCCAGCGCCTCACCGAATCGCCGGAGGGCGGCGCGCTCCTCCGGCGCGGCGTGCAGCGCGCCGACCTCGCAGGCGCCCGAGACCAACGACGCGGTCTTGGCCTGGATCAGCAGGTCGTACGCCTCCTCGCTGAACTCCGGCGGCTCGTGCGCCAGGAGCTGCCGCATCTCGCCCACGGTCATCTCGTTGGTCACCCGGCTCAGCACCCGGAGCGGCTCCAGGTCGTCCAACCGGACGAGCTCGATCACGGCCCGGGAGTACAGATAGTCGCCCATGATGACCGACACCTGATGGCTGAACAGCGAATTGATCGTGGGCATCCCGCGCCGGAGCACCGAATGATCGACCGAGTCGTCATGCACCAGCGTGGCGAGGTGGATGAGCTCGATCACGGCCGCGAGCGTCGTCACCCGCGGATCCCGCGCGCCGGTGGCCTCGTCGGCCAGGAGGAGCAGCGTGGGACGGAACATCTTGCCCTGGGTCTGGAACAGGTGCGAATTCACCTGGGCGATGAGCCCGAAGTCGGCCTCGACGATCCGGCGTAACTCCTGGGGCACCCGCTCCAGCCGGGCGCGCACCGGCCGCTGCAGGTCGGCCAGGCTGATCGGCGCGGTCCGGGGGCTCACTCCCGCCGCCCCGCGGTGAGTCGGTGGATCCGGTCGTTCAGGTCCATGAAGCGGATGTCGACCGCCGTCGCGCGCTCGTAGCTGGCGATGGCCTCCGCGTCCTTGCCCTGCGCCTCGGAGGACCGGCCGAGCCAGTAGATCAGCCCGATCTTCGCCTCGTCGCCCTCGTCCACCGCATCGACCGCCCGGCGGAGGACCGCCTCGGCCACCGGGAACTGCCCTTTCTCGAAGAAGGCGATCCCCAGCGCCTCCGAGGTGCGCAGCCGCCCTTCGGGCGCCCGAAGCGCCTTCTGGAACTCGGCGATCGCCTCGTCCAGCAGACCCATCTCCTTGAACGCGATGCCCAGCTCGTAGTGGGCCTGGTAGTCGTCGGTGTCCAGGTTCTCCTCGATGCCGCGCTTGAACTGCTCCAGGATCTCCTTGAACTCCCGTTGCTCGTCTTCGTCCTGCGGCTCCCGGCGGTCGATCCGCATCCGGGTGTCGCGCGGACCGGTCTCCTCCAGCACCATGGAGCCGAGATCGACGAAGCTGCCTCCGGCCGCGGCCGGCGGGGGAGGAGGCGCCGTGTCTGAAGGTGGCGCGGCAGGAGGGCGGGCGGCAGGGGCACGAGCGGCAGGAGTACCCCGCGCGGCGGGCGGCTG
>JBBSHB010000055.1:0-17152 GCA_038253515.1 Gemmatimonadales bacterium | reverse complement strand
GACGCCATCGTCGCCGAGGTGGCTGAGGTGACGGTGGGCGACAAGGGGCTCCGGGTGGACCGGGTCGTCTGCGCGATCGACTGCGGCCTCGCGCTCAACCCCGACATCGTCGCGGCCCAGATGGAGGGCGGCATCGTCTACCCGCTCAGCGCGGCCCTCCGTGGTGCCATCACCCTGGAAGGCGGCCGCGTCAAGCAGAGCAACTTCCACGACTACCCGGTGCTGCGGATGTCGGAGATGCCGCGGGTGGAGGTCCACATCGTCGAGAGTACCGACTCGCCCCATGGCGTCGGTGAGCCGGCGGTGCCGCCCCTCGCGCCGGCCATCGCGAACGCCCTGTCCGCGGTCACGGGAAAGCCGGTTCGGCGGCTGCCGCTCACGCCCGTCTGAGCCGGGCCGCCACCTCGCGTCGGCCGACTCCCCCGCCAGCCTCGGGATGACGGCGCGCATCTCGGCTGCCCATGGCCCGTAGGTGCGGGTGCCTCTATATTTTCCTTCATGCAGTCCGCCACGATCCGACGCCTGTTCCTGGAATTCTTCGTCGCCAAGGGGCACCGAGAGGTGCCTTCTTCGTCGTTGGTACCGGCCGACGATCCCAGCCTCCTGTTCACCAACGCCGGCATGGTGCAGTTCAAGCGTACCTTCCTCGGGCAGGAGCAGCGGGAGTACACCCGGGCCACCACCTGCCAGAAGTGCGTGCGGGCCGGAGGCAAGCACAACGATCTGGAGCAGGTGGGGCACACCAAGCGGCACCACACGTTCTTCGAGATGCTGGGCAACTTCTCCTTCGGCGACTACTTCAAGCGCGACGCGATCGCCTATGCCTGGGAGTTCGTCACCGGTGCGAGTTATCTGGGCATTCCGGCGGACCGGCTGCGGGTGACCGTCCATCACACCGACGAAGAGGCCCGGGCCTACTGGCGCGACATCGGCGGGCTGCCGGACCATCGGATCTACGGACTGGGCGACAAGGACAACTTCTGGCAGATGGGCGATACCGGGCCCTGCGGCCCGTGCACCGAGATCTACGTCGACCTCGAGTGGCATGCGGGCGAGGCGCCCGCCGAGATGCCCCAGGCGGAGTTCGAGCGCCTGGCCGAGGAGGGCCGGTTTCTGGAGATCTGGAACCTGGTCTTCATGCAGTTCGACCGGTCGGCGGACGGCACGCTCACGCCGCTGCCCAAGCCATCGGTGGACACCGGCGCCGGTCTCGAGCGGATCGCGGCGGTCATGCAGGGGGAGGACGACAACTTCCACACTGATGCGTTCCTTCCGCTCATCGAACGGGTGAGCGAGCTGGTCGGAAGGCCTTACGACCGGGCTGCCGACGACCGTGGCTCGTATCGCGTCCTCGCCGACCATGCCCGGGCGGTGAGCTTTCTGCTCGCGGATGGCGTCTACCCCAGCAACGAAGGCCGGGGCTACGTGCTCCGCCGGATCCTCCGGCGGGCCGTGCGGCATGCCTGGCTGCTGGGCCGGCGGGAGCCGACGCTCGCGCCGCTCACCGATGTGGTGGTCGGGCAGATGGTGGGTATCTACCCCGAGCTGGTGGCGAAGGCGGCCTACCTGCGCGAGGTGACCGAGACGGAGGAGCTTCGATTTCTCGAGACGATCGAGGGCGGCCTCAAGCGGCTGGAGGAGATCTTCGCCTCCGGGGCCCAGGCGATCCCCGGCGAGGATGCCTTCAAGCTGTACGACACCTTCGGCTTCCCGATCGATCTCACGGAGATCATCGCGGGAGAGCGAGGAGTCGCGGTGGACGTGGCCGGGTTTGAGCGGGCGTTGGCGGAACAGCGGGCGCGTTCTCGGGCGGCACGGGTAACCCCCAGCTCCGGGACGCTCATGGTGACTGGGCATGCTCCAACGGTCCACACGTCGAAGGCAGGCAAGTGGCGCAGCCTCAAGCGCGGCAAGCAGAAGTTCGTCGGCTACCAGACTACCGAGGCCGACACCGACATCCTCGCCTTCCGGCAGGAGGGCCCGCGGGTGGACCTGATCCTGCGGGAGAATCCGTTCTACGCCGAGTCCGGCGGCCAGGTGAGCGACGTCGGCGCGCTGTCGGGGCAGGGGTGGTCGCTCACGGTGGACGCGGTGCGGAAAGACCCCAAGGGCACCGTCGTCTCGGGGAGTTTCGCCGAGGAGTTCGCGCCCGAGCCGGTGCTCGCATCGGTCGATGCGCCGCGCCGCCATGACATCGAGCGGAACCACAGCGCGACGCACCTGGTGCACTACGCGCTCAGGAAGCATCTGGGCCCCCACGTGCGCCAGCAGGGCTCGCTGGTCGAGCCGGAGCGGCTGCGGTTCGACTTCTCGCACCATGCACCCATCGACCCGGCCACGCTGCACTCGATCGAGGCCGAGGTGAACGAGCTGGTGCTCGCCAACCCTGCCGTCACCACTCGCGAGCTGCCCTACGCGGACGCCCTCGCGCTCGGCGCCATGGCGTTCTTCTCGGAGAAGTACGGCGACGTCGTCCGCGTGGTGCAGATGGGGCCGTCCATCGAGCTGTGCGGAGGGACCCACGTGCGGAGCACCGGGCAGATCGGGACCTTCCGCTTCTCGGGACAGACCGGCGTGGCCGCCGGCGTGCGGCGCATCGAGGCAGTCACGGGAACCGGAGCGCTCCGGGCCGTGCGAGAGCTGGAGCAACGCCTGGCGCAGGTGGCGGAGACGCTCAAGGCGCAGCCGGAGCACCTGGTGCGCCGGGTGGAGCAGCTCCTGGAGGAGCGGCAGCGGCTGGAGGCCCGGCTGGCGGAGGCGCTCAAGGCCGGGGCCGGCGCTTCCGCCGCCGGCGAGGTGGTGGATGTCAACGGGGTCGAGCTCACCATGGCCGAGACGGCCACCGAGGACCGCGACGAGGCCGGCCAGATCGCCGATCGCTTCCGGGAGGGAAAGCGGAGCGCCGTGCTGGTCCAGTTCAGCACCACCGGGCGCGGCGCCATCCACGTCACGCTCACGGACGACCTGGTGAGCGCCGGCCGCAAGGCGGGCGACCTGGTGAATCGCATCGCCGCGGTGAGCGGCGGTCGGGGCGGTGGTCGCCCGCACTTCGCCTCCGCCGGCGCCGGCGACCCCGGCAAGCTGACCGCCGCTCGCGCGGCCACCCCGGGTCTGGTCTCGGCCTGGCTGGCCAATCGACCGGTTCCTGAAAGCGTCGGCGCCTGACGGTGCTCGCCGATTGGGTCGAGCGGCACACGAGTGAGGCGCCGGCGGCCCTCCGGGCCCGAGTCCAGCAGCATGTCGCGGCGGCCGACGGCGGGCCGACGGTGCCCGTCGCGCTGGCCCGCGCCGCCCAGCAGGCATTGGATCAGGTGCTGACCCATCCGGGCGACCGTTCGGTGGCGCTGGATCTCCTCGCGGCGGATGCCCTCATCACCCTCGCCCTCCTGGCGCAGGCACAGCGTGCTCCGGAGGGACTGAGCGAGTTCGCCGGCTCGATCCTCCAGTCGGTTCGGCACGACGCGTGATCGACCTCCACTCCCATCTGCTGCCCGGCGTCGATGACGGGTCTCGCTCGGTGGAGCAATCGGTGGGGGTGTTGCGGGAGATGGCCCGTCTCGGGATCACCGACGTCTGCCTCACCCCTCACGTTCGCGCCAGCGACACGGCCCTGGGACCGTCCGCGCGGCACGACGATGCCTATCAGGCCCTGATCGCGAAGGCGCCGGCCTCGCCCCGGCTGCACCGGGGCGCGGAGGTGATGCTCGATCGGCCGCTCGCCGGCGACACCGACGCGACCCGGCAGTTCGGTCTGGGCGGCACCCGGTACATCCTGGTCGAGTTCCCCCGGATGGTGGCGCTGGACACGGTGAGCAACGCGTTGACCCGCATGGGCGAGACGGGCTGGGTGCCGGTGCTCGCTCATCCCGAGCGCTACACCTGCTGCTCCGCCGACGCGGTCTCCCTCTGGCGGGAGCTGGGCGCGCGGATGCAGGTGGATGCCACCACGCTCCTCTCTCCCCAGGCGCGGGGCCACCGGGCCCGGGAGCTGGTGTCGCTCGGCCTGGCCGACATCATGGCGGGCGACAACCATGGGGATAAGCGGACCATTGCCGCGGGCGTCGGCTTCCTGGTGGAGCAGGACGGAGGGGAGCAGGCCGAGCTGCTGGCGGTACGAAATCCCGGGGCTATCCTGCGAGACGAGCCGCTCTCCCCGGTGCCCCCAATCAAACTCCGGCAATCCCTGATGCAGAAGATCCGGCAGATCCTCGAGGGCGACGAGTGAGCCGGTCCCGGGTGGAGGAGGGGCTCGACCAGCTGGCCCGCCTGGCCACCGCGAGCAAGGCGTTGAGTGGTCAGGTCGCGCACCTGGGGACACGGTACGCGGCCGTGCTCCGGGACGGGGGCACGCTGTATTTCTGCGGCAACGGCGGCAGCGCGGCCGACGCGCAGCACCTGGCCACCGAGTACATCGTGCGCTTCAGGCTGGCACGGCGGCCGTTCGCGGCGATCGCGCTCACCACCGACGCCTCGCTCCTCACCGCCGCCGGGAACGACCTCGGCTTCGAGCAGATCTTCGCCCGGCAGGTCGACGCGCTCTGCGGTCCGGGCGACCTCCTGGTCCTCCACAGCACCAGCGGCCGGAGTCCCAACCTGATCGCGGCCGCCCGGGCGGCGCGGGCCCGCGCGGTCGCCACGGTCGCCTTTCTGGGCGGTGATGGTGGGCCGCTTGCCGCCGAGGTGAATGATGCCGTCATCGTCCCGTCGGACGAGGCCAGTCAGATCCAGGTGCTTCACATGGCGCTGGAGCATCTCATCGTCGAGCTGGTCGAGGACGAACTGCTCCGCGTTTCGTGACGACATGATCCATCTGCTCTTCACCGGCGGGACGATCTCGATGCAGCGCGACCCGGCGGCGGGCGGCAACGTCCCCACCCATGGGGGCGAGACGCTGGTGAGCTTCGCGCCCGAGCTCGAGCGGCTGGGGCCGTACCGGGTCGAGAATTGGGCCAAGCTGCCCGCCTGCCACCTCGGCCCCGACCGCCTGTGGGCGCTGCGCGAGCGGGTGCGCGCGGTCGCGGAGTCCGGCGAGGTCCGAGGCATCGTCGTCACCCACGGAACCGACACGATCGAGGAGACGGCGTACCTGCTCGACCGGACGCTCGGGGCTCGGGTTCCCGTCGCCATCACCGGCGCGATGCGCACCTCGAGTGACGACGGCTGGGACGGTCCTCGCAACCTCACCGACGCGGCCACCGTGGCCGCGAGCCCCGCGAGCGAAGGCCGAGGCGCCATGGTGGTGTTCAACGGCGAGGTGTTCTCCGGGGTGACCGCGGTCAAGACGCACGCCACCGATCTGGCGGCGTTCTCGGCGCCCCACGGCGGACCGATCGGCCGGATCGAGGACGGGAGGGTGACGTATCACGCGCCGGCGGCGGGCGGCGGGTCGTCCCCGAGCCCCCCGGCCGGTCTGTCCGCGACCGTCGCGCTGGTTCCGATGGTGGTGGGCGATGACGGGCGCATGCTGGATCAGGCTCGCCCCCACCAGGCCGGGGTGGTGGTCGTCGGCTTCGGCGCCGGCAACGTCCCGCCCGGGGCCGTGCCCGCGATGGGCCGGTGGCTGGACGAGGGGAAGCCGGTCGTGCTGGCGAGCCGGTGCCTCTTCGGCGAGGTGACCCCGGTCTACGCCTTCGACGGAGGCGGCGCGCGCACCGTGGCGATGGGGGTGATCCCGGCGGGGCCGAGGACCCCCTCCCAGGCCTGGATGGAGCTCACCATCGCGCTCTCCGCCGGTGTGCCGTACGGCCTGCGATGAGGCTCCCCCCGTCCATTTACATCCCTGAGGAAGTCCTGGAGATCGCCCGGACGCTGGAAGAGGCGGGCCACGAGGCGTGGTGCGTGGGGGGCGCGCTGCGGGACGCCTTGCTCGGCCATCCCCATTCCGACTTCGACATCGCCACCTCCGCCACCCCCGAAACGGTGCAAGCGCTCTTCCGGCGAACCGCCGCGGTGGGGGCGAAGTATGGGACCATCGGCGTGGTCGATCGCCGGCGGGTGTTACACGAAGTCACCACCTTCCGGCGCGACGTCGTCACCGATGGACGACATGCGGTAGTGGAGTACGGCGTGTCGCTGGAGCAGGACCTGGCCCGGCGGGACTTCACGATCAACGCGATCGCCTATCACCCGATTCGGCAGGAATGGCGGGATCCGTTCGCGGGCCTCGGCGACCTGAGCCACGGCGTGGTGCGGGCGGTGGGTGACCCGTCGCAGCGGTTCCGGGAGGACTATCTCCGGATCCTTCGCGGCATCCGCTTCGCGGCGCGCTTCGGCTTCACCATCGAGCCCGCGACCTGGGCCGCGGCCCGCGCCTCCGCGGCCGGTCTCACGAACCTCTCCGCGGAGCGGGTGCGGGACGAGTGGTTCAAGGGGCTCCGCACGGCGCGCTCGGTCGCTGCATTGGTCTTGCTCTGGCGGGGCGTGGGCGCGACGAGGCAGTGGATGCCGGAGCTGGATCGGACCCCTCCGGAGATCCTGGCTCGGGCGGCCGACCTCCCGCTCGAGCAACGCGATCCGGTGCTGCTCACGGGACTGTTGACGGCGACGCCCGGGCACGTGCTCCGACGGCTCCGGGCGTCGACCGCCGAGGTGGACCGCGGGACGGCGTGTTCCGAGGGACCACCGGCGCCGGAGGGCGTGGACGAGCCGGCAGTGCGCCGGTGGCTGTCTCGTGTCGACAACGCCGCGGACGACCTCCTGGCCCTGTGGGCCCTTCGCCACGGAGCGGAGGCGCCCTGGGCGCCGGTGGTCCGCACCGTTCGCGAGCGGGGCGATCCCCTCACCCGGGCCGATCTCGCCATCACCGGCAACGACCTGCGGGACGCCGGCGCCTCCGGACGACGGATCGGCGAGATCCTCACCGTGATGTTGGCCCGGGTGCTGGAGACGCCGGGGCTCAACTCGCGCGAGACGCTGCTGGCGCTCGCCCGCGAGATGGTATGAGTCCGCTCGGCTTTGCCCTGGCCGCCGCGGTGGGCAACATCGCGGGCGCCTACGCGGTGGTGCACCGGGAGCGCCGGAGCCTCCGGGTGATCGAGGCGTGCCTGGCCTTCGGCGCCGGGTTCATGTTGGCCGTGGCGCTGCTCGGCGTCATCCCGGAGGTGCTCGCCGGATCCCCGGCGGCGGCACTCTACATTCTGATTGGCTACCTCGCGGTGCACCTGGCACAGCACGTGTTCACCCCCCATTTCCATTTCGGGGAGGAGACCCACCGGGTGAGCTCCACCGCCGGGATCTCCGCGGTCCTCGGCCTCACCTTGCACACCTTCTTCGACGGCGTGGCGATCGCCGGCGGTTTCCTCGTCTCCAGCCAGCTCGGCATCCTCCTCTTTCTGGCGGTACTGCTGCACAAGCTCCCGGAAGGGGTCACCATCGCGAGCGTCATGGTGGCGGGCGGCCAGACCCGTACCCAGGCCATGGGAGCCGCCACGGTGCTCGGCGGGGCGACGGTGCTGGGGGTGCTGCTCACCGAGCAGGTCGCGCCGCTCGCCCGCCATGGCCTGGCGATCTCCGCGGGTGTGACGCTGTACGTTGCGGCCTCGAATCTGGTCCCCGAATTTCAGGCAAAGCGCGGCTGGCTCAGCGCCCTGGCGTTCTTCGGGGGCGCCGCCGCGTACTTCCTGGCCGAGCGACTGCTGGAGGTCTGGGTCCGATGACGGCACGAAAGCGCACGCCGGAGGCGGAAGCCTCGCTCTTCTCCAACCGGGCGGCGCAGCCGCTGGCGGGACGCATGCGGCCACGCACCCTGGACGAGTTCATCGGGCAGGAGCACCTGCTGGCTCCGGGAAAGCCGCTGCGCGAGGCGATCGAGCGGGGTGTTCCCGGGTCGATGATCTTCTGGGGACCACCCGGCAGCGGGAAGACCACGCTGGCCCACCTGGTGGCGACCACCACCGAGCGAGCCTTCGTCCCCTTCAGCGCAGTGACCGAGGGCGTGCCGAGGATTCGGGAGATCGTCAACGCGGCGCGGTCCCGGCTGGACGCCGGAGGCACCCAGACCATCCTGTTCATCGACGAGATCCACCGGCTCAACAAGGCGCAGCAGGACAGCCTGCTCCCGCCGGCCGAGGATGGCACCCTGACCCTCATCGGTGCCACCACCGAAAACCCGAGCTTCGAGATCAACGGCGCGCTGCTCTCGCGCACCCGGGTCTTCGTGCTCCAGCCGCTCACCGCCGAGCACATCGAGACGCTGCTGCGCCGCGCGCTGGCCGACGAGGAGCGCGGGCTCGGCGCCATGCAGCTCCAGGCGGACGACGAGGCGCTGCGCTCGATCGCGGTCGAGGCCGACGGCGACGCCCGCCGGGCGCTCACCGTGCTCGAGGCGGCGGCCGCCCACGCCGGCGTGGGCGGGCACGTCACCTCGGAGATGGCCCGCGAGGCGATGCAGAAGCGCTTCGCCCGGTACGACAAGTCGGGCGAGGAGCACTTCAATCTCCTCTCCGCCTATCACAAGTCGCTCCGGGGCAGCGACCCGCAAGGGGCACTCTACTGGATGGCGCGCATGCTCGACGGCGGGGAGGATCCCATGACCCTGTTCCGCCGCGCGATCGCGATGGCGGCCGAGGACATCGGGCTGGCCGATCCCACCGCGCTGACGCTGGCCGTCGCGGCCCGCGACGCCTTTCACATGCTGGGCCCGCCAGAGGGCTACCTCCCGCTCGCCGAGATGACCATCTATCTGGCCACGGCCCCCAAGTCGAACAGCGCGAAGGTGGCGCTGGGGGCGGCGCTGGAGGCCGCCCGGGACACGCCGGCCGCGCCGGTGCCGCTGCACATCCGGAACGCCCCGACCGGGCTCATGAAGGAGCTCGGATACGGCAGGGGCTACCGCTACGCCCACGACTCCCCCGATGCGTACCTGCCGCAGGAGTACCTGCCCGACGAGCTCCGAGGCACCACCTTTTACCTGCCTGGGCCGTTCGGATACGAGAAGAAGGTCGCCGAGCGGCTGGAGTGGTGGCAGAAGCGGAAGGCGGAGGTGGAGGGCGGGGACGAGGGGAAGGACGGGGCGAAGTAGCGCTGTGAGCCGGCCCACCGCCCGCGGTCGCTGCTGGATGCAACATCGGTACGGCCTGGCGCTCGCGCGACGTGCCGGGTTGCCGGAGACACGTGGTTATATTCCTGGAGGCGGATCGGGAGGAGAATGAGGCTGCGTACACGGTCGAGCGCGATCGCCGGGATGCTGCTGCTGGCCGGATGCGCCGGCATCGGAGAGACCCTCAAGGAGCCGGAGATCCATCTCAATCGCGTCGTCCTCAGGGGCATTGGCGTGACCGGCGGGGTGCTCGATCTGGAGCTCGGCGTGCTCAACCCGAACCGCTTCGATCTCCAGGGTACCAGGTTGCAGGTTGGCTTCGATGTGCAGGACTCCCACGTCGGCGACGTGGAGTACCGCAACGAGTTCCAGGTCCAGAAGGGCGACACCGCCGCGGTTACGCTTCCCCTGCGGTTCAACTGGTCCGGGGTGAGCGCCGCAGTCCGCGCCGCGTTGGGGTCCGGCGAGCTGCCGTACACCATGAAAGGCCAGCTCACGCTGCGGACGCCGTTCGGGCCGCGCGTGGTGCCGTTTACCAGACAAGGACGCGCTCCGCTCACCCGGCTGGGCGGACTGATCCCCATTCCGACCGGTCAATGACACCGGGAGGCGAGGAGTCTCCATTATTCGAACACTGATTCAGGTTCGCGATCCGATCGAGCGCGCGGTGCTGGTGGCCGCGCCGCGGAAAGGCTCGACCGACTCCCGCCACGTCACCGAGCATCTCGAGGAGCTGACCCGACTGGTCGACACGGCCGGGGCCGAGGTGGTCGGACGGGTCACCCAGCAGATCGCCTCTCCCAATCCCGCTACCCTCATCGGCGAAGGCAAGGTCGAGGAGGTGGCCGCCGCGGTGGCGGCCGCCGACGCCACCCTGGTCATCTTCGATGAGGAGTTGAGCCCGGTCCAGGGCGCCAACCTCGAGCGCGAGCTCGAGGTGCGCGTCATGGACCGCTCCGAGGTCATCCTCGACATCTTCTCGACCCGGGCCCGGAGTCATGAGGCCAAGCTCCAGGTGGAGCTGGCGCAGCTCGAGTATCTGCTCCCGCGGCTCACCCGGATGTGGACCCACCTGTCCCGCATCCGCGGCGGCATCGGCTTGAGGGGCCCCGGCGAGACTCAGCTCGAGACCGACCGTCGACTGATCCGGCAGCGAATCCAGGGACTCAAGGCCAAGCTCCAGGCAGTCGAGCGCCACCGGGAAAATCTCCGCGCCGGGCGGGACCCGATGCTGAGCCTGGCCCTCGTGGGGTACACCAACGCGGGGAAGTCGAGCATCCTGCGCGCGCTCTCGGGGCAGCATGAGATCCTGGTCGAAGACCGGCTCTTCGCCACGCTCGACACGCTGACCCGCGAGGTGGAGCTGGGCGAGGGCCAGAAGGCCCGGGTGACCGATACGGTCGGCTTCATCCGAAAGCTGCCGCACCACCTGGTGGCGAGCTTCCGGGCCACGCTGGAAGAGGTGCGGGAGGCCGACCTGCTGCTCCACGTCATCGACGCGAGCCATCCCGACTGGGAGGGCCAGCTGCACGTGGTGGAGCGGGTGCTGGCCGAGCTCGACCTCGCCGACCGGCCGATCCTCCCGCTGTTCAACAAGATCGACGCGGTGCCCGACCCGCTGGCGTTCGCCAAGCGGGTGCGGGATCTCTACCCGGGCGCCATCACCACCAGCACGGTGCGGACGGACGGGATCGCCGCCCTCAAGACCGTGCTCCGGACGACGGAGCGGACGGGCCGGCCGACGGTGAAGATCCGCCTGCCGGTGGCCGATGGGGCCAGGCTGGCCGCGCTCTACCGCCAGGGAGAGGTGTTGAGCCGCGACGAGGTCGGGGACGAGTACGAGGTGATGGTTCGCCTGGATCGCTGGCAGGTGGAGCGGCTGCAGCAGGAGGGGGTCCAGGTGACCGAGGCCCAGAACGGGGTGACGATCCGCAAGGCGAGCGGAGCCTGATGCTCCGGCATCAGGGCTTTTTACAGCTTCGGCATTTCGGGGCGGGGTTCCGGTGCATCAATTTCACCACGGAGACACGGAGATGGCTGTTCTCCGTGTCTTCGTGGTGAATCTGTCCAGGGTGTCAATCGAACTGGCCCGAGTACACTAGAGCGGGTCCCGTCTACTTCTCCCCACTCAGCACCTGCTCCAGGATCAGCCACCGGTTCATCCCGGCGAACTTCTGGTGCATCTTGGTGGTCGGCGAGCCTCCCGCGGCCTCGTCCTCCTCGTTCTGCAGATCGGCGAGCGCATCGAGTCCATTCTTGAGGAACTTCTTGAGCCCTTTCTCCAGCGCCATTCCGGCAGTGCGGAAGTTGAACAGGGTCGAGAACTGCAGGGTGAACCCCAGGTCGGCGAGCTGCTGAGTGGTGATCAGCGTTCCGGCCTTCTTGGCCTTTCCGAAGTAGAGCGAGGGCGACAGGTTGAAGCCGAGCATCTGGTTGGGGTAGTACTTGCGGACGCCTTCGGCGAACTCCCGCGGCTGCTCCAGCTCGGTGTTGTTGAACTCCGGCCAGATCACGTCCACTCCCAGCTCGGCAGCCTCCCAGGCATCCTCGACCGCCATCTTCACTCCACCCGGCTCCTGATCGGGCAGCGCCCCGTCGATCGAGTCGGTCCGGGCGATGATCACCACATCGACCCCGGTGGCCTGAGCTGCCGCCTTAATGGCCTTGAGCTTGGCGATCCACTGCTTGCGCGGCACCAGCACCTTGCTCCGCTTCTGCTTGCCCACGTTCACGATGTGGCCGCAGGTACGGTTCGAAGGATCCTGGTTCTCCAGGTGTACGCCGCCTGCGCTGGCCCGGATGAGCTCGGTCGCGAGAGTGAACGTCTGAGTCGGTCCACCGAACCCGGCCTCCATGTCCACGAACGCCGGCGGGGCGTCCAAGATCTCCTTGCCGTCGGTGTCGTAGTAGTGGGTGTTGCGCGCTCCCTCGACGCCCATCCACATCTCGTGGACCAGCTTGACCATATCGTGCGAGGCGTAGACCCCGATGTCGGGGAACATGCTCTTGGTCGCCGCGAGCTGCCAGCCGCTGCCATACAACGCCTTGAAGCCGAGTCGAGTCATGATGGCCGCGGTGAAGGCATCGTACGCACCCACCGTATGGAGATAGCTCCCGGCCGCTTGCGCCTCCCGAAGAAGCCGGCGGAGCTTGTCGGCCGGAACTTCCGTCTCGGGTGGAGCGAACAGTTTGCCGACGGCCGCGGCGGGGAAGGCCGCGTTGGGAGTTACCGGAGGGGTCGCGGTGGCCATGAATCTCGCCTCCTTCGAATGGGTTTGTGAAACTATTCACATGATAGCACAAGACGACTGAATGCGCCAGATGGGTCGGTTCTTATGGGGGCCTGCCGGAGCCCGCCCGGGGTATCGGCGCCGTCCCTCCAGGGGATGAACCGGACCCAGCCAATAGCCAATAGACCATAGCCGGCCTACATTTACGCCTGCTTTTTCACACCCGCCGGGCGAGACCATGTTCATCACCAAGCCGTTCGTCACAGATCGGAAGATCCGCTTCGCGCTGGTGGGTTGCGGCCGGATCTCGGCCAACCACTTCGAAGCGCTGGACCGCCATGCGGACCGCGCCGAGCTGGTCGGGGTGTGCGATATCGACGCCGGCGCACTGGCCCGGGCGGAGGAGCGGACGGGGGCGCCGGGTTTCCGGTCCCTTGACGCTCTGCTGGCAGGGACCGATGCGGACATCGTGATCCTGGCGACCCCGAGCGGGCTTCACTGCAAGCAGGCGGTGCAGGTGGCGGCCGCGGGCCGGCACGTGATGACGGAAAAGCCGATGGCCACCCGGTGGCAGGACGGCAAGCAGATGGTGCAGGCGTGCGACCAGGCAGGCGTGCACCTCTTCGTGGTCAAGCAGAACCGCCGGAACGCCACGATCCAGCTGGTCAAGCGCGCGGTGGACTGCCACCGGTTCGGCCGGATCTTCATGGTCAACATCAACGTCTTCTGGGCTCGGCCCCAGTCGTACTACGACAGCGCGGCCTGGCGGGGCACCTGGGAGTTCGACGGCGGCGCGTTCATGAATCAGGCGAGTCACTACGTCGACCTGCTGGACTGGCTGATCGGACCGGTGGAGAGCGTCCAGGCCTACACCGCGACGCTGGCCCGCAACATTCAGGTCGAGGACACCGGGGTGGTGAGCATCCGCTGGCGGACCGGTGCGCTGGGATCGATGAACGTCACCATGCTCACCTACCCGAAGAACTACGAGGGCTCGATCACCATCATCGGGGAGCATGGGACCGTGCGGGTCGGAGGTGTCGCGGTCAACCAGATCGAGCATTGGGAGTTCGCCGAGCCGCATCCGGACGATGCCCTCGTCGAGAAGGCAAGCTACGAGACGACCTCGGTGTACGGGTTCGGGCACCCGCTGTACTACGACAACGTCATCCGGGCTCTCCGGGGGGATGCTCCGCCCGATACCGACGGACGAGAAGGGCTCCACTCCCTGGAGCTCCTGATCGCCACCTACCTGTCGGCCCGCGACGGACGCCGGGTGGCGCTGCCGCTGGAGTATTAGGCGTGCCTCTGGTCGCGCGGCCTGTGCGCCGCAAAGGCATCATCCTGGCCGGCGGCTCCGGAACCCGGCTCCATCCGGTGACCCGGGCGGTCAGCAAACAGCTCCTGCCGGTGTACGACAAGCCGATGATCTACTATCCGCTCTCCACGCTGATGCTGAGCGGCGCACGGGACATCCTTCTCATCTCCACTTCTCATGACCTGCCGGCGTTCCAGCGCCTGCTGGGCGATGGCAGCCAGTGGGGGCTCTGCCTCTCCTACACGGTCCAGCCATCACCCGACGGCCTCGCCCAGGCCTTCATCCTCGGCCGGGAGTTCATCGGCGGCGATTGCTGCTCGCTCGTGCTGGGCGACAACATCTTCTATGGCCACGAGCTGAGCCACACGCTGCAGCGCGCCGCCGGCCGGACGACCGGGGCAACGGTATTCGGGTACCACGTTCAGAATCCCAGCGCGTACGGCGTGGTCGAGTTCGACAAGGCGGGGCGGGTGGTCGGGATCGAGGAGAAGCCGGCAGAGCCGCGCTCCAACTACGCGGTGATCGGCCTCTATTACTACGATAACCGGGTGGTTGACATCGCGCGGGAGATCCAGCCGTCGGCGCGAGGCGAGCTCGAAATCACCGACGTCAACACCCGATACCTCGAGCTGGGTGCGCTCCAGGTCGAGATTCTGGGCCGGGGGACCGCCTGGCTCGATACCGGCACCCACGAGGCGCTGCTCCAGGCCAGCCTATTCATCGAGACGATCGAGCAGCGGCAGGGTCTCAAGATCTCGTGCCCGGAGGAGATCGCCTACCGGATGGGATACATCGGCGCGGAAGAGGTGGAGCGCCTGGCCGAGCCGCTGCGGAAGAATGCCTACGGGCAGTATCTGCTGCGGCTCATAGGGGAGGCCCGGCGGCGGTGAAGGTGACACCCACCGTCATTCCGGACGTGCTCCTCATCGAGCCGGTCGTCCGGGAGGATACCCGCGGCTTCTTCGTCGAGACGTGGCAGCAGGCGCGCTACCGCGGCGTCGGCATCGATCTGGAGTTCGCGCAGGACAACCACAGCCGCTCGCTCCGCGGCACCCTCCGCGGCCTTCACTACCAGGTCGAGCGCCCGCAAGGCAAGCTGATCTGGGTGGTGACGGGCGAGGTGTACGACGTCTCGGTGGACCTGCGGCGCCGGTCAGCCACCTACGGCCGATGGGTCGGCCTGGTGTTGTCGGCCGGCGCCCACGGCCAGCTCTGGGTACCGCCGGGTTTCGCCCACGGCTTTTACGTGCTGAGCGACCAGGCGGACGTCATCTACAAGTGCACCGAACCGTATGTCGCGCCGTACGATCGCACTCTGCGCTGGGACGACCCCGACCTTGCCATCGCCTGGCCCCTCGAGCAAGGTGGCGGACCGCGCTTATCGGAGAAGGACGCCAGGGGCGCTCCCTTCGCCGGCATCGAGGGATGCGATTGAGCGCCGAGCTGGGCGTGCTGATCGTCGGAGGGTCGGGGCAGCTCGGTCGAGCGCTGGGCGAGACGGCGCCACCCAACGCACGCCTCGTCACTCCGGGGCGGAGCGAGCTGGATCTGACGCGCGCCGACACGATCGACGCGGGAATCCGCGCGAACCGGCCAGGCGTCGTGGTCAACGCGGCGGCGTATACGGCGGTCGAGCGTGCCGAATCGGAGCCGGAGCTGGCGCATGCGGTCAACGCCGCCGGCGCCGCAGCGCTCGCCGCCGCGGCGCACCGTGCGGGTGCCCGTTTCATCCACGTGTCCACCGATTTCGTGTTCGACGGAGCGAGCGGCCGCCCCTATCGCCCGGACGCCGCCGCCGCGCCGCTCGGCGTGTACGGCGCGAGCAAGCTGGTGGGTGAGCGCGGCGTGACCGCGTCGACGGGCGGCCAGGCGTTGATCGTCCGGACCGCGTGGCTGTACGGCGCCCACAGGGCCAACTTCGTGCAGACGATGTTGCGCCGCATGCGAGAGGGGCCGGTCCGGGTGGTCGCCGATCAGGTCGGCACGCCGACGTGGGCCCGCTCCCTGGCGGAGGCGCTCTGGTCGGCGGTGGCCCGGCCCACGGTGCGGGGGGTGCACCACTGGACCGACGCGGGCGTCGCCACCTGGTACGACTTCGCCGTGGCCATCCAGGAGGAAGCGCTCGCCTTAGGCCTGCTCGAGCGTGAAGAGACCATCGTGCCGATCCGGACGGACGAATATCCGTCGCGGGTGCACCGTCCGCCGTACGCCGTGCTCGATACCCGCGACACCCGGGAGGCGCTCGACCGATCACCCGCGCACTGGCGGGTGAACCTGCGGCGCATGCTCGCGGAGGCGGCGCGTGACTAGTCTGCTGGTGACCGGTGGCGCCGGCTTCATCGGGGCCAACTTCGTGCAGTACTGGCTCGTCGCTCACCCCGACGATCGGGTCGTGGTGCTCGATGCCCTCACGTACGCCGGCAACGTCGCCAACCTGGAGCCGGTCCGCCAGCATCCGAATCTGGTGTTCTGCCAGGGAGACATCCGCGACGCGGGGCTGGTCGAGCGACTGCTCCGCGAGCACGCGGTCGCGACGCTGGTGCACTTCGCGGCGGAGTCGCACGTGGATCGATCGATCGCCGGCCCCGACGCGTTCGTCGAGACCAACGTGGTGGGCACCCATGCGCTGCTCAAGGCCGCCCGCCGCGTCTGGCTCGAGGAAGGCCGGGGGGCAGGGGAGGTGCGGTTCCACCACGTGTCGACCGACGAGGTCTACGGCTCGCTCGGCCCGGAGGCGCCGCCGTTCGACGAGACCACCGCCTACGACCCCAACTCGCCGTACGCCGCCTCAAAGGCCGCCTCAGATCATCTCGTCCGGGCCTACCATCACACCTACGGCCTGCCGGTCACCATCAGCAATTGCTCCAACAACTACGGCGCCTACCAGTTCCCCGAAAAACTCATTCCCCTGATGCTGGTCAACGCCCTCGACGGGAAGCCGTTGCCCGTGTACGGCGACGGGCTCAACGTGCGCGACTGGCTGCACGTGGACGACCACTGCCGCGCTCTGGAGCGCGTGCTGCTGGCCGGGCAGCCGGGCGAGACGTACGTCGTGGGCGGACGGAACGAATGGAAGAACATCGACATCGTTCGGCTGGTCTGCCGCCTCGTGGACGACGCGTTCGCGGCCGACCCCGCGTTGCCGGCTCGCTTTCCGCTATGCCCGGCCGCCGGCGGACGAGGCTGCGCCGGGCTGATCAGCTTCGTCACGGACCGTCCAGGCCATGACCGGCGCTACGCGATCGACGCCGGGAAGATCGAGCGGGAGCTCGGCTGGGTGCCGCGCGAGACCTTCGCGACCGGCGTCCGCAAGACGATCGCCTGGTACCTCGCGCACGAGCCATGGTGGCGGACCGTGATGGACGGCAGCTATCGGGACTGGATTCGGCTGCAGTACACGACCTCCGCACCGTGACCCCGGGCCGGGGCCTGAGGCTCGGCGCGTACCTGGCGGGGCTGGCGGCCGCCAACATCGCGATCTCCTTTCTCTCCAACTGGTATCTCGTCACGGTCCTCGGTCCGGGCCGGAGTACCGACGCCCTGTTCGCGGCCATGATCGCGCCTCAG
>JBBSHB010000054.1:0-17513 GCA_038253515.1 Gemmatimonadales bacterium | reverse complement strand
GCGGAAGTTGCCGATGTGGGCGTAGTTGTAGACGGTGGGGCCGCAGGTGTACATCGAGACCCGGCCCGGCTGGAGCGGCTCGAAGGGCTCGATCTGGCGGGAGAGCGTGTTGTAGAGCCGAAGGGTCACGCGCCGGCCGCTCCCGCCGCCGCGGTCACGGCGTCGGGGGCCCCGTCCTCCACCCGGACGTGCACCCGGCGGTGCGGGAAGGGGATCTCGACGCCGTCCCGGTCGAACCGATTCTTGATGCGGCGGCGGAACTCGCGCGCCACGGTCCACTGGGAGCCGGGCTGAGTGCGGATCAGGGTGCGGATCACCACCGAGCTGTCGCCCAGCGACTCCACCCCCACCACCTCGGGCGCGCCGTCGAGCTGCAGGCTCCAGACCCGGTCGGTGGCGAGCTGGGCCGCCTCGTCCCGCACGATGCCGAGGGCGCGGTCGATGTCCTCATCGTAGCCGATCCCCACGTCGACCACCGCGCGGGACCAGCCGCGCGTCTTGTTGCTGACGACCTTGATCTCGCTGTTCGGGACGACGTGCATCACGCCTTCGCCGTCCCGGAGGACGGCCACGCGCAGGGTCATCTTCTCGACCAGCCCGCTCTTCCCCGCGATCTCGATCACGTCCCCGATGGCGAATTGATTCTCGAACAGGATGAAGAACCCGGAGATGACGTCCTTCACCAGGCTCTGGGCCCCGAAGGAGACCGCCAGCCCCAGGATGCCGGCACCGGCCAGGATCGGTCCGATATTGATGAAGATGTTGAAGGTGAGCAGCTGGGCGATGGTGTGGCCCCGCCGCTCGCGCAGGGTGGTGACCGAGTCGTCGCCGTCGTCGACGGCGAGCTCGATCCGTCGGGCCGTGAGCCGGACCACCCGGTAGGCGAGCCACCCGAGGAGCCAGATCCCGAGCACCCGCGCGCCGTCGCGCACCAGCTCCTCCCCATCAATCTTGAGGATCTCTGCCAGGCGGCGGAGAACTTCACCGACGGTGAAGAGCGGGAGGCTGCTAGCGGCGAGCATGGAGGTGGGTTGATCGCACGGCCCTAACCTAGAGGGCCGCCCCGCGCCGCGTCAACCACGATAATCGATCCAGGTGGCGAGGACCGACAGTCGTTCCAAGGCGCAGAGCGCCAGCGCCTCCTCGGACGAGCCCGACCCGAGCGGGACGGCGATCCGCCTGCCGCTCACGCGGAGATCGGGGAAGAGCAACCGAAGCTGCTCCAGCCGCGGGAGGAACGGCGCACCGGTGACGATCTGCAGCGTGCGCCAGCCGATCAGCCGCTCACCATCCAGCACCGCGATCCGCCCGCTCTCCCGCACCGCCACTCGCCCGCAGCGCCGCAGCAGCCAGCCAAGATCGGCGCTGGCCAGGAGGGCGCGCCGCGCCGCCCGAAGGCGGAGCGGGCGCGTGCAGCTTCGGAGCCACACCCCGAGGAGCTCACCGGGCCGAGCGTGGCCGAGGACTGCGAGGAGGGAAACGCGAGGGAGAAGTTGGCACGGCGCGCCCGGGAGCATGGGCCACGATGCCGCTCCCCGGCCGCTCGGGCGTCATCCTCAGCGCCCCACCGGGAGCCAAACCGCGCCGCGCTGCCGGGATCACGCCGTCCGGCGCGACTGCAGGTAGCGGTCGCGCACTCCCGCCACCGCGTCCAGCAGCGGGCCCGGGTCGAAGCGCACCGGGTCGGTCACCGGAAGCCCGGTCTCCCGAGCCGCCCGCTCACACGAGCGTAGCGCTTCCGCCTCGGACAGGTCGAAGGTGTTGAGCGAGATGCCGATCACCTCGGTCGGATGGACGGCCGAACCGATCGTCTCGTAGAGCCGGACGTACTCGGTGAGCGGAGGAATCCGAAGCCACGTCTCCTGCCGGTAGTCGCCGATGTACTCCCGGCTGGACTGATGGCACAGGATCAGCGCGTCGGGACAGGCGCCGTGGAGCAGGCCGAGGGTGACGCCCGAGTAGCCCGGGTGGTTGATGCTTCCCTGCCCCTCCACCAGCACGACGTCCGCGTCGCGACTCCCTTCGAGCACCAGGCGCTCCGCGGCGCCCGCGATGAAGTCGGCCACCACGGCATCGACCGCGATCCCCCAGCCCTCGATCATGATGCCGGTCTGTCCGGTGGCCACGAATCTGGTGCGGATGCCGCGCTCGTTCAGCCGGCGGGCGAGCTGGAGCTGGGCCGTCATCTTCCCGACGTTGCAGTCGGTTCCCACCGTGAGCACCACCAGCGGCTCCACTTTCTTGGCGAGTCCCGAGGCGATCGGAAGATCCGCCGGAGGACGCCGGAGATCGAAGAGCTTCCGCCCGTTGCTTCGGGCCTTGGCGGCGAGCATCGGGTCGTCGCCCAGGAAGGTGTGCAGCCCGCTCCAGAGATCGCACCGGTGATCCAGCGCCTCGGCGAGCCACTCCCGCCACTCGTCCGGGAGCCGTCCGCCCTGCGGGGCGATGCCGATCAGGACCGCCGTCGGCCCCAGGGCCAGCCCTTCCCGCATCGACCCGACGATGGGGAGCGCCCCGCCGAACCCCAGCACGTCCTGCACCGTCCGTCCGGCGTGTTGGCGGTCGAGGACGCCGACGGTCCGGTCGGGGAGATAGCGGATCACCGAGTTGGCGGTCTTCGACGTCATCGGCCCGAAGTCGCCGTCGGCGACGATCAGGTATCGCGGTGTGGTCATGCGCTCAGGAGTGGACGGAGTGGGTGATGTCTGGCTCGGCCTCCGCCGGAATGGTGCCGGAGGGTTGGAGCTCATCGCCGGGATCACCGTAGACCTCGCCGAGCAGGATGTGCCGGATGAGCACCATGACAACGGTCAGAATCGGGACGGCGACCACCAGCCCGGCAAGCCCGAACAGCTTCCCGATCAGGAGCACCCCGGCGATGGTGACCACCGGCGGGAGGTTGACCTGCCGCTCCATGACGTAAGGCCCCACGAAGTTGGCCTCGATAAGATGGACCCCGACGCCCACGCCGGCCACCGCGATGGCCTTCCCCAGTCCCGACAGGCCGAGGGCGAAGAGCGCCGGCAACACGGTCGAGAGCAGGGTGCCGAAGAAGGGGACGATCGCCGCGATCCCGGCGAAGACTCCGAAGGCCAGGAAATAGGGCACGTCCAGCACCCACAAGCCGAGGGTGGTCAGCGCGCCGAGCAGCAGCATCGCCACCAGCTGGCCCACGACCCAGGCCCGAAGCGTCGTCCCCAGATCGACCAGGATGGCTCGGGTGAGCACGCGGTGCGACGGGGGCGTCAGGGCGATGATCCCTTCGGTGTAGACCGCGGGGGTCCGCGCGAGGTAAACCGCCATGACCAGCACGCTCACCGCCTCGATCAGGAGCTCCGCGCCGCCCTTGAGATAGGGAACGGCGGCACCGCGGAGAAATCCGAGGATCTCGTTCAAGGCGCTGGCGAAGAGAGAGGTGCTCCCCGCACCCGGACTTCGCCCCAGCACCGGGATGCCGCGAATGATTCGGGTGATGTTCTGATCGAGCTCGGTAAGGAAGGCGGGGAGGTTCGTGAGCAGGTCCTGCACCTGCTGGGAAACCGCGGGGGCGATGAGCACCACCACGCCGACCAGCGCGCCGAGGGTCAGGATCACTCCGACCAGCAGTCCGGCGGTCGGCGGCAGCCCGAAGCGGCGGCGGAGATACTCGGCGGTGGCGTTGAGGTAGACGGCCAGGATGACCGCGAGGAACAGCACCAGAAGCACATCGATCGTGCGGACCGCCAATGCCACCAGAGCCACGGCGAGGATGGCCCAGCCGAACGGGAAACCTCGCCGCGTGACTGTCCCTGCCACCGGCATCAGCGTCCGGCCCCCTCGTCTCCTTCGACCAGCTCGGCGTCGTGCACGTCACCGGCACCCTTGTTGAGCTGCTTGGACTGCCCGGCACCGCCGGCGGGGAGCAAACCCATCTTGGCCTTGAGCTCGATGAGCTGCTGGTCGGAGCTCCCCTTGTACTCCAGCACCTCGAACTGGCGGGCCAGCCGGTCCCCCGAGACCTCCTCGTTGAGCTCGGCGGAGGCCAGCGCCTTCCGCTCGGTGGCCTCGATCTTCTCGGCCATACGCGCGAACGACTCGAAGGCGCTCTTGTCCGACATCCCCGAGAGCGTCTCCTGGATCCGCTGCTGCGCCTCTGCCCGCTTGGCCCGCGCGACCAGAATGTTCTTCTTCCGCTTGGCCTCTTCGATCTTGTCGTTGAGCTGCCGGAGCGACAGCTTGAGCTGGTCGATCTCCGCCTTGTGCCGGAGCCAGGTCTCGTGCAGCTGCTGGGCGCCCTGCAGCTGCTCGTTGTAGCGTCCCAGCGCCTGTTTGGCCAGGTCGTCCCGGCCCTCCTGTACGGCCAGCATGGCCCGGCGCTCCCAGTCTTCCGCCTGCTTCTTCATGTTCTCCGCGTCGGCCTGGAGCTTCTTCTCGTCGGCGATCGCGGAGGCCACCTGCTGCTTGGCCTTGGCGAGCTGAGTCTTCATGTCGATGATCAGCTGGGTGAGCATCTTCTCCGGGTTCTCGGCCCGCGAGATGAGGTCGTTGATGTTCGACCGGAGCATGGTCGAGAGACGGTCAAAGATTCCCATGTCGCTTCACCTTTCCCGGTAGGGCGCCAGCGTGGCCAGGTGCGAGGCCAGCGCCAGCGTGATCGAGTCGAAGCTCGCCTCGAACTCGCTGAAGTCGAGGTTTTCCAGCTCGAGCGTGTCGGTCAGCACGACATGGTCGCCTTCCAGGCCGTAGGAGCCGTGGACCAGCTCCCGGGCGTTGTACTCCAGCAGCTGGCGGAAGAGCTCCGAGCGCCGCGGCTCGCTCGCGGGCAGCTCCATGACCCGGACCCGGAGGACCACGACCGGCGGCGCGTAGTGCACCACCACCTCGGCTTCGTCTGGCGTGCGGGCGAGCCACAGGTTGGGCTCGAGCTCAGCGACCGTGAGGGCCCCGCCGTCGAGCCGGTCGAGAAACGATTGGATGTCGTCTTTGGTGATCATCGGTGGACTCCCCCCGGGAGCTGGTCGTTCGTTTCTTTGCGCGCGAGGAGCCGCTCGGCGAAATCTAATCGCTCCTCCACTTCGGCCAATCGGGTCTTCAACTGGTCGATATCGCCGAGCAGCTCGGGATCGTGGTCCACGGGCCTCCGCCTGAGGCGCTCCGCGATCGCCGCGCCCACCGGGCCCCTGCCCAACTTGATCAGCCCGAGTACTGGAAGATCAGCGCGATCGTCAGTCCGGGTCCGATATCCACCATCGGGTTCCGCTCCTCAGCCCTCGAGCCGGTCGGGTTCGCGGTTCTGGGCCAGCAGCCGCTCGGCGAAGTCGAGCCGTTCCTCCAGCTCGGAGACGCGGGCCTGCAGCGCGTCCACCTCGCCCAGCCGCTGATGCAGGTGCTCCACCTCCGACTTTAACGCCGCGTCGACGGTACCCTTCCCTTCGAGCCGCCGCGCGAGCGCCCGCATGATAGGCCAGAGAATGAGGGTGAGGGCAACGAGACCGGCCACGACGATCAGGCCGAACGTACCCGGATCGAATGGTATCGCGGGTATCGCTGGGATCGGTGGGATCGGTGGTATCGGCGTCTGCGTGATCACCCTGCGTTCCCCCCGTCTCCCACCTGGCCCTGCTCCCGCCGGGCCAGCAGCCGCTCGGTGAAGTCGACCCGCTCCTGCAACTCCGCGACATCGTGCCGGAGGGCGTCGACATCGGCCAGGAGCTGCGGATCGGCCGATACAGGGGCCTGCCCGCGGATCCGCTCGGCCAGCGCCCGACCGATCGGGCTAATAGCCAGGAGGAAGAGCGTCCCCCCTCCGAAAAGGAACACGATCGCGAGTACCCCTTCGATGTCCATACCCCTCACTTCCCTGGGTGGCTGTGCTCAGGCCCTACGGCGGGGTCGCGGCGGATGTTTCACCACGAAACGCCTAGGGCCTGAGCAGGACGGCAGAGGTGGAGGCGGCGGTTGGCTATACCAGCTCCACCGCTTCGATTGCGCCGAGGGACACGGCGATCTCCGTGTCGTCGCTGCCGGTCGGACGAAGATAGACCTCGTGCGCGGTGACGTGGGTGTCCACGCTCATCGGAATACCGACGACTTCGGTGCGGTCGGTGGTCATGATGCGGACCGCCTGCTCATGACCGCCCGCGTAACCCAGCAGGGAGACGATGTCTTCGTACGTCATGCGGACCTCCCATGGGGGTGGGACTTCCTAATGTAGGGCTGATCCCCTGGTCCCGCTACCGACCCGCCGCGGTGTGCGCGTCGGCCGGCGGGCCGCCTTCCGGGTTCAGCAGATGCTGGTCCAGAAAGCGGGTGATCAGGGAGAACAGGTGAAGCGTCGTGTTCTTCCCCTGACACAGGCAGTGGGTCCGATTGGGATACTCCATCATGGTGAACGGCTTGTTGGCCGCCACCAGCGCGTTGATCAGGATCTCGCTGTTCTGGAAGTGCACGTTGTCGTCGCCGCTTCCGTGGACCAGCAGGAGGTCGCCACGGAAGCCTTTCACGTAGCTGATCGGTGAGCCGCGGTCATAGCCCGCGCGGTTCTCGCTGATGAGCCCGTTGAAGCGCTCGGTATATACGTTGTCGTACAACGACCAATGGGTGACTGGCGACACGGCCACGGCCATCCGGTAGATCTCCGGATGCTGAAACAGGACGTTGAGACTCATGAACGCGCCGTAGCTCCAGCCCCAGATCCCGATGCGGCTGGAATCCACGTACGGCCGCTTCGCCAGCGCCTGAGCGGCCGCCGCCTGGTCCCGGGTCTCCGGCACGCCCATCTGCCCGTAGATCGTCCTGCGCCAGGCCCGGCCCAGCGGCTGCGGGGTGCCGCGATTGTCGACGATCGCCACCAGATAGCCCTTCTGGGTGAGCATGGTGTGCCACAGGTAGTAGCCGCCCCACTGATCGTTGACCTCCGCGTTGCCGGGCCCGCCGTAGACGAAGAAGAGCAGCGGGTACTTCCTGGTCGAGTCGAAGTCGGCGGGCTTCATCAACACCCCAGGCATCTTCTTGCCGTCCTCGGCCGTCAGGCTGAGCCATTCGACGGTGCCCCGTCGGACCCGAGCCAGCCGCTCGCGGAGGCGCTGGTTGTCGACCAGGGTCCGAAGCACCTGATGACTCGGGAGGCGGACCAGACGGGTGACCGGCGGAGTGCCGAGACGGGAGTAGTTCTCGATGGCGTAGCGAAAGTTCGGCGCGCGGTCGTACGCATGAGTGCCGGGCTCCTTGGCGGGAGAGAGCCGCTCGGGCGCGCCCTTCCCGTTGAGCCGGACCCGGAAGAGGTAGCGCTGGGTGGGGTTGTCCGGGGAAGCGATGTAGTAGAGCCAGCCGCCGTTCTCGTCCACCCCTTTGATCTCCAGGACGTCGAACGCGCCCCGGGTCAACAGCCGGGTGGACCTGCCGTCCCGCGAAACGACGTAGACGTGATTCCATCCGTCGCGCTCGCTCACCCAGGTGAAGCTCTTCCCGCCGCCGAGCCAGACCACGTCGTTGACGACCTCGACCCAGGTGGAATCGTGCTCGGTCAGGACCGTCCGCACCTTGCCGGTGCGGGCGTCGCCCAGCATCACCTCGTCGGTGTTCTGCAGCCGGTTGAACCGTTGGAGGAGTACCTGGTCGGAGGCTGCCGCCCAATCCATCCGCGGGATGTAGTGCTCGCGGGGGTCGCCCTCGATCTCGAGCCACCGGGTCGGCCCGCCGGTAGCGCTCACGATGCCGATCCGGGCCGCCGAGTTGGCCTGCCCCACCTTGGGATATTGCACCGGCGTCACCCTGCTGTAGAGTGAATCGGTGTCGTTGATGAGGTCATAGTCCCTGACCCGGTCGGCGTTGAGCTGCCAGTACGCGACGCTCCGACCGTCCGGGCTCCACCGCCAGCCGTCCGCGTAGTTGTTCATCAGCTCTTCTTCGTAGACCCAGTCGAAGGTGCCGTTGATCAGCGTCCGGGAGCCATCGGCGGTCAGGGACGTGATGGTCTCGGTCGCGATGTCCTCCACGTACAGGTTGTTCTCCCGCACGTAGCCGACCCGGCGTCCATCGGGCGAGAACTTGGCGAACATCAGGGTGGACGGCTTCGCCTCGCGGCCGCCGAGCTGACGGAGCTTCCCCGACGTCCGGTCGAGCACCCAGTAGTCGCCTCGCGTATTGAGGCGCCACACCGGTTGGGTGTTGGTGAAGACCAGGAGCATGTTGCCGTCCGGCGACCAGCCGTAGTCCTCCACCTCGAGCGGCACGCTGTCGCCCGCGGGCACCAGGGCGTGGCTGGAGACCAGGACCGACCGGGTGCCCTTCTCCACGTCGTACCGGACCAGGTCCTGTCCGGTCCCGCCCGAGTCGGGCTCGAGCGTGGTATAGGCCGAGCCATCCGCCAGCCAGCGGGCGGTCCCGAACGGCTGGGACGCGAACTCCGCCGAGCCGTAGATCCGGCCGATGGTCAGGAGACTAGAGTCAGCCTGCTGAGCGAAGGCGGCGATCGGGCAGACCAGGAGCAGACAGACGAGCGCGAGGTACGGGCGACGGATCACGGCAGGTCCCGGGTGGGGTGTCGGTTGAGAATTGGATCGGCTCGGGCTATCCCTTCGGACATACTTCGTGCCTCGGCGCGGTGTTGTTTCAGGCCGGGAACGTCTTTGGACTGCGAGGACCGGATGCACACCAATGCTGCTCTGCCCGGTCGGGCGTCGCTGATGGTCGCCATGTCCCTGGCCATGGCCTGCTCGCCGCGCCAGGGCCAGCGCACCGCCGACGAGCACACCGCCACGGGTACTCCGTCCACCGCGCAGCCCACCGACTCCGAGGCGGCACTC
The DNA here is from genome assembly GCA_038253515.1 of Gemmatimonadales bacterium. Taxonomy (GTDB): domain Bacteria; phylum Gemmatimonadota; class Gemmatimonadetes; order Gemmatimonadales; family GWC2-71-9; genus CAVVWJ01. The sequence continues at coordinate 8,727 of JBBSHB010000054.1, read as the reverse complement.
GGCGCCGCCAGCGGGTCCCGCGCTCCGGACTCCTCCTCCGGTGCCGCAGCGCCTTCGGCTTCCGCGACGGTCAAGCCCGCTGTCACGAAGCCGGCGTCAGCGGTAAAGAAACCGACGTCTTCCGCGGAAAAGCCGGCGATTCCGCCAGAGCACCCGGCCGCCGCTCCGGCCCCGGCCGACTCGGCGCGGGGGGACGAGTGGGTCACCTACGACGCCGCCAGTAACACCGTGACCTTCAAGCTCGAGGCCGGACCGTTCTCGTTCAACGGGTTCACCAACGGCGGGGCTACCCTGACGGTACCGCCCAAGAGCACCGTGGTCATGAACTTCGTGCAGAACGACGGCACGCCTCACAGTGCCGAGGTGGCGTCGGGAGAAGGTCCTCTGCCCAACGCGGGTGGCGATCCGGCGATTCAACGGGCCTACACCAACAAGGTGGTCGAGGGCCTGCCGCAAGGGGCCAAAGACGTGATCCGAATCCAGGCGCCGGAGTCGGGCAGCTATCGGATCATCTGCGGTGTGCCGGGACACGCGCTCTCGGGCATGTGGCTCTGGTTCAAGATCGATCCGGCCGCGAAGGCCCCGACTTTTGGACCCACCAAGAAGTAGCGGCGAGAGGATACCTCTCCGCGGGCTCGCTAGCGGAGCACCTTGCGCAGGACTTCGCCGGTGTGGCTTTCCGGAACGGAGGCCACCTCCTCCGGCGTTCCCACCGCCACCACCATGCCTCCCCGCTCGCCTCCTTCGGGACCCAGGTCGATGATCCAGTCCGCGGTCTTGATGACGTCGAGGTTGTGCTCGATCACCACGACGGTGTTGCCCTTGTCGACCAGGCGGTGCAGCACCTCGAGCAGCAGCCGTACGTCCTCGAAATGGAGACCGGTGGTCGGCTCGTCGAGGATGTAGAGGGTGCGACCGGTGTCCCGCTTGGCCAGCTCGGTCGCCAGCTTGACCCGCTGCGCCTCGCCGCCGGACAGCGTGGTGGCGGCCTGTCCCAGGTGGATGTACCCCAGCCCCACATCGTTCAGCAGCTCGAGCTTCTCGGCGATCCGGCGCTGGCTGGCGAAGAACTCCAGCGCATCGGCCACGGTCAGGTCCAGCACGTCGGCGATGCTCCGCCCCTTGTAGCGGACCTCGAGCGTTTCCCGGTTGTAGCGCCGGCCCTTGCAGACCTCACACGGCACGTACACATCGGGCAGGAAGTGCATCTCGATCTTGACCAGTCCGTCGCCCTGGCAGGCCTCGCAGCGTCCTCCCTTGACGTTGAAGGAAAACCGCCCCGGCCCGTAGCCCCGCATCTTGGCGTCGGGAAGTTGGGTGAAGAGCTCCCGGATGGGGGTGAACAGACCGGTGTAGGTGGCCGGGTTCGACCGGGGCGTGCGGCCGATGGGACTCTGGTCGATGTCGATCACCTTGTCGATCCGATCGAGTCCCTCGATCCGGGTATGCGCCCCCGGGACGACCTTGGCGCGATAGAAGTGACGGGCCAGCGCCTGATAGAGGATATCGGTCACCAGCGAGGACTTTCCCGATCCTGATACGCCGGTCACCCCGACGAAGAGCCCCAGCGGGATCTCGACCGTGAGGTTCTGCAGGTTGTTGGCGCGCGCCCCCACGATCCTGAGCCGGTGCTTCGCCGGCGCCTCCCGCCGGCCTCGCGGCACCGGCACACGGAGCTCGCCCCGGAGATCGCGGCCGGTGAGCGACTCGGGGTGCCGCATGATGTCCTGCAAGCTCCCTTCCGCCACTACCTCTCCACCGAAGCGGCCGGCGCGGGGACCGAGATCGATCAGGTGGTCCGCGGACTCGATCGTCTCGGCGTCGTGCTCCACCACGATCACGGTGTTGCCGAGATCGCGCAGGCCTCGGAGCGTGCCCAAGAGCCGCTCGTTGTCCCGCTGGTGCAGGCCGATGCTGGGCTCGTCGAGGATGTACAGCACCCCGACCAGTCGTGAGCCGATCTGGGTGGCCAGACGAATGCGCTGCGTCTCACCCCCGGAGAGCGAGGTGGCGCCGCGCCCCAGCGTCAGGTAGTCGAGGCCCACGTCGCGGAGGAACCGGAGCCGGTCGGTGACTTCCTTGAGGATCGGGCCGGCGATGTCCGCATCGAGCCCCGCGTTCCCATTGGAGCGGAGCGGCACGCCGTCGAAGAAATCGATCGCCCGCTCCACCGGCAGATCCACCACGTCGCCGATGCTGCGCCCATGGATCAGGACCGACAGGCTTTCCGGCCTGAGCCGCTTGCCGCCGCAGGTCTGGCAGGGCTGCTCGATCATGAACTCCTCGAGCGCCGTCCGGATCGCGTCGCTGCTGGATTCGCGATAGCGGCGCTCGACGTTCTTGAGGATGCCCTCCCAATCGCTCTCGTACTCGCCGCGCCCCTTCGCTCCGTCGGTCTGGAAGCGGAACCGGCCGGGCGCGCCGTGGAGGAGCGACTGCCGGGCGGACTCGCTGAGCTCGCCCCAGGGAGCGTTGAGGTCGAACTTGAAGGCCTTGGCCAGGGTCGGGAGAACGACCTTGCGGAGATAGCCGCTGGGCTCGCCCCAGGGGAGGATCACGCCCTCCAGGATCGAGATGCTGGGATCGCCGAGCACCAGATCGGCGTTGAGCTCGCGCCGGGTGCCGACGCCGTGGCAGTCGGGGCAAGCGCCGAAGGGAGAGTTGAAGGAAAACTGGCGAGGCTCGAGCTCCGGGAGCGAGAGGCCGCACACCGGGCAGGCGAATCGCTCGGAGAACATCACCGACTCGCGCTCGCCTCCGCGCCCGTAGCGCACCAGCTCCACCACGCCGTCGGCCGTCTTGAGCGCGGTCTCGATCGAGTCGTTGAGCCGCGAGCGGTCCTGCGCCCGCACCACCAACCGGTCCACCACCACGCCGATGTCGTGATTCCGCCGCCGCTGGAGCACGGGCACCGTGCCGAGATCGTAGGTCTCCCCGTCGACCCGCACCCGGACGAAGCCGCGCTTCCGCACGTCCTCGAGCAGCTCGCGGAACTCGCCTTTCCGTCCCCGCACCATGGGCGCGAGGACCTCGATCCGGGTCTCCTCCGGCCAGCCGAGCACGGTGTCGGTGATCTGGGTGGCGCTCTGGCGCGTGACCGGGGTGCCGTCGTTGGGACAGTGGGGGATGCCGACCCGCGCCCAGAGCAGCCGCAGGTAATCGTAGATCTCGGTGACGGTGCCGACGGTGGACCGAGGGTTCTGTCCGGTGGTCTTCTGCTCGATCGAGATGGCGGGTGAGAGGCCCTCGATCGCGTCGACGTCGGGCTTCTCCATCAGGCCGAGGAACTGGCGGGCGTAGGCCGACAGCGACTCGACGTAGCGGCGCTGCCCCTCCGCGTAGATGGTGTCGAAGGCGAGCGAAGACTTGCCCGAGCCGGAGAGCCCGGTGATCACGGTGAGTCGGTTGCGCGGGATGGCGACCGAGATGTTCTTGAGGTTGTGCTCCCGCGCGCCCCGCACCACGAGGTATTCCTGAGCCATAGCCCCGAAAGGTACCCGAAACCCGCATCACGGGTCAACCGGGCCCGGATCAGGAAACGGCGTGGGCAGCGGCATCATCGCCGCCGAGGGATAGGCTCTCTTCCCGTTTCGGAGCTGCGCTTCTAGCATTCGGACACCTCGATGACATTCTTCTCTGACGAGTCCTCCGATCCGTTGCCGGCCGGAAGCAGTCCTGCTGCCGTGGCCGAGCCGAGCGGCGGACGGATCCGGACCGCCGCGGAGCAACTGCTCGATCGGGCGGACGCGCTCGCGCGGGGGCCGCTTCCCGGTACCGCCGTGCCGGTCTACCGGACGCTGCTCGCGACCGAGCCCGAGCAGGTGGAGGCCCGCCTCCACCTGGCCAGGCTGCTGGTGAGTCTCGACGAGACCGCCGATGCCCTGCAGGTGCTTTCCGACGGGCTTCACCTGACGCCCGACCAGACCGAATTCCTGGTGCTCCGGGGTAGCATCCACGGGCGGCTCCGCCGCTATCCGGAGGCCGAGACCGATCTCCGCCGAGCCCTCCGGCTGCATCCATCGCACGCGCCGGCGCACTTCGAGCTGGCGCTCCTCTTGTGGCGCAAGGGGCTCATCGCCGAGTCGGCCCTTCATTTCCGCCGCTCGCTCGAGTTCCAGCCGGACAACCCGCGGACCCACTATTACCTGGGGGAGGCGCTCAACCAGGCCGGCGACCTGGCCGGCGCCCGGACCGCGGTCGCGCGCGCGCTGGAGCTGGACCCCGCCGACGCCAAGGCCCACCAGTTGCTGGGCCGCATTCTCGACCGGCTGGGCCGTCCGGAAGAGGCCCGCGAGATGTACTGCCGCGCGCGCGAGCTCGCCGAGTCGTGATCCGGGTCATCGTGGATGATCTCGCGGCCCTCGCGGTAGACGCGGTGGTCCGGCCGGCGGACGCGAGCCTCGACCCGGTCACGGCCGCTGCCTCCCGCATCGACGGGCTCGCGGGGGACCGGTTCGCGGTCCAGCGTCGGATCAGCATGCCGCTGGAGGCCGGCGCGGCGGTCGTCACCGGGAGTGGCGAGCTCGCCGCGAACTACGTGGTGCACGCCGTCATCCTCGATGCCAACGCGCCGGTCGGTCGGGAGGTGGTGCGCCGAGCGCTCATCTCCGCGTGGCAGCGCGCCAGCGACTGGGGGCTCGCCACCCTGGCGGCGCCGCTGATCGGGGCCGGCGCGGGCCAGCTCTCGGTGGAGGAATCGGCGGCGCTACTGGCCGAGACCTTTCCCCGGCATGGGCCGGCCGGCTGCCCGGCCGAGCTGCGGATCGTGGTGGCGGGTGAAGCGGAACGGGAAGTGGTCGAGGCCATCGTACGGAGGATGACGTGATCCGGTTGACCGCGCTCACCAAGCGCTACGGCAAGTTCACCGCGGTGGACGGCCTCGATCTCGATGTCCACCGCGGCGAGCTTTTCGGCCTCCTCGGTCCCAACGGCGCGGGCAAGACGACGTCGCTCCGGATGATCGCCGGCATTCTCCGGCCGACCAGCGGCACCATCACGGTCGGCGGCATCGACATCCAGGCGCGGCCCCTCGAGGCCAAGGCCCGGCTCGGCTACATCCCTGACCGGCCGTTCGTCTACGACAAGCTCACCGGTGGGGAGTTCCTTCGCTTCGCGGCGGCGCTCTACGGGCAGCAGGGGCCGGCAATCGAGCGACGGATCGACGACCTGCTCGAGCTGTTCGAGCTGGCTCCCTGGAAGGACGAGCTGACCGAAGCCTACAGCCACGGCATGCGGCAGAAGCTGATCATCTGCGGAGCGCTGGTGCACCGTCCCGAGGTGATCGTGGTGGACGAGCCGATGGTGGGGCTGGACCCCAAGAGCGCCCGGCTGCTCAAGGACCTCTTCCGCCAGTTCGTGGACCGGGGCGGGACGGTCCTGATGAGCACTCACACCATGGAGGTGGCGGAGATCATGTGCGACCGGATCGCCATCGTCTACCGGGGGAAGATCGCTGCTCAAGGCACCATGGCCGAGCTGCGGGAGCAGACCGCGTCGGGGCAGACCAGCCTGGAGGAGCTGTTCCTCAAGCTCACCGGCGGCCTCCGGGACCACCAGCTCGACGCCGTGCTCGATGCCTGAACCGGCGACGAGACGGTCCCCGCCCCAGCCCAGCCTCTGGACCATCCTCACCCCTACCTGGCGCGGGGCGGCGGCCCGCATGCGTCAGGAGCGGAACGCCTCCTGGCCCAAGCTGCTGCTGCTGGGAGTGACCGGGATCGGCTTCTGGACGGCGCTCTTCGGCATCGCGTACCGGGTGCTGCATTACACCCGTGGTGTGCCCGACATCGGGGATCTCCTCGCCGCCAAGGTGCTCGGCATCATCCTGCTGGCCTTTCTGTCCATTCTGCTCCTCTCCAACGTGATCACGGCGCTCTCGACCTTCTTCCTGGCCAAGGACTTGGATCTGCTGGTGAGCGCCCCGATCGGCTGGTTCCGGCTGTACCTCTGCAAGCTGGGCGAGACCGTCGTGCACTCGTCCTGGATGGTGGCGCTGCTGGCGCTCCCGATCCTGACCGCGTATGGCATGGCCTACCACGGGGGACCCCTGTTCCCGGTCGTGGCCCTCGCGGCATTCGTCCCGTTCCTGGTGCTGCCGGCCGCGGTGGGCACCGTGTTCACGGTCCTCCTGGTCAACGTCTTTCCCGCCCGCCGGACCCGCGAGCTGCTTGGCCTGGTCGCCATCAGCGCCGTGGCGATCGTGGTGCTGCTGCTCCGCTTCATCCGTCCGGAGCAGCTCGCCCGGCCCGAGGGGTTCCGCAGCTTCGTCGATTATCTGGCGGTCCTCCGCACCCCGACCAGTCCGTGGCTCCCCAGCGAATGGGCCGCGGGGATCCTCATGAACTGGCTCACCCGGGTGGCGGATCCCGCGCCGATCGTGCGGCTCTGGGGCGCGGCGGCGGTGGCACTGGCGGCCGGAGCGGCGGTGCATCGCGAGCTTTTCTATGCCGGGTTCTCCAAGGCGCAGGAAGGGGCCGAGCGGAAGGTACGGCGTCCCCTGCGGGGGCCGCTGTCCTCGGCGCTCCGCTGGCTGCCCCCGATCAAGCGGGAGTTCATCCTCAAGGACCTGCGGCTCTTCTTCCGCGACAACTCCCAGTGGAGTCAGCTGATTCTGCTCGCGGTGCTGTTGCTGGTCTACCTGTTCAACATCAACTCGCTCCCGATCCATTCGGGCGAGCGGGTGCCGTTCGGCCTGATCACCATCGTCTCGTTCCTCAACATGGGGCTCGCGGGATTCGTGCTGGCCGCGGTGGCGGCCCGCTTCGTGTTTCCGGGCATCTCACTCGAGGGGCGCCAGATGTGGCTGCTCCGCTCCAGCCCGCTGGACCCGGATGCGATGCTCTGGAGCAAGTACTGGATCGGGACCGTGCCGCTGCTGGTGCTGGCGTTGCTCATCACCATTCTCACCAACCACCTGCTGCAGGTGAGCGCGTTCATGATGGCGCTGAGCGTGGGCACCATCGTGCTCTACACCCTGGCCGTGAGCGCGCTGGCCCTCACGTTCGGGGTGTTCTATCCCCAGTTCGGCACGGCCAACGCCGCCCAGATCCCCACCAGCTTCGGCGGAGTGGTCTACATGATGAGCAGCATGATCCTGCTGGCGGTCGTCATCATGATCGAGGCGATCCCGGTCACGGCGCTGCTCCGAGCGGCGCAGCGGGGCCAGGCGATGGCGGTCACGCCGAAGGTGGTCCTGGCGGGCGCGGCGGTGGTGGTCCTCTGCGTGAGCGCGACCCTGCTGCCGCTCCGGCTGAGCGCGCGGCGGCTCGAGCGGATGGAGTGGTAGCCAGGCGGCGCGAGCTACATGCCGGGCTGCAGCATGATGTGGGCCTTGGGCGTGCCCGGAAACATGATCCAAGGCCCTCCCTCGACCGGCTCCGCTGAGAGGCCGCTCGACGCGGCGGTGGCATTGGGGATGTAGACCACGAACAGTGGCTTGGCCTTGGGCGCGGTCCCGGTGGCCGGATCGAAGCTTCCGGCGGGACCGGTCAGCGAGTAGAGCACCGCCGCGTTGGCCGGCATCGCGAGCTTGCCGCTGCGCACCTCGGCGAAGCGTACGCTGTCCACCCGGTCGCCCGTCACCCCCTCGGCGCGCAGCGCACGGCCTCGGGCCATGAACGGCTCGAGGGAGCGGTGATAGCAGGCGACGTGGAACTGCTCTTCCTTGGGGTTGCTCGCCAGGCAGATCATCGATCCGGTTCCCTTCCGCAGCTCGACCAGCTTCCCCTGCGAGACGTAGCCCAGCACCGTCGCGTCCTGCCGCAGCTCCTTGGGCGCGGCGAGGAGGGCGGCGGTGATCTGCTGGGGTGCCGGCGGCACCTGGGCGCACGCGGTTCCGGTGGCGAGCGCGAGCGCCAGCGCGGCGGCCGAGAGTCCTGGATGCATGGTGTCCTTCCTCCTGTTGGTGACGAGCTTGGAGCATGTGGCGTCCACGCCGCCGCCGCAATCCCACCCACTTCGGTCACTTCTTTCCGCCCCGCTCCGCAAATTCCCGATCCCGGACCACCAACTCACCGCTCGTACCTTGGGCGCGCCGTCGAACCCCTGCGCGGGCCGTCAGCGCGACTAACCCACCCAAGGAGGAGCCATGCCCCGCCTCATTCGACTCGCAACCCTCGCCCTGCTGGCCGCCGCCGCCGGCTGCGGCGAGCGCGGCACACCCACCCAGCCACCTGAGGGCCTTCTGGCCGGGCCAGGTCCGGCGCCCGCCCCGGGAAAGTCCACCGACGAGCGGGCCACCCGCGAGCGCCTCGCCCATCGCTTCGCCCGCGCCATGGCGGATGCCGGATTCCGGACCTACGTGAAGTCGGTGCTGGATCGGTCCACCGTCCGAGAGCACAAGGTGCAGTTCCAGCGATTCCTCGCGGGGGGCAACCGCCGAGCGCTGCGCGAAGTGGCGCGGCTCAACGGCGAAGCGGAAGCCGGCGTCGAAACCGACGCGCGCCAGGCCATCCCGCTCGAGGTCTACCTGCCGGTACCGGCCCACCGGGCGCGATGGACCGGAGACGAGAACCTCCTGGTCGCCACTCAGCGGGAGGACGGCGAAGCTCCAGTGGCATTTGACGTCCAGGGGAGCCGGCGGATCCTGCGTGCCGACGCACCGCCGGACACACCGGTCCTGGCCCTGGTGCCGGTCGAGACCGACTTCGACCACCCGTCCGCGGCGCCGTTCATCTGCTGCGCCGGGGGCGGGCCGACGCCACCCGCGGGGCTCTACATGACCGCCAG
>JBBSHB010000053.1:0-17601 GCA_038253515.1 Gemmatimonadales bacterium | reverse complement strand
GCCGGCGCAAGGTGGCCGGCGCCGGACCGTGTCAGCGCATCTCCTCCTCCTCGTCGAGGTCCTCGAGTTCCTCCAGCTCCTCCTCGTCGAAGTCCTCGTCGTCGTCGAGATCCTCCTCGTCGTCCAGGTCTTCGTCCTCATCCTCATCGTCGTCGAAGGCAAACCCGTCGTCTTCGAACTCGTCTTCGTCCTCATCGAACTTCCGACGCATGTTCGGGGCTTCCACCGACGTCTCCCAGGCCAACATGATGCCCTCCGCCATCAGAGAGAGATTACAGGAGCGTCTCAGGACGCGTCCGCCACCCGGGCGGCCCGGGCAGCTTTCTTTCGCTCGTTCGCGGTCAGCACCCGCTTGCGCAACCGGATGTTCTTGGGCGTGACCTCGATCAGCTCGTCTTCCTCGATATACTCGAGGGCGTACTCGAGGGTGATCTGGCGGGGGGGCTCCAGAATGACGTTGTCGTCCGAAGCCGTGGTCCGCATGTTGGTGAGCTTCTTCTCCTTGGTGACGTTGACGTCCATGTCGCCCGGCCGGGAGCTCTCGCCCGCGATCAGCCCCTCGTAGACCTGATCGCCGGGCGTCACGAACATCTGTGCCCGTTCCTGCAGGTTGCCCAGGGCGAACGCCACGACGCTCCCCACGCGGTCGGCCACCAGCACCCCGCGCTTCCGCCCCGCGAGCGGGCCGGCCCAGGGGCCGTAGTCGAGGAACCGGTGGTGCATGATCCCGTAGCCCCGGGTGTCGGTCAGGAACTCCGAGCGATAGCCGAACAGTCCTCGGGCCGGGATGCGGAAGGTGAGCCGCACCATCCCCGAGCCGGGGTTCCGCATCTCGGTCATCTCGCTCCGGCGCGGTCCCAGCTTCTCCATGACGACGCCCATGTACTCCTCGGACACATCGACCGTCAGCTCCTCGTACGGCTCCAGCCGCTCGCCGTCGGCGCCCAGCCGGGTGATCACCCGCGGGCGGGAGACCTGGAACTCGAACCCCTCGCGCCGCATCGTCTCCATCAGGATGCCGAGGTGCAGCTCGCCCCGCCCGCTGACGGTGTGGGTGTCGGGGCTGTCGGTCGGCTCGACCCGGAGCGCCACGTTGCGCTCCAGCTCCCGGTAGAGCCGATCGCGGAGCTGCCGGCTGGTGACGTACTTGCCGTCCCGCCCGGCGAAGGGGCTGTTGTTGACGATGAAGTCGACCGAGATGGTCGGCTCCTCGACCGCGATCCCGGCCAGCCGCTCGGGGGCATCTACCGACGTGAAGGTCCTGCCGATCTCGATGGTCTCGAATCCCGAGAGGGCCACGATGTCGCCCGTGCCGGCGACGTCGACTTCGACCCGGGTGAGCCCGTCGAAGGTGTACAACCGGGTGACCCGATTGCGCTCGAACGCCTCGTCGGCCACCAGGCCCGGCTCGCCCAGCGGCAGCAGGGCGACCTGGTCCCCCACCCGCACCCGCCCGCGCTCGATCCGGCCGATCGCGATCCGTCCGAGAAAGGTGGAGAAGTCGAGGGTGGAGACCAGCATCTGAAAGGGACCCTCGGGATCACCCTTGGGCGCCGGCACGTAATCGAGAATGGTCTGGAACAGCGGCTGGAGATCGGTGCCGGGATGATCCAGCTCGACGGTGGCCGTGCCGGCGCGACTCGAGGTGTAGAGGAACGGCGCGTCGAGTTGCTCGGGCGTCGCCTCCAGGTCGATGAACAGGCCCAACACTTCGTCGTGCACCCGGAGCGGCTCGGCGTCCGCCCGGTCGATCTTGTTGATCGCCACGATCGGCCGGAGGCCCAGTGCCAGCGCCTTCCGGGTGACGAACCGGGTCTGCGGCATCGGTCCCTCCGCCGCGTCGACCAGGATCAGCACGCCGTCGACCATCCGCAGGATACGCTCGACCTCGCCACCGAAGTCGGCGTGCCCCGGCGTGTCCACGATGTTGATCTTGACGCCCTGCCAGCGCACCGCGGTATTCTTGGCCAGGATGGTGATGCCCCGCTCACGCTCCAGCGGGTTCGAGTCCATCACCCGCTCCTCCACCTGCTGGTTGGCACGGAATGCCCCGGCCTGGCGCAGCATCTGGTCCACCAGGGTGGTCTTGCCGTGGTCGACGTGGGCGATGATGGCCAAGTTACGGATCAATCTGCGCTTCCTTGCCCGGGATGGATGGGAGAGGCGCATATATAGACTAGCCCGTCCCGGCCCGCAAGAACCTCAGTGGCGGTGTCCCCAGTGGCCATGCTGCGGGGGGCGGGCGTGGGCCACCTCCCGAAGCGCTCCGCACTCGTCCTCCACCTCCAGTTGAATGGTCACGTGACCGATCCCCAGCTTGGCCATCTCGCCGCGGAGCCCGTCGAGCACCCCCGGATGCGCGTCCAGGTCGGGCACCACGGCGTGCCCGCTCATCGCGACCACGCCGTTGACCACGGTCCAGACGTGGAGATCGTGCGCCGCCAGCACCCCGGGCACGGCGAGGATCCGCCGCTGCACCTCGGGCATGGAGACGTGGCCGGGCACCGATTCGAGCAGGATGGCGGTGCTCTCCCGGAGCAGGCGCCACGCGCCGATCAGGATGAGGAGGGAGAGCGCGATCGAGGCGATCGGGTCGGCGACGGTCCACCCGGTAGTCCAGATGATCGCCGCGGCGCCCAGCGCACCCACCGAGCCCAGCGCGTCGCTCATCACGTGGAGATAGGCGCCCCGCGCGTTGAGGCTCCCCGTCCGGGAGCCGTGCAGCAGCAGCAGGCTGACCAGATTCACCACCAGCCCCGCGGCCGCGATCGCCAGGAACAGCCCGCTCCGGATCGGCTGGGGATGGTCGATCCGCTGGATCGCCTCCAGCACCACCCAGCCGGCGATCCCGAAGAGCGCGGCGCCGTTCACCAGCGCCGCGAGGATCTCCCAGCGGAGATAGCCGTAGGTCTTGCTGTCGTTGGCCGGGCGCCGGGCGATCCAGGCCGTGAGCAGGGTGAGGCCGAGGGCGCCGACGTCGGTGAACATGTGGGCGGCGTCGGCCAGCAGGGCGAGCGATCCGCTGAGCCAGCCGCCGACGATCTCCAGCACCATGAAGGCGCCGGTGAGCCCCATGACCACCCAGAGGCGTGGCAGAGGCGTCGTCAGACCCTGGGTGAGATGAGCGCAGTCGTCGCGGATGCGCGTGGTGGCCATGAATTAAGGATAACGAGGCGGCGATTGCCGAATCCGGACCGCCTCCGCATGTCCGTACAGACCTTCGGCTTCGGCGAGCGCGACCAGCGCATCGGCGTCCCCGGCCAGCCGGGCTCGGGTGTAGCGGATCACGCTGGTGCGCTTGACGAAATCGTAGACGCCGAGGGGCGACGCGTAGCGGGCGGTGCCGCCGGTGGGCAGCACGTGGCTCGGTCCGGCCAGGTAATCGCCGACCGGCTCCGGGGTCTCGTCGCCCAGGAAGATGGCCCCGGCGTGACGGACACTCTTGGCGATTCGTTCTGCCCCTTCCGCCATGATCTCGAGGTGCTCGGGTGCGCGGCGGTTGGCCACCTCGATCGCCTCCCGCATCGAGGGCACCAGGATGATTGCGCCGTTCCGGCCCAGCGCGGTCCGGGCGATCGCCGCGCGGGGCGCCCGCGCCAGGGCCGTCTCCAGGGCACCCGGCAGGGCGTCGGCGAGCAGCGGATCGGTGGTGACGCACCAGCTGGTCGCGTCCTCGTCGTGCTCCGCCTGGGCGATGAGGTCGGCCGCGATCCAGTCGGCGCGTGCCGTGGCGTCGGCGATGATCAGCACCTCGGTGGGGCCGGCGATCATGTCGATCCCCACCTGCCCCACCACCTGGCGCTTGGCTTCCGCCACCCACCGGTTCCCCGGGCCCACGATCTTGTCCACTCTCGGGATGGTGGCCGTGCCGTAGGCCAGGGCCGCCACCGCCTGGGCGCCGCCGATCCGGAAGATCCGGGTGACCCCCGAGAGGGCACAGGCCGACAGCACGAGATCGGTCACGCCCTGCGGCGGAACCACGGCGATGATCTCCTGCACTCCGGCCACCAACGCCGGCACCGCGTTCATCACCACCGAGGAGGGATAGGAGGCCTTTCCTCCAGGGATATAGAGTCCCACCCGATCGAGCGGCGATACCTTCATCCCCACCAGGCTTCCGTCCGCCTCTATCAGGTGAAAGCCCGGCTCCTGCTGGTGCTCGTGGTAGCTGCGCACCCGATCGACGGCCCGGGCCAAGGCCGTGCGGAGGGGCGCCGGGATCCGCTCCAGCGCCTCCTGCCAGGTTCCCGGATCGAGTGCCCACTCGGCCGGGGCGAGGTCCACCTCGTCGAACCGCCGGGTGTACTCCCGCACCGCCTCGTCGCCCCGCTCGAGCACGGCCTCGAGAATGGCGCTCACCGCGTCGCGGGTGGCGCGATCGGCGCCCGCGCGGCGGGGCAGCAGGGGTTCCAGCGCCTCGAAGGGCGGGACGACCAGCCGACGGATCATCCGGTGCTCTCGCGGTAAGGTCGCTTGGCCACTAGGCTTAAGGAGATATGGAATCAGCCCCTCCGACCTCGGTCGGCTTCGGCATCGCCTCGGTGTTCGTGCTGGTGCTGGCGAATGCCTTCTTCGTCGCCACCGAGTTCTCGCTGGTGAGCGCGCGGCGCACGCGGCTCGATGAGATGATCCGGAACGGGGATCGCAAAGCTATGCTCGCGCGCCGGGCCTTACAATCGCTCTCCCGCTACATCTCCGCGACCCAGCTCGGCATCACCCTCACCTCCCTCGGCCTCGGGTGGATCGGCGAGCCGGCCCTGGCGCGCGCGCTGGCCAATCTGTTCATCTGGCTCCCCCCGGTCATGCAGAAGGTCGCTACCCACAGCGTCGCGGTGGTGATCGCGTTCACTCTGATCACCAGCCTGCACATCATCCTGGGCGAGTTGGTGCCCAAGGCCTTCGCCCTGGTGCATCCCGAGACCGTGAGCACCTGGACCGTGCCTCCGCTCATGGTCTTCGCCTGGGTCATGGCCGGACCCATCGCCGTGCTCCGGAGCACGTCCAACCGGCTGCTCCGCATCTTCGACATCAGGCCGCCGGGTGAGGAGGAGCGGCTCCACTCGCCGGAGGAGATCCGGATGCTGGTGGAGCAGAGCACGGAGGGCGGCAGCCTGCTGAAGGAGGACGCCCGACTGCTCGAGGGCGTCTTCGAGTTCAGCGAGAAGACGGCGCAGGAAGTCATGACCCCGCGGACCCAGATGATCGCCCTCGAGTCGAGCATGTCCGTCGAGGCCGCGGCCGACGAGGTAGCCGTGGCGCGCCGCTCCCGCTACCCGGTCTACACCGAATCGCTGGACGAGATCGTGGGGGTGGTGCACGCCAAGGACATCCTCACCGCGATGCGCCGCCAGCCGGGCGCGACGGTCCGGGACATCATGCGACCGCCGCTGTTCGTGCCCGGCACCCGCGAAGTCGAGGACGTGCTGGCCGACATGAAGCGGCTCAAGACCCACCTGGCGGTGGTACTCGACGAGTACGGCGGCACCGCTGGCCTGGTGACGATGGAGGATCTGCTGGAGGAGATCGTGGGTCCGATCTACGACGAGTACGATCGCCAGGACAAGGCGGGTCCCCGCGACGGCGCCACCCAGCTCGATGGGGCCATGCCGATCAGCGAGTTCAACACCGAGCACGACGCCTCGCTCGACGACACCGACTATACCACCATCGGCGGGTACGTCTTCGGCCAACTCGGCCGGCTGCCCCGGCCCGGCGACCGGGTCACGGCAGGCCAGTACGTCTTCGAGGTGGTCGAGATGGACGGCCGCCGGGTCAAGACCCTGCGGCTGCACCAGGCGGAGCCCGCGGGCCAAAGCACCGACGGCACGGCGGCCGGGTAGTCGATGAGCCGTCCCGCCGTCGCCGCGATTCCCCCCGGCGCGCTCGACCTCACCGGCGAGGCCGCGCGCCGCCGCCGCCGACTCCAGCGCGCCGCCATGGACCTGCTGGAGCGCGCCGGCTATGACGAGCTCCTTCCGCCGACCTTCGAGTACGAGGACACCTTTCTCCGGGCCGGCGGCGCGGGGGTGGCGGAGCGACTGGTGCGGTTCCCCGACCGGGACGGCCGGATCCTCGCCCTCCGCTTCGATTTCACCGCGAGCATCGCGCGGGTGGCGGCGACCACCTTCGCTCTGGCCGTCGCTCCGCTTCGATTGAGCTACTCCGGCCGGGTGTACCGCCAGGAGCCCGAGCGCGGTGGCCGCCCCCGCGAGACCCTTCAGGTCGGCGCCGAGCTGCTAGGCGAGAGCGGTCTGGCGGCAGACCTCGAGATGGTGCGGC
Organism: Gemmatimonadales bacterium; assembly: GCA_038253515.1. Taxonomy (GTDB): domain Bacteria; phylum Gemmatimonadota; class Gemmatimonadetes; order Gemmatimonadales; family GWC2-71-9; genus CAVVWJ01. The sequence continues at coordinate 11,322 of JBBSHB010000053.1, read as the reverse complement.
TCACCCTGACCCTGGTCCGCTCGGCGGGACTGCAGGACTTTCAGGTGAACCTCGGTCACGTGGGCGTGCTGGCCCCGGGACTCGAGGCAGTGGACGAGCCGCTCCGGTCCGAGGTCCGGCGCTGGATCGACCGGAAGGATCGGGGAAGTCTCTGCCGTGCACTTGCCGGCGCGGGCGGCGCCTCGGAAACGCTGACCACCCTGCCGTTCGTGATCGGCCGGCGCGACGCCCTCCTGGGCGCGGTCAGCGGTGCCCCGGTGCCCGCCCGCGCCGGCCTCGAGCATCTGCTCGCGCTGGATGCGGCCCTCACGGCCGACGAGCGAGGACACATCGTCTACGATCTGGGCGAGGTGCGGGGACTGGACTACTACACCGGGATGCAGTTCGAGGTCTACGTGGCGGGCACCGGACGGGCGGTGGGTGCCGGTGGCCGCTACGACGAATTGATGGGCAGGTTCGGCCGGCCGATGGCTGCCGTCGGCGTCTCGCTCGATCTGGACAGCATCGCGGAGGTGCCGACGTGAGTCGGCTCCGCGTGGCGCTGGCCAAGGGTCGGCTCTACCAGCCTTCGGTCGAGCGCTTCCAGCGGGCCGGAGCCGAGCCCGCGCCGGATGCGGGCCGCCGGCTGCTCATCCCGTCCAGCGATCCGGGCATCGAGTTCCTGGTGGTCAAGCCGGGCGACGTGCCCGTCTATGTCGAATCCGGCGCCGCCGACCTCGGCGTCACCGGCACCGACGTTCTGCGGGAAACCGGCGCCGACGTGCTCGAGCCGCTCGAGCTCGGCTTCGGCGCGTGTCGGCTGGTCGTCGCGGCACCCGCCGGCAGTCCGTATCCCGCGCTCCGAGATGGCATCACCGCGCGGGTCGCCACCAAGTATCCTCGGCTGGCCCAGGCCCATTTCAGCGGGGCGGGAAGGCCGGTGGACATCATCCAGGTGAACGGCTCGGTCGAGGTCGCGCCGTTGCTCAACCTCTCGCACTGGATCGTGGATCTGGTGGACACCGGGAATACGCTCCGGGCCAACGGGCTGGTCGAGCGGGAGACGATCCTGGTCTGCGGCGCCGTGCTGGTGGCCAACCGAGCCTCGCAGAAGCTCAAGCTGGATGCGTACCTGGATCTGATGGGGCGGTTGGAGCAGACGGCCGAGTAACGGCGGGCCGGGGGGGTGATGCTCCGAGCGCTGCTTGGGCTGATGCTCGGGCGAAGGCGGCGGGTGGGGGTCGCGGAGGGCACGTCAGTGACTGCGGCAGCACGCCAACCTCCGCCGGGCGATCGACGCAGGCACTGCAGCGCCCGGAGCGAGCCCTGCCCGTCGCCGCAGCCGAGGCTCCGATCGGCATGTGCAGCGCCCGGCGCGAGACTTCGGCCAGCGTCACCCCCCGGACACCCGCCGCGCCAGCCGGCACGCCAGCTCGACCGCCACCCGCATGCTCGACGGATCCGCCTGCCCCGTCCCCGCGATGTCCAGCGCCGTCCCATGATCCGGCGAGGTGCGGGGAAACGGCAACCCGAGCGTCACGTTCACCGCCCGGCCGAACGCCGCCACCTTGATCGCCGTCATGCCGACGTCGTGATAGGGAGCCAGCACGGCATCGAACTCCCCGCGCATCGCCCGCACGAACACGGTATCCGCCGGAAGCGGTCCCGCCGCACCCAGCGCCGCCGCCGCGGGCCGCAGCACCCGCTCCTCCTCGTCACCGAACAGTCCGTTCTCGCCGGCATGCGGATTGACCGCGCAGACCGCGATCCTCGGCGCGGCGATGCCCCACCACTCCCGCAGCGCCCGCTCAGTCGTCCGGCCGGTCCGCACCACCCGATCGGTCGTGAGCAGCGCGGGCACGTCACGGAACGGCACGTGGGTGGTGACCAGCACCACCCGGAGCTCCTCCGAAGCCAGCATCATCGCGACGTCGACGTCCCCGGCGAGGTGCGCCAGCCACTCGGTATGCCCCGGGTACGGGAAGCCCGCCAGATGCAGCGTATGCTTGTGCGCCGGCGCGGTGACGATGGCGTCGACCTCACCCTGGAGGGCGAGCTTCACCGCCGCTTCGACCGAATGCCCGGCCACCCGCCCCGCGCGGAGGGTGCGCGCCCTGTCCTCGGGGCGGTCCCCGCTTCCCAGGCCCCAGGCGCCGACCGGCACTCGCCGGGCGGCGGGCACCGCCGCGATCTGGTCTTCGGCGCCCACCACGGTGATCTCGGCGTCCAGCGGGTCGGCCAGGGCGCGCGCCGCGATCTCGGGCCCGATCCCCCGCGGGTCGCCGAGCGTGATCGCCAGGCGGGGACGCGCGCGTCCCCGCCCGCTAGGTGCGGATGTCGACGTAGGTAGCCTTGCGGAGACGATCCAGGTACCGGCGGATGGCGAGCTGCTGACTGAGCTGCTCTCGGATCTTGTCCTTCACATCGTCGTACTTGATGTCGCCCGGGGTCCGGCGAGCGGTCACCTGCAGCACCACGAACTGCTGCCGCCCGTTGGCGCCTTCGAGCGGGAACACCGGTATCACGGCGCCCGAGTCGGCCTCACCGATGGCCTTGGCGTAGGCTTCCGGAAGCTTGTCGATCGGCACTTTGTCGGCCTGGCGCTCGGCCGATCGGTCGTGGTAGATCCGCTGGAGCGAGTCGAACGACGCCCCCGCGAGCAGCCTGGCACGGACCGAATCGGCCAGTGCCCTCGCGCTGTCGACGGGGGCAGAGTCGATCTCCGGGACCAGCAGGATGTGTCGCGCCTGTACCTCGCCCGGCTGGACCCGCTCGACCTGAATGATGTGGTACCCGAACGGCGTCTCCACCGGATCGGAGATCGTCCCGGGCTTGAGCCCGAACGCCACCCGCTCGAACTCCGGCACCATGACACCCCGACGGAACCAGTTGAGCGAGCCGCCCTGATCCTTGGAGCCCGGGTCCTGGGAGAAACGCTTGGCCGCGGTGGCGAAATCGGCGCCGCGCCGAAGCTCGAGCACGATCGAGTCGGCCTGCGCCTTGGTCCGCGCCTTGGCCTCGGGGGACGCCTTCGGGCTGATGATGATCTGCCGGAAGGAGAGCGTGGCGGGGCGGGAACCGAGGCTGCCCTTCTGCTCCTCGAAGAACTCACGCATCTCCTGCTCGGTCGGCGAGACCGGCTTGAGCTTCCCGTCCCTTCGCAGGTTGTCGATGAGCCGGTTCTGGAACGCGGCGCGGCGCTGCTGATCGGTCAGCCAGCGACGGTATTCCTCCGGTGTCTGGAAGCCCGCCTTCTTGAGCTCGTTCTTGAAGTCCACTTCCGAGGTGAAGTTGGCGCGCACCTTCTTCATCTGCTGTTCCACCCCGTCGGCGATCTCCTGGTCGGTCACCTTGATCGCGGTGTCGCGCTGCGCCTGCTGCACCAGCAGCTCTTCGTCGACGATGGAGGACACGACCTGCTTGCGGAGCGCCGCAACTCCCGCCGAGTCGGTCGGCAGGTGCCCACCCTGCGATTGCCGGGAGAAGATCTCCTCGTCGACCTGCGACGCGAGCACCGGACGGTTCCCCACCACCGCCACGACCCGGTCCACCACCAAGGTCGAATCGGAGTGGGTCAGCGGGGCACCCGACGTGCCGGCCGCACTGTCCGGCGCCGCCGGAGCCGCCCGGGCCGCCGCGCTGTCGGGGATGGCCGCGGCGGTGGAGTCCTGAGCCGCGAGCCGCCCGGCAGTGGGCGGCGCGGCGAGCATCAGCGCGGCGAGGAGCAGTCCGCCGCGGGACCAGCGATCCCGCATACCTACTTCCTCGGTTCCGACGGTTTGGCTGGCTCCGACGATTTCGGTGACCCGGATGTCTTGGGTGCCTCGGCAGGCTTGGCCGAATCGGCCGGCTTGGGGACCGGCGGCGCGCCGGGCACCGGCGCCGGCCCCGTGGCCGGCCGCATCCCGCCCCGTTGGGCGCCGGTGTCGGCCTTGCTCTTGATCTCGGTGGCGATCTCGATCGACCGGTTGACGCCCGCGTCGTAGACCCGATAGGGGAGCCGTTCCCGCAGCAGCGTGGCCAGGGCGGACGGCAGCGGCCGAAGACGGTGCTTGCCGGCGATGAGCTGGTCGAAGTAGCGGTCCACCTTGAGCTCCGCGACCTTGTCCCGCTCCCCGGCGGCGACGGCCGGGTCGGTGACGTCGGATGCGTCGAGGTCCATCTCGTCCTTGAGCGTGTCGAGCTGCGCCTGGTAGCGCCGCTGCATCGTGGCCCACTCCAGCGGCGAGATGGTGATCTTCGCCGAGTCGGCCTGATGCAGCAGGAGCACGTTCTGCGTCAGGATCCGGGCGAACCGGATGAGCATGCTGTCGTTGCCCGCCTTGAGCTGGGAGGTGTATTGCGGCGGCAGCGCCCGCACCCAGCGGAGATAGTCCTGCACGGTGAGCTGTCCCCCGCGGTAGCGTACCAGCGCCTTGGACGACTTGCGGGCGTCGTCGGGCGACTCGGCCGCGGTCCGCATCATGACGGGCGCGTCCGGCAGCACCTCGATCTTGCTGGCCTCGGCGAGGCTGTCCATGTAGAGCGAGTCGAGATGGGCGCCCGCGCGCTCGGTGAGGTAGTCCTCGATCCGCTCCCGCGCCTCGGCCAGGGTAGGGCGCTTGAGGATGTGGAATCCGAACGGCGTCTCGACCAGGCCGCTGACCTGGCCGGGCCGCAACGACCAGCCCGTGCTGTCGAACGCCGGGACGAACCGCCCCTTGGGGCTGGGCGGCAGGTAACCACTGTCCGCCTTGCTGCCCGGATCCTCGGAGAGCTGGCTCGCGAGCTGACTGAAGCTCTCGCCCTTCCGGATCCTGGTCAGGGTGGACTGGGCCTTTTCCCTGGCCGCCTTGCGGGTGGCGGAATCGGACTTGGGTCGCACTCCGAACAGGATGTGCTGCAGCACCCGCACGTCGGCCGAGTTGTAGACGCTGTCCACCGCCGCGGGGTTGACGGCTCCGCGATGGGCCATGAGAGTATCGTGCCAGTGGGTGCCCTTGAGCTCGGAGAGCTCCGGCCACACCGCCTCGGCGACGCTGGCCGAGTCGGTCGGCAGCTTCCCGCGAGCCACCGCCTGCCCGAAGAGGGCGTAATCCACCCAGATGTTCGCCACGAACGTCGCCGTCTCCCGGTCGAGCTTCACGCCTTTGCCGGCGGCGGCGAGAATGTCCGCCAGCCGCTGGGAGGGCAACTCCTGCCCACCGGCCTCGGCCGCGGTGTCGGCGTGGGCCGAGAACAGGTCGCGGAAGTTCGCGCAGCCGCCGAGCCCGGTAACGAGCCCTGCGGTGAGCGCGAGGGAAGGGATGACCAGTCGTCGCATGAAAGCTCCAGGATTGGTTACTGCACCACGGCCTTGAGCGCCCGCACCAGTGCGGGCACCAGCGGTTCGCCGCCGAGGCGGAGAAGCCGGAGCGAGAGAGGGACGGTGCGGCGGACCTCGGCGGCCAGCTGCACGTGGTCCAGGGCCGAAGTGAGTCCAGCAAGGCGCGGCGTGGTGCCGGCTCGGAAGGTGAGGCGCGCCTCGTCGCCTCGGACCAGCGCGTGCTGCACACCGAGCGCCGCTCCCAGCACGCGAAGCCGCGCCATGTCGAGCAGCATCTCGGCCTCGGCCGGTAACGGCCCGAAGCGCTCCCGCAGTTCGTCTCGCAGCCCATCAATGTCGCCAGACGACGTGGCGCGCGCCAGTCGCCGATAGAAATCCAGCTTCACGTCGTCGTCGGGCACGTAGCCGTCGGTCAGATGGGCGGGACGGTCGAGCACCACGTCGGGCGGCAGCGGCTGCTCGGTGGTCCCCTGGCCCTTGAGCGCCCGCACCGTCTCCTCCAGCCATCGCATGTAGAGGTCGAAGCCGACCGCGTACGCGTGCCCCGACTGCTCCGCGCCGAGCAGGTTGCCGGCGCCCCGGAGCTCCAGGTCCTTGAGGGCGATGCGGTAGCCCGCCCCCAGCTCGGTATGATGCTCCAGGACCTTGAGCCGTTCCTCCGCGTCCGCGTCGATGGTATCCGGCACCAGGAGATAGCAGTAGGCCCGGCGGTGGCTCCGCCCGACCCGGCCCCGCAACTGGTAGAGCTGGGCCAGCCCGAACCGGTGCGCATCGTGGACGATCATGGTGTTCGCGTTGGGCACGTCGAGCCCCGACTCCACGATCATGGTGGAGACGAGGATGTCCACCTCCCCCGACACGAATCCATGCATCACCGACTCCAGCGCTTCGGCCGGCATCTGGCCGTGGGCTACCCCGATGCGCGCGCGGGGTGCCAGTGCCCGCACCCGCGCCGCGATGGTGTCGATGGTCTCGATCCGGTTGTGCACCACGAAGACCTGCCCGCCGCGATCGGTCTCCCGGGCGAACGCCTCTTCCAGCAGTCCGTCATCCCACGGCTCCACGAAGGTGAGGATCGGCGAACGGTCGCGGGGCGGAGTCTCGATCAGGGTGAGGTCGCGGAGGCCGGCCAGGGAGAGGTGCAGAGTGCGGGGGATCGGTGTCGCCGTCAGCGTCAGCACGTCGACCGAGAGTCGGAGGGCCTTGAGACGCTCCTTGTGCTTCACCCCGAAGCGGTGCTCCTCATCCACGATGAGCAGGCCGAGATCCTTGAAGATCACGTCTTTGGAGAGCAGGCGATGAGTGCCGATCACAATGTCCGTCTGGCCTCCCAGCAGGCGATCGAGCGCCGCCTTCTGCTCCTTGGCCGTGCGGAAGCGCGAGAGCACCTCGATCTGGACCGGGAAATCGGCCAGCCGCTCCATGAAGGTGCGGCCGTGCTGCTCCGCCAGGATGGTGGTCGGTACCAGGACCGCCGCCTGCTTGCCTCCCTGGACCGCCTTGAACGCGGCCCGCACCGCGACCTCGGTTTTGCCGTACCCGACGTCGCCCACCAGCAGGCGGTCCATCGGCCGGGGCCGCTCCATGTCGGCCTTGAGCTCTTCGGTGGCCTTCCGCTGGTCGGGGGTATCCTCATAGAGGAAGCTCGACTCGAGCTCCCGCTGCCAGCGGGAGTCCGGCGGAAAAGCGTAGCCGCCGGTCACGCTGCGCCGGGCGTAGAGGTCGAGCAGCTCCGCGGCCATCTGGTTGATCGCCTGGCGGGTGCGCTCGCGCACCCGTTGCCAGCTCGACCCGCCCAGGCGGTGCAGCCGTGGCGGCGGCCGATCGCCGTCTTCCCCGGCGGCGCGATAGCGCTCCAGCTGGTCGAGCCGATACAGCGGGACGTTGAGGCGGTCGCCGCCCTCGTACTCGACGATCGCCACCTCCAGCGTCGCTTCCCCGGCCGTGATGGTCTGGATGCCCCGATAGATCCCGATGCCGTGGTCGAGGTGGACCACGTAATCGCCCTCGGTGAGCGCGCCGGTGGCCATCGAGGACGCGGCCTGGCGGTACCGTCGCGGACGCCGGAGCCGGCGGGCCCGGCGGAAGATCTCGTGATCGGTGAGCACCCGGAGGGCCGGCATCACGAAGCCGCCGTCCAGCGCCCCGATCGCGAGGGTGGCCCGGACTGCGGCTCGTCCGCCGTCTTCCAGCAGCTCGTCCAACCGCTCCAGCTGCCCCTCGTTGTCGCAGAGGATCAGGGTGGGCGGCAGACCGGCGAGCAGCGCCCTCAGCCGATTGAGGTCGCGGTCGATCCGCTCGGGCGGAAAAAATCCGAACTGCAGATCGACCCGCTCGTCGCGGAGCAGCAGCCGGGGGAACGCCTCGAGCCGAGTCACCCAGTGCGAGGGGCTCTCCAGGATGTCCTCCCGGCTCGGCACCTCCTCGCCGAGGCGGCGGGCCACCTCCAGATGGTGCTGTGCCTCGCGCCAGGCGCGATCCACCTCATCGTGGTCGGGGCCGAACGCCTCCTCCAGCACGATCGTGTCCGACGGGAGGAGGTCGAGCAGCGTGCGCCGCGCCGTGGCCGCGTCGGTGGACCGCACCTCCTCGGCCGTGATCGGCAGGACCGTGATCTCGTTCAGCTCCTGGAGCGACCGTTGGGTGGTGAGGTCGAAGCCGCGGATCGAGGAGATGTCATCGCCCCACCACTCGAGCCGCGCCGGCACCGCCATGCCGAACCCATAGACGTCGAGGATCCCGCCCCGGATGCTGAACTCGGCCACCTCGGTGACCGTCGCCACCCGCTGATAGCCCATCCGCTCCAGGGCCCGGGCGATCTCGGTCGGCGGGCGCCGCTCCCCGGTCACGAGTCGGAGCCGGAGTCGCTCCAGCGCCACGGGCATGAGCGTCCGCTCGGCGGTGGCGCGGGCGGTGGTGACCAGGATTCTGAGCCGCCCCTGAAGCAGCGCCTCGATCGTCTCCGCCCGTTCGCCCGCGATCTCGTAGTGAGGCTCTTCCTCCCCCAGCGCCTCGCGCTGGGGGTACAGCGCGACGCCGCCGTCGGTGAGATGGGCGAGATCGTTGAGCCAGCGCTCCGCGTCGCCCGGCGTCGGCGCGACCACCGCGAGGAGCCGTTGGGGCAGGGACCGCGCCAGCCAGGCCACCAGCACGGCGCCGCTCGAGCCGGGCAGGCCGCCGAGCCGGAGCGTGGCCCCGCGTCCAGGCAGCCGCGGGGTCAGGTCCTGCGCCGCCGGCGCTCGCTCGAAGGCGTCCAGGACCGGGCGGAGTCTCACCGGGACTGGCGCCTCCACACGCTCGCGAGTGCGACCTCACCGAGGCCCAGGAGCAGGGCCAGCCAGAGGAGCGGCCCCCGCAGATCCCCCCGGGCGGCGGAGGAGAACGCCCCCGAGCCGGCGTCGTCGAGCGAGAAGATCCGAGCGCCCCGCCAGAGCCGGCGCACCTGGCCGTCCGGCGCCCGCGCCAGGAGCGATTCGCGGGGATCGAGGTTGGCAGTGATCGCACCGACGGTGTCGTCCCCCACGACGAGGTAGTAGGCTCCGGTCGCGGCCGGGCGGAAGACCCCGCCGCCTTCCACCCGCCACTCTCGTTCTCCCTGGCGCACGGCGGTCACCAGATCGGGCAGCGGCAGCGGGTCGCCCGGCGCACCATCGGCCAGCGCGACCTCGCCGCGGGAGAGTCGGTTCACCAGCGCGTCCATGAACGGCATGAAGCCGGCGGAGGTAGGCAGCTCGGTCCAGTCCGGGTCGAGCCGGCTTCCCAGAATCAGGACGTTGCCGCTCCGCACCAGCCAGGGTGCGCCACCGACCGTGGCGAGCACGCCCGTGCGCCCGCTCCCTCGGGACTCGAGCCGGTACCGCCGCTCTACCCGCACCCGCCCCAGGAGCGGACCGCTGTCGCTCCTGGCCGGCTCGGCGATCGGCGGTCCGAAGCTCCAGGTCAAACCGCGGGCGGCGAGCGCGCGGTTCACGGCCCCGAGTGCGGCCGGGTCATCCGGCGGCGTCACGATGGAGCTGCCTCGTCCCAGCCGGCCGACGGTGACCTCGTCGCCCTGGGAGATGCGGTGATTGGTCATCAGCACCTCGCAGGCCGCGGCCACGTATCGCCCGCCGGAATCCCAGTCCACCCGGGCAACCGGCGCCACCCGCACCACCGCCACCCGCCGGTCGTCGAGGCGGAGCTCGTCGGGATCGAGGTCGGCCGTAAGGACCCACCAGCCGATCGGCACGCCTGGGAGCGCGAGCATCGCGTGGCCCCCGGAGCGGGCGAGGGCCTGCCGGGCCGGCCGGGTGCCGAGTCGGGCCGCCACCGGGACCGCCGCGCCGGAATCTCCCGAGAGGGTGACCGTGACGCGTCCCCCACTGGCCGCCCACGGCTGGGGACCGGCCTCCAGCCGCGAGATCCCGGTGTTGTGCGGCGGCGGATCGTCCGGGCGACCGATCGTGAGCGGCACGCCGGGATCGCCGGGCGAGACCGCGCTCGCCTGAAGGTCGGTGAGCAGGACGACTTCCCCGGGGCGGATCTCCGGCGCGAGGACCTCCCGGGCCAGTCCCAGCGCGGCGCCGAGATCGAGTCGCCGGGAAGAGACGGTGAGCGCGTCGATCTCGGGGGCAAGCGTCTGCCGATCTCCTCGCCGAGGCACGCCGTCGGCCGTGAGCAGCCAGAGCGCATCGTCCGGCGTGGCGCGGGCCAGCACCGATCGCCCGGCCGCCTGGAGCTGGGCCAGCCGGGCAGTGCCCGCGACGATCGCGCCGCTGCTGGCCGAGTTGTCGAGCACCAGCACCAACGCGCTCGGGGCATGTCCGGCCACGCCCCCTCGAGCAGTGGTCGGCCCCGCGGCAGCCAGGACCAGCGCGACGAGCAGCAGGGTCCGCAGCAGAAGCAGGAGCAGGTGCTGCAGCTTGAGCCGGCGCTGGTGTTCCCTGGTGGTGGTGATGAGGTAGCGAACGGCCGGAAAGACGATGGTGGGCGGCTCACGACGGGCGAGCAGGTGCAGCACCAGCGGAATCGCCGCCGCGGCAAGCCCGGCGAGCGCCCACGGATGGAGGAAGCCGATCATGCCGCCCGGGAGGAGGGAGCAAGTGCCTCGCGCAGCACGATGCCGTAGGGGGTGTCGGTGATGACGCGATGATAACCGATGCCATGCCGACGGCAGGCGAGCCGCCACTCGCCCACCACCGTGTTGACGGTGTCCCGGTAGGCCCCGGCCCAGTCACGCGGACGCAGCACCACCGAGGCCCGGGTTTCGGGATCCTCGAATCGCGCTTCCGCGGGTCCGCCGAGCGCGACCTCCGCCGGGTCCATGATGTGGAGCACCAGGACCTGATGGCCTCGGTGCCGAAGGAAACGAAGCGCCTTGAGCGCGAGCCCGCGGTCGAGCAGGAGATCGGAGACGAACACGACCAGGCCGCGTCGGCGCAGCTGGTCGACCACCCGGCGGAGCGCGGGCTCCGCCGCGGTCCCCTGCCCCGCCTCCAGCGCGCTGAGCGTCTGGAGCAGCTGGTGCCAATGGCTCAGTCGTGCCCGGGGCGGGAGGACGGTCCGTACCTCGTCGTCGAAGGTGATGAGCCCGGTCGCATCCCGTTGCCGCAGCAGAATCAGCGAGAGCGCGGCGATGAGCCGCTGGGCATATGCCAGCTTGGGCAGCACCGTTCCAGGCGCCCCGGTCCAGGCCATCGAGCGGCTGGCATCGCAGACGACCATGGCCCGGAGATTGGTCTCCTCCTCGAACTGTTTCACGTAGAGGCGGTCGTTTCGGCCCAGGATCTTCCAGTCCACGTAGCGGAGATCGTCGCCCGGTTGGTACATGCGATGCTCCGCGAACTCCACGGAGAATCCGCGGCGGGGCGAGCGGTGCAGTCCGGCGAGGAAGCCTTCGACGACCCCTTCCGTCACCACCTCGAGCCCGCCAAGCTTCGCGACCTCGATGGGATCGAGCAGATCGGGACGACCGTGCGGTGCGAAGGCGGCGGGCGGATGCATGGAGCCTTCAATCGTATCGGGGTCACGGTTCCGAGGCAATCCGGGACGGCCCACGG
>JBBSHB010000052.1:0-17699 GCA_038253515.1 Gemmatimonadales bacterium | reverse complement strand
TCCGCCGCCGCGGCTCTACGGCACTCAGGCCACGGGCTGCGCGCCGATCGTCAACCTGGTGGAGCGGGGCGGGGAGTCGATCGAGCCGGTGATTCCCCACACCATCGCGCGCTCGCTCGCCATCGGCAATCCCGCGGACGGCCGCTTCGCCGCCCAGGCGATTCGCGCCAGCGGCGGGTGGGTGGCCGGCGTCTCGGACGGCGACCTGGTGAAGGGGATCAGGGTGCTGGCCGAGTCGACCGGGGTGTTCGCCGAGACGGCCGGCGGAGTGACCGTGGCGGGCGCCCTGGCCCTGGCGGAGGCGGGCCGCTTCCGGCCCGACGACGAGGTCGTGCTCTGCATCACGGGCAATGGGCTCAAGACCGTCGACGCGCTGGAGGGCACTCTGCCCGATGCGCCGATCATCAATCCCAAGATTCGCGAGCTGGAGGCTCTCCATGGCCGTGACCTTTAGTCTCCCGACCGTCCTGGCCCGACTGACGGATGGGCAGGCGACGATTCAAGCGAGTGGGGCGACGCTGGGCGATGTGGTGGCGGAGATCGCCGGACGGTTTCCCCGGCTGGCGCCGCGGTTGCGGGACGAGGCCGGCGGCCCCTATCCCTTCGTGACGTTCTATCTGAACGACGAGGACATCCGGTTCCGCGACGGCTTCGCGACCCCGGTGCGCGAGGGCGACGAGGTCACTGTCGTGGCCGCGATCGCCGGCGGCTAGTACTGCTCGATGAGTGCCTTGGCGATCGTCTCCAGCCCCCGCCGGAAGATCGAGCGCCGGCGCCACTGGTCCAGCCGGATCTCGCGGGAGCGGGCGAGGTCGGACTCGACGCCGTCGGACACGGCCCGGGCGAACTCCCGGTCGGCGATACCGAGCACGTTCTCCTCGTTCAGCTCCATGCTGCGCTCATCCAGGTTGGCGGAGCCGACGATGGACCAGCCGTCGTCCACCACGACGGTCTTGGCGTGCATCATGGCCGGCTGAAACTCGAAGACCCGCACACCGGCTTCGAGCAGCTCCTGGTAGTAACTGTGGCCGGCCAGCTGCACCGGCACCGCGTCGGTGTGGTTGCCCGGCACCAACACCCGCACGTCCACGCCGCTCCGCGCCCGCTCGATCACCGCCTGCCGCAGCCGCCGATCCGGGATGAAGTAGGAGTTGGAGATCCACAGCCGGCGCCGCGCATTGATGAAGCTGAGCCAGAAGAGCAGCCGGATCGGCTGGTGGGCGTCGGACGGGGAGCTCACCACCGAAACGCCGCAGGCTCCCTCGGCCGACTCGAACCGGGGATAGAAGCGCGGACCGGCGATGACCTCGCCGGTGCAATAGACCCAGTTGGTGGCGAACGCCGACTGGATCCCGCTGACCAGTGGGCCGGTGACCCGGGTCATGCTGTCGCGCCACTCGTGGGTGTTCCGGACGTTGCCGATCCACTTCTTCGACACCGCCGCTCCGCCGGTGAACGCCACCCGGCCGTCGACCACGATGGCGCGGCGGTGAGTGCGCCGGTAGATCCGCACCAGGTTGCGGAGCGCGAGAGGGCGGAAGCGCTCGATCCGAACGCCGGCTTCGCCCAGCTCCTCCCGGTGGCGCTTCTTCATCTGGTGGGACCCGAACCCATCCACCAGCACCCGCACCTCCACCCCGGCACGCGCCCGCTCCTTGAACGCGTCGAGAAACTGACGACCGACCTCGTCGGGCACGAAGATGTAGACCTCGAAGTTGACGCTCTCCCTGGCGCCCCGGATCGCCTCCAGCATGGCGGGATAGAAGGCGTCGCCGTTCTCCAGCAACGTCGCCTGTCCGCCGCGGAGCACGGGCAGGTTGAGGAAGCCGGCGGCAGCCTGGACGAAATCGTCGGTGCCGGTGTCGAGGCCGAATCCCTTCTGATAATCCGGCTCGGGCCAGTCGGGCAGGAAGAGCGCGCCGATCACCGAGACCAGTGACACCACCCCGATCACGAGCAGGAGCCAGGCCCACCAGGGGAGATCGAGCCCCAGCCACTCGCTCACGAGGGCCCGCCGTCGGCGGGACGCACCGCGATTCGGGCAAGCAGCGGGTGATGATCGGAGCCGAACACCGTGGGGCCGCGGTCGCTCGGGTGCTGGTCGAGCCGCTCGATGTCGGCGCGGGCCACGACACCGGCGCGGTCCCGGATCAGCACGTAGTCGAGCACCAGGCGGGGCAGGGCGTGAAAGGTGTGGCGCCAGGCCGGAAGTCCGGGCGGCACGCCGAAGGTGAAGCCGGCGTCCTTGAGCAGGCGCCAGCTCCGTTCCGCGCGACCCCGTCCAAGGTTCAGATCGGCACCGAGTATCACGAGGTCGTCCTCCAGGTGATCGAGAAGGTGCTGCGTCTGCCGGCCTCGGCCCGCCGCGCCCAGCCACTTGTGCCCCGGCGGCCCGCGCGGGTCGAGATGGGCGCTGACCAGGCGGATCCGCCGCCCGGCCAGGGAAATCGACGCCGCCACGGCGACTCGCCGCTGGAGGACCAGCGGCAGCTCGACGCCCGCGGTCGACTCGAGCGGCAAGGTCGAGAGGATCGCGTTTCCCCGATCGCTTCGCTCGCCGCCGTTCCGCATCGACGGCACGTAGCGCAGGTTGAGACCGAGCCGCCGGGCGGCGTCGGCGAGGTCTTCCTGGGGCCGGGCGCGGGTGAGGTGGCCCCGCCCGGCGCGGCCGCTGGAGCGCGCGGGCACGGAGTGGTCCGCGCGATACGCCTCCTGGAGCAGGACGACGAGGGCGGCCTCCGGGCCGGGGCGGATGCGGCCGACCAGATCGCTGAGTTGTCCGCGGCCGATCCAGACGTTCCAACTGAGCACCACGAGAGTGGGGGCAGCCGAAGCTCCGCCGCTCTCGGGCGCGAGGTCGAGCGACAGCGGCTCCCCGACGTTGGCGCGCCAGGGAGCGAGGCGGTCGACCCCGGTCCGACTAGGCGTGCATCACCCGGAGCTCGTCCGTCACGCTGTTCCTCCCCGCTGATCCCAGCGGCGAAGCTACACCGGGCCGTGGGATCGCGGATGTGACTGTGGTCACCTCGGCCCTCCTGCGGCCGGGTCGGCCGGGGTGTATTTTTCCACCATGCAGCAATACGGAGCGTCCCACCAATGAAGGCAAGCGATATCCGCCGCGGCCACGTGCTCATCCTCGACGGGCAGCCGTGCCGGGTGATGGACTTTCAGCATCGCACGCCGGGCAACCTGCGGGCATTCGTCCAGGTGCGGCTCAGAAACCTGACCTCGGGCAACACCTTCGATACCCGCCTCAGCGCCACCGAATTCGTGGAAGACGCGCGGCTCGACACCAAGGACCTCCAGGTGATGTACCGGGACGCCAACGGGGTCCACTGCATGGAGGCGGAGACCTACGAGCAGTACACCCTGGACGACGAGGTCACCGGCGACCAGGGGCAGTGGCTCGGCCCGGGCATGACCTTCCAGGCCGAGTGGCTCAACGGCCGTCCGATCTCGATCCAGCTTCCGTCGGTGACCGAGCTGGAGGTGGTGGAGACGGCGCCGACCATGAAGACCGCCACCAAGACGGCCAGCACCAAGCCGGCCAAGCTGAGCAACGGGATGACCATTCAAGTGCCCGAGTTCATCGGCGAGGGCGAGCGGGTCCGGGTGAATCCGCGAGAGGGTGTGTACCTGGAGCGGGCGAAGTAGCGACGCCGGCGGAGCGACCGCCGCGCCCGGCGGTGATCCCTCTGGCGGCGATCGTCGAAGGCGGAATCCTGCTGGTGGCGCTCGGGGCAGGGCGCCTGGCGGGACACTCTCCGCTGGCCCAGCTTCGGGTCGACCGGAGCGGCGTCGGCTGGGGCATCGCCGCGACCCTTCCCCTCTGTCTGGGACTGGCGTGGTGTCTTCACACCAGGTTCGCCCCGGTCGTTCGCCTGGTCCGATTGGTGGACGAGCGGGTCCGTCCGTTGTTCGCGGGGTGCTCGCTTCCCGAGCTGGCGCTGGTCGCGGCCCTGGCCGGAGCGGGGGAGGAGGCCCTCTTCCGCGGCGTGCTGCAGTCGACGCTGGCCGACCACCTGCCGGGCTGGATGGCGGTGATCCTTACCGGCGCCTGCTTCGGTCTGGCCCACTTCCTCACTCGCGAGTACGCCGTCGTCGCCGGCATCGTGGGTCTCTACCTCGGCCTGGTCTTCCTCCTCTCCGGTAACCTGCTGGTTCCCATGCTGGCCCATGGGCTCTACGATCTGGTCGCGCTCGCCCTCCTGTCCCGTGTGAAACCGGGTCCGCTCGAGTCCGTCATTTAGGAGGGGGCTGGCCGCGGCCTCCCTTCGCTGGACCATCCCGCCGAGAAGATCAGCACCGGAGGACGCGTATGACCGTGATGGACACGTACGCTCCAGGCACGTTCTGCTGGGCCGACCTGGGCACGCCCGATGCCCGCGCCGCCACCCGATTCTACACCGAGCTGTTCGGCTGGCAGGCCGAGGACCGGCCGGTCGGCCCCGACAGCTTCTACACCATGTTCTCGGTGGGAAGATGGTCGGTGGCGGCGCTCTACCAGCAGGACGTCCAACCCGATCAGACCGCCCCGCCGCACTGGCTGTCCTACGTCTCGGTGGAAGGCGCCGGGCCCACCGCCCAACGGGCGCGCGAGCTGGGAGGCACGGTGCTGATGGAGGCGTTCGACGTGCTGGACGTCGGGCGGATGGCGGTGATCCGGGATCCGATCGGCGCGGTCGTCGCCCTCTGGGAGCCGAGGCGACACATCGGAGCGGGCTTGGTCGGCGAGCCGGGCACGCCCTGCTGGAACGAGCTGGTCACCGGCGACCCGGAGAGCGCGGTGACGTTTTACGCGGCGCTGCTGGAGTGGCAGTGCCAGTCCCATCCGATGGGGACCTCGACCTATACCTACTGCCGGCGGGGCGAGTCGTTCGCGGGCGGGATGCGGCCGATCGACCCCCTCGACGGTCCGGCCAGGCCCCACTGGCTGCGGTACTTCGCGGTGGAGGATTGCGAGGCGGCCGCCGCGAGAGCCGCGTCGCTCGGCGGACGCGTCCTGCTCGCTCCGACCGAGGTGCCGGAGGTGGGCCGGTTCGCCGTGATCGAGGATCCTCAAGGGGCCGTCTTCGCGGTCATCGAGCTGCGCCCGGCCCGAGCGGCCCCTCCGGGCTAGATTGGGCGGATGGACGCCATCGATGCCATCCAGCGGCGGACCTCGGTCCGCCGCTTCCGACCCGACCCGGTGCCCCGCGAGACGATCGAGCGTCTGCTCGACTGCGCCGTGCGCGCCCCCAACCACAAGCTCACCCAGCCGTGGCGTTTCGCCGTGCTCACCGGCGCCGCCCGATCACGCTTTGCCGAGATCCGGGCGCGGCACCGGAGCAAGCGATACCCCGACCCCGAGTCGCCCGAGGCGAGGGCCGGTGGCGAGAAGGTCCGGCGGGAGGCGCTGGAGACGCCGGCGTTCGTGGTGGTGATGTGCGCCGTCAACGCCGACGAGCTCACCCGGGAAGAGGACTACGCCGCCGCCATGATGGCGACGGAGAACCTGATGATCGCGGCGGAGTCGCTCGGGCTGGGCACCTACCTCCGGACCGGCGGGGTCATGCGGCGACCCGAGCTGGCCGAGCTGGTCGGCCTGGCCGAAGGGTTCCGGGTGGTGGGTGTCGTGTCATTGGGCTTTCCCGCGGACGCCGCGGCACCGAGCCGGCGCCGGCCCGCGGCGGAGCTCACCCGCTGGTTGGAGGACTAGGATTCCCGCCCGCCATTACCCTCGCGCGCTTTCCGGGGTAAGTTCATAGGCCCCCTCGCGTCGTCTACCCGCATTTCTCAGCCAAATCGAGTTGTCGCCCCGGGCAACCTTTGGCAAGGGAGTTTCCGTGCAATCCCGACGTTACATCCCAGTGATCCTTGGCGCCGCGCTGGCGGCCATGTGTTCCCCACTCGGTGCCCAGCAACCCGCTCCGGCGCCAGCCGCCCCCCAGCCGGCCGATAGTGCGGCCCAGGGTTACGCCCCTGCTGCCACGGCGCCTGCTCCGAGTGTCGCTCCGGCGGCTCCCGCGGCAGCACCCGCCGCTCCGTCCGTCGCTACGGCGCTGGGCTTCGTCGACGTCCTCCCGGCCCGGAGTCCTGAGCGCATCCAGGCCCTGTTGGAGAACGCCAAGGCGGCCGAGCGTGACGCGGATGCTGATCTGGATCGGGCGACCGGCCTCAAGGCCAGCACACGGGGCGAGGCCGAGGTGAAGAAGCGGGAGATCTCCACCCTCGACGCGCGGATGAAGCTGGCCGACAAGAACAAGCAGGACGCGGAGAAGGTCTCGCTCGGGGCCGAGAAGACGGTCCTCCAGCGGCAGCGGGAATTCCTCGACCACCGTGCGGCACTCCACAGCTCCGAGGTCGATGCGGCCAAGGCGGCCAAGAAGCTGGCCCAGGTGACGCAGAACGGCTTGGAACTCGAACTGCAGGTCGCCCAGCATCGGGCCGAGCGGGCCAAAGTCGCCGGCATCGATGCCGTGGCCACACTGCGGCACGACGAGGTGATCCGCGAGCTGGAGCGGAAGACCCTCGAGGCGCAGCAATCGCGCGCCCAGGCGGCCAAGGACCTGGCCGCCAGGGATGAGGACATCGCCAAGCGACGCCTCGAGCTCTACCAGGCGCAGGCCGCGGCGGCGGGCGCGCGCTGAGACTCGCAGGTTCTTCGGAACGCACCGACGCCCACCGGGCACGCTGCTCGGTGGGCGTCGGTGTGTCTGGATCCTCGATCGATGCCAAGCAGGACCAGTAGTCGCTGTCCGTCGCGGACGCTCCGTGGCCGGCATGCATGCGGAGGTAGGCGAACGGCGCGGTGGTCACCAGATCAGGCTGGATTCTGCCGCCCACCGGAATGCAGAGCGCGACACCGCCGCGGCCCAGGCGGTCGTACGTCGCGGCGGTCTGCCAGCTTGGATGACGAAACTCGATCACCCAGGGTCGCCCGGCCGGCAGCAGCGACAGAAACCGGTCCAGCGTGAGTCCTTTGGGGTAGAACACGCCGCCCCGCCAATGGGGTAGACGTATCCCGAGGTCCCGACCCAGAGACGGCATGGACTTGAATTGGTCGCGGATAGAGCCATCATCCGTGGGTTGCCGGACGGAGAGCAGGATGAACCCCCTGAGGGAGGAATTCGGATGCGGATCCCGCGAGGCCAGTCGGAGCGGCTCCTGCTCTTCGGCCGCAACTTTCTCAAGCACCCCCGGATGCTGGGCTCGGTGATCCCGAGCTCCCGGTTCCTGGTCAACCGGCTGCTCGCGCCCGTCGACTGGACCCGCGCCCGAGTCATCGTGGAGTATGGGCCCGGGGTAGGGACCGTGACGACCGAGATCCTCCGGCGGATGGCTCCCGACGCCGTGCTGGTGGCGATCGAGACCAACGGCGACTTCGTGCGCTTCCTCCGCCGGCGGATCCAGGACCCCAGGCTGCAGCTGGTGCACGGGTCGGCGGTGAACGCGGACGACGTGCTGGCCGGGGCCGGGCTGGAGCAGGCCGACTACGTGATCTCCGGCATCCCCTACACCACGATGCCGGAGGGCACGCGGGACCAGATCCTCCGGAAGACCCACGCCCTCTTGCACCCCCAGGGCACCTTTCTGGTCTTCCAATTCACCCGCGCGGTGCTGCCGTCGCTCCGGGGGTTGTTCGGCATCGTGCGGGAGGAGTTCGAGCTCAGGAACGTCATGCCCGCCCGGCTGTTCTACTGCCGCCGGGACGCCGAACGGCGGACCAGCTCCCGTCCGGCGCCCCGGCCGGTCGCGGGTCCTTCCGCGTCGGCTGCCAGGCTCAGCGATTGGTGACCGTCGCCCCCTCGGATCCACTCATCACGGCGGACTCCGCGGCGCGCCAGCCGTCCGCCACGGTGCGGTAGATCTCGGGGAGCACGTCCTCCCGCACCAGGAGGCCTTCCTGGCCAAGGTAGCGGATGACAGCCGACGGAACGAAGGTGTTGAACCGGACCATCACCTGGGCGTAGTCGTTGAAGTGCTGCTGCCCCAGGTCCGCCACCTCCCGGTCGTCCAGCGCCAGCGCCGTGGTGTGGAGCATGACGTAGCCGATGGTCGCCAGGCTCAACGCCGTGTAGTCGTCCCGGAGATCCTTGGGCAGCCCCTCCGTGCGGAAGTGGTCGATGACGCCGGCCGCCACCCCGGCCACGGCGGATCCGGCCCGCTTCACGGCCTCGGTGACTCCGCCGGCCTTGCGCCGGTCGCTCAGCATGCGGAGATCGCTGATGTGGTGCTCGATGGTACGGTGGAGCTGCTTCAGCTCGGTCACGACGTCGGGATAGTCCGCCAGATCCTTGATCTGGGCCTCGATCGCCTTCTCGATATGATCCTCGAGCGACAACATATCGCCGATGTAGCTGTTGATCGCTTGGTTCCTCTCACGTGGCACGATGACCTCCGACGGCTGTGGGAAAGTGGGCCTCGCGCGGTCGCGGTGCACGACGGAAGGGCCCGGGCCGGCAGAATGGCTCCGCGGAAGATCGCTGTCTGTAAGGAGCATCACCGTCATGGATGAGAGGCGAGGGTGACCCGGTATATCGGGGCCCACACCATCGACAACGGCGGGATCCACCTGGCGGCGCTTCGGGCGGGGAGCGCCGGCATGAGCGCGCTCCAGATCTTCACCGCGATCCCCAAGTACTACGGCGACAAGACCTCGATCCGGCCGGAACGAGTCACCCGCTTTCGTGCCGCGATCGATCAGGCCGGCGTGGCACCGGCGCAGGTGCTGGCGCACGCCGCCTACGTGCTCAACACCGCCACGGCGGACGAGGCGAAGTGGGAACGGGCGGCGGCCGGCCTGCGGAAGGAGCTGGAGCGCTCGACGGCGCTGGGAATCGGTGGAGTCTGCTTCCATCCAGGGGCGGCCGCCGACGGCGACCGGGAGGCGGGTGCCAAGCGTGCCGCCCGCGCGATCACCGCCGCGCTGCAGGCGGTCGACGGCCCGACCCGGATCCTGGTGGAGAACACCGCGGGCGCCGGCACCACGCTGGGGCGGACGGCGGAGGAGGTGGGTGCCATTCTCGCGGCGGTGCCGCGGCCGCTCCGGGCACGCACCGGATACGGTCTCGACACCTGTCATCTCTTCTCCGCCGGGCATGACATCTCCGCATCGGCCGTGACACTCACCCGCGTGCTCGACGAGTTCGAGGCGGCGGCCGGGGCACCACCGGCGTTCTTCCATCTCAACGACAGCGAGGGGGCGCTGGGATCCAACAAGGACCGGCACGTGCTGATCGGGGAGGGCAAGATCGGACGGGAGCCGTTCCGCTGGCTGCTCCAGGACCGGCGGAGCGCGGGGGTGCCGCTCGTTCTGGAGACCCCGCAGCAAAACCCCGACATCGCCCCGGACGATCCATCGCCCGATCCCTTCGACGTCAGGATGATGGAGCTGCTGCGCTCGCTCATCTGACCGCCGGCCGATTGCAAAGTCCCGGGACCACGGGGAAATCGCCGGTCCAGGGGAATCCGATCGCCGCCATCGCGCGCCATCATCCGAGGATATCGCCGGGAGTCCTGCCTCGACTCTGGTTGAGAGGCCAGGCCGATCGGCCATGACCTCATTCGACTTGGGACTTCCACCGCCAAAGTCTTAGGCCAGCGCCCGCCGGTTTGGTGCGTGGTTCTTGCGTACGTCGGCCCGACCGATGTTCCCGGCCTACTCCCGCAGGAGATCAGCCATCCAGCCGAAACCGAGACGGCCCTTTCTCGTGGCGCTCGCCGTCTGCGGATTCGTCGGCGCCGTGCAGCTGACGCCCCCCAGGCCGAGGGCGACGCCGGCGCTGCGCCCGTTCCTGGCTCCCGCGATCGTCGTGAGCGCGCCCGAGCCGGAGCCCGAGGCGGTCGACAGCGTTGCTTTGGAGCGGGAGGTGGTCTCGCGGTATCAGTACCGCCCCCTGGCCCAGCTGCTCGGCCGGCACACCCGGACGCCGGGGATGGCCGTGCGGATCGCGCGGGCGATCGTGAAGGAGGCCGGCCGACTGCACGTGGCGCCGAGCCTCTTGACCGGGATGCTCTTGACCGAGAACCCGCGGCTCGAGTCGGGCACCGTGAGCAGCCAGGGCGCCATCGGACTGATGCAGGTGATGCACTTCCACGCGGGCACCTTCGACTGCGCCTCGAACGACCTGATGCAGGTCGAGGCCAACATCTGCCACGGCGCCCGCGTCTTCGGGCAGTTGCTCGCGCGCACCGGTGACGTGCGTCGCGCGTTGCTGCGGTACAACGGCTGCGTGGTGAGCGCCAACACGCCCAACTGTCACCGCTACCCGACCAAGGTGATGCGGGCGGCGGGGCAGGTGCGTCGCCAGCTGTTGCTCTATCCCACGTTCCAGCTCGCCTCCGACAGCAGCCGTCGGCAGGGAACGCCCGCGATCCCGATCTCCACCCGGGCCGACTAGAACTTCAGCAGCTTCCGCAGCGCGTTCCCCAGCTTGCGTCCCAGGTCCTCGATCTGATCGATCAGTGGTGCGTGGTGCTCCCGGCAGATGCGGGTGGGCTCCGTGCCCAGCTTGAACCACTCGCGCTGGGTCACCGGACACCACTGGTTGGCGAGATCGCCGTTGAAGGCGTCGATGGTGCGGCGGACCATGCCGGCCGGCGGGCTCCAGGCACCCGCGCGCGGAGGCTCGCGCCAGCCCTCCAGGTAGAACGCCGCCCAGGCCGGCGCGGCGAGCCGTCCGCCGGAGGCATCGGCCGCGATCGGGCGCGGCGCGTCGTAGCCGAACCACACGCCCGCCACCAGCGCGGGGGTGTACCCGACGAACCAGACATCCGCGCCGTTGTTGGTCGTTCCAGTCTTACCCGCCACCGCGCCGCGCACGCCGAGCTGCCGGACGACTCGACCGGTCCCGCCGTCGACCACCGACTCCAGCATCGAGGTGATCTGAAACGCCTCGGCCGGACCCAGCACCCGCACCGGCTTGGGCGCCGGCGCGCGCCACAGCACGGTACCGTCGCCCGCCTCGATGCGCCGAACCAGCGAGGGCGTTACCCGGAGGCCTCCGTTGGCGAATGGCGCGTATGCGGCCACCAGCTCCAGCGGCGTCACTTCTGACGCGCCGAGGGTGAGTGCCGGCACCGGGGCGAGCGGGCTCCGGATTCCGGAGTGGCGGGCGAGGTCGGCCACCCGCCGCTCGCCCACCGAGCGGCCCAGCCGGACGGTGGCGGCGTTGGCCGACCGCATGAGCGCGCGGCGGAGGGTGAGCGGGCCGCCGTACTCGCCGCCGAAGTTGACCGGCCGCCAGACTCGTCCGTGTTCCTCCAGCTCCACCGGCGAGTCATCGACCACGCTCGCGGGCGTGAATCCGGAGGCGAGCGCCGCGGCGTAGACGAACGGCTTGAACGCCGAGCCCGGCTGCCGCAGCGCCACCAGCGCCCGGTTGAAGCCCCGGCTCACCGCCTGCCGCCCGCCGACCAGCGCGCGGATCTCTCCATTCCTGGGATCGAGGGCGACCAGCGCGCCCTCCAGCGGCTCGCCCTCGCCGCGATAGCGGGAACCGGCGGCGCGCTCGATGGCGACGGCCTGCCGCCGCACCACCGCTTCTCCCACCCGCTGCGCGGCGGAGTCGAGGGTGGTGTAGACCACCAGGTCGCCCCGGCCCGTGGGACCGTCGCCCAGGGCAGAGTCCACCACGGCTCGGACGGGGTCCAGCCCGTAGGAGCGCTCCTCCTGCGGATGCCATTCGGTCGGCGCCAGCCGGAGCGGCTCGCGCCGGGCGCGCTCGGCGAGCGACGGCGAGAGGTACCCTTCGCGGGCCATCAACGTGAGCACCAGGTCCCGCCGGCCGCGGGCGCGCTCGGGATGACGCCGGGGGGCGTAGAACGACGGACCCCGCGCGAGGGCCGCCAACGTCGCGGCCTCCGCCACGGAGAGCCGATCGACGCTCTTGCCGAACAGATCGCGGCTCGCCGCCTCGACGCCGAAGGTGCCGTTGCCGAGATAGATGACGTTGAGATAGAGCTGGAGGATCTGCTGCTTGGTGAGCGAGTGCTCTAGACGGCGGGCGAGCTGGATCTCGATCAGCTTGCGGCGAAGCGAGCGCTGCTGGGAGAGCTCGGGCACGAAGACGTTCCGGACCACCTGCATGGTGATCGTGCTGAAGCCTTCGCGGACCTCGAGGTGGGAGAGATTGCGGAAGCCGGCGCGGGCCGCGCTGCGCCAATCCACGCCGTGGTGATAGTAGAACCGCCGATCCTCTACGGCGATGAACGCCGCCCGCACCGGTCGCGGCACCCGCGCGAGCGGCACGTTGACCCGGCGAACGTACGTCAGCCGCCCGATCGGCGCGCCCGTCCGGTCCAGGATCCGTCCGCCCTCATTGGGACGGAAGGCCTGGATCTGAGCGGTGGTTGGACACCCGGCGAAGCCGCAGGTGGCGACCCACCCGCCGGCGGCGAACGTCAGAGTGAGCAGCAGGACGAGAGCCGCGAGAGCGGCGCGCCGCCTGGTGAGCGCGGGGAGCCTCAGCTGGCCTGCGGCGCCCCGCCCACTGAACTGGATGCCGCGTCGCTGGCGGATGGCGCGCCGTTGGCGCCGCCCCGCTGGTAGCGATCCCACTGCTCACCGGCACGTTCGCGGACGGTATCGGCCGCCTCGCGGATCCGCTCGCGGGCCGGGGCCGCGCGATCGCTGGTGATCAGGAAGGTGGCGGCGAGGCCCGCCGCGAGCGCCAGGATGGTGCCCAACCGGCTGGAACCTTCGTCCTCGTCGAGCTCGTCTTCCTCCTCTTCCTCGGCGTCTTCCAAGTCCTCCTCGCCCTCCGACGCCTCGGCTGCCCGCGCGCGGAGCCGCTCGGCGCGCTCGCGCAACCGTTCCGCGCCTTCCTTGAGACGCCCCGCGCCCTTGCGGAGCCCGCGCCGGGCGCGGCCGCTCAGCTCCTGGACCTCCTCGTAGCCCTCGCCGAGATCTTCGCCCAGCGCGGAGAGCCGCTTCCGAAGGACCTTCCGGGTCTTGGTTCCCGCCTGTGGAGCCGCGAGGAGTCCCACGCCGACGCCGATCGCCGCGGCAAGCACCAGCGCCCCCGCCGCCCCGCTCCAGCGTCCTCTCCGCCGGCTGTCCCCGGTCTCACTCGACTCTTCAGTGATGCGCTCTCTCGACATGCATCCTCCAACGCGGGCCGAAAGCCCCGCAGTGCTTTTTCGTAGGCTGCGTCCGGGCCTGGCCCGGACCGGGAACGTTTCGCACTCTAATCAATCGGAGGGGTGAAGGAAACATCTTGCATTCCACCACCGCCTCCGGAAAAACGCGTCTGGGAGGGCGGGGACGGCGGGGACCCGGGAGGGGGCGGGACCGGCGCGGTGGCCGGCCCGGACACCGTGAGGTAAGGCATTGGGCTCGAAGCTGTTACCGCTGTGGGACCGGCCTCGACCCGCGGGCCGGGCCAGGAGGCCTGTCGCGAGCAGCACGGAACTGGCACTTCCCCATGGCGGAATCCAGACCTCCGCCCCAAATAACCACCGGCAGTCCGAATCCACCCAGGGCCCTCCCGGGCCCGAAAACCGATCGAGCGTGGCCATGTACCTCGTTGAGCTGAGGCCGGGCAAGGAAGAGCTGTATCGGACGGGCGACGAGCTTGCGGCCGCCATCCGCAGCGGCGACGTCGACATCCAATCCCGGATCTACCACCGCGCCACCTCGAAGTGGATCTCGATCACCATGCATCCGCAGTACAAGGCGATCGCGGCCCAGCGCCAGCCGGAACCGGCACCGCTTCCGCCGCTGGACCGCACCAGCTGGACCTTCTTCAACGCAGCCGCCGAGACCCTCGAGGGTGCCTCGGATCCGGAGCCCCCGGCGGACGATGCGCCGCGGTCCGGCCGCTCGGAGGGAGGCCCGATGCATCCCTGGCGCCGCCCCTTGGCACTGAGTGTGACCGGCCTGCTCCTGCTGCTCGGCATCGAGCTTTCCTCCTCGGCTCCACGTCCGCCCTGGTCAGGACGGCCGGCGGCGTCACCGGTCGACATCGAGCGAGTCGAACAGGCGTCCGCGCCCGCGGACGAGCCGACCCGCGAGATAGTCTCGCTCGCCAGCAGCTCCGCGAGATACGAGGGCTACGCTCAGCCGCACGGCAGCGATCCGGCGCGGGCCGCGTCGATCGAGACCGCCCGGGTGGAGGCCCCAGCCGCCACCGTTCCGCTGAAGCCGCCGTTCGCGTTGCCGGTGGCCCCCGCGATCCGCCCCAAGCAACTCCGCGAGGCATTGCCCGCACTGCCGGCGGCCAAGCCGACCGCCAAGCCGGCCGCATCGCCCGCCGCTCAGCCGGCCGCGAGTGAACGCGAGAGCGCGGTGTCGATCGACACCTTCATCCGCCAGTGGAGAGCGGCGCACGACTCCGCCCAGTCGCGGCTGGAAGGCGGCATGCGGGTGGTGCGGCTGAGCGAGCTCTTCGGAACCTCCCGGCTCTCCCCCAGCGGCGGAGTGACCGAGACCCGGATGGGCCTCGCCGGCGCGAGCAACTTCATCCGGGTCTACCGGCAGCAGCGCGCCGTGATCGAGCGGGAGTATCAGGACTCGTTCACCGTGGTCTCGAAGCGGGTAGGCTGGTCGCCGACGGCCATCCGCCGCTGGTACGGCCGGGTCACGCCGAAGGAGTCACCGGCGCTGGTGGGGCTCACCAGCTCGCTCCTCTCCGGCGCCGACAGCCTGCTGGGAGTGCTGGACGCACAGGCGGGCGCGTACACCATCACGCCGCGCACGATCCAGTTCGACGATCCGGCCGCCAAGGAGAGCTACTCGGCGCTCCGCCAGCGCATCGCGGCGACGGTGGACTCGGCGTCGGTCCTGGTGGGCGCGGACTCGAGGACCCCGATGGGCTATCTGCTGCAGGCCATCGGCACTACCCGCCCGCCGCTGGAGATCTGAGCTCTCCGGCGCCGCCGCCGGCACCGGGGTCCCCCAGCAGCGCGCTCGGCGTCTCGCTCATCGCCCGCTCGGCCAGCCCCGGCTCACCGCGGGCGATGAGCGCTTGATAGGCCGCGAGCGGTGACACGCCGGACCGCCGGACCCCGTGGTGGTCGCTGCCGACCAGGTCCACCAGTCCCTCCGCCACCATCTCCCACGCCAGCTCCTCCGGTCCCGATCGATAGTGCCCGGTGAAGCTGCCCGCGTTCACCTGCAACAGCGCTCCCAGCTCCCGCCAGCGGCGCATCAGGTCCAGCGGGACCATTCCCTCCAGATAGCGATAGCGCTCCGGATGGGCGATCACGATCCGCCGGCCGGCGCCGCGCGCGGCGCGGACCACATCGATGTGATCGCTCTGCAGGTCGAAGCCGAACTCGACCAGCAGCGTCGCGGAACCGGCCAGTCCCAGGTCGGCCCGGCCGGCCACCCGGGCGATGGTGCCGCCGTCCGGGGCCCAGATCTCCTGCCCCAGTCCGAGGGCGGGAAGGTCGCCGCGGCCGTCCGCCGCGGCCACGAGCTGGTCGAAGGCGCGGCGATGGACGTCGAGCTCGCGGGTCACGGCGGCGTCGGTGGTCAGGCGGGGGAGCAGGAGGTGCGGGGTCGAGACCAGCGTGCGCACGCCTTCGTCGAACAGGCCGGCGAGGCAGGTGAGCGACTCGTCCACGGACTCGGACCCGTCGTCCACACCGGGGACGAGGTGATTGTGCAGATCGACGAACGGGGGCGGCTGGGATGGGGGCGGCGGTGAAGTCACGTTCTCTATCCTAATAGGGCTCGGGGACGGCTGACACCCGCGGCCAATTCACCACGGAGACACGGAGGACACGGAAACCAACCGGGAGAAAAACAGCAATAATGTGGTTCTCCGTGGCACCCTCCGTGTTTCTCCGTGTCTCCGTGGTGAATTTCTGCATCGAGGCCTTGTCGCGAACCGGCGCGATGGGCTGTCCTGCAACAGGTTGACGGCGGGCAGCGGGGTATTGCACCGAGATATACTTCCGGAGCCCCTACACGCCGAGCGCTCAGTGCAGACTGCCCGCCGCACCCATGGCTTCCGCGAGTCCGTGATCCGAGGCATGACCCGCCTGGCTCGGGAGCACGACTCGCTCAACCTCGCCCAAGGTTTCCCCAACTTTCCCGCGCCGGACCTGGTGAAGGACGCCGCGGCACGAGCGATCAGGGACGACATCAACCAGTACGCTATCACCTGGGGCGCGCAGCGGCTGCGCGAGGCAATCGCCCGCAAGTATGAGACCTGGTATGGCCTCGTCGCCGATCCCGAGCGAGAGATCACCGTCACCTGCGGCGCCACCGAGGCGATGATCGCCACCCTCCTCGCGGTGGTGGACCCGGGCGACGAGGTCATCGTGTTCGAGCCGTTCTACGAGAACTACGGACCCGACACGATTCTGGCCGATGCCCGGCCGGTCTTCGTGCCGCTGGAGCCCGGCCGGCCGCTGGATCTGGACCGGCTGACGGCCGCGTTCACGCCCCGCACCCGGGCGATCATCGTGAACACGCCGAGCAACCCGGCGGGCCGGGTGCTCGGGCGCACCGAGCTGGAGGCCGTCCGCGATCTGTGCGTGGCGCACGACGTGCTGGCGGTGACCGACGAGATCTACGAGCACATCCGCTTCGAGGGCGCGCACCTGCCGATCGCCACGCTGCCGGGGATGCGGGAGCGCACGGTCACCATCAGCGGCGCCTCGAAGACGTTCAGCGTCACGGGATGGCGGATCGGCTGGATCATCGCCCCCCCGGGACTGACCGACGCCATCCGCAAGGTGCACGACTTTCTCACCGTGGGCGCGCCCGCGCCGCTGCAGGAAGGGATCGCCGCGGCGCTCGACGGCCTGGAGCCGGTCTTCTACCAGACGCTCGCCGCCACCTACCGCCACAAGCGCGACCTGCTGCACGGCGCGCTGATCGAAGCGGGCTTCGGCTGCACCAGCCCCGAGGGCGCCTACTACATCCTGGCGGACTTCTCGGCGCTGGGCGAGATCGCCTCCGGCGCGGGGCCGCCGATGGACGACACCGGCTTCTCGGTGTGGCTCTCCCGCGAGATCGGCGTCACGCCGGTGCCCGGCTCGAGCTTCTTCCGCGAGGGCGGCGGGCGATCGCTGGTGCGGTTCGTCTTCTGTAAGACGGAGGACATCCTGTCGGAGGCGGCCCGCCGGCTGCGCACGATCCGGACGGCGGAGGGGGGCAAAGGAGCGCGGCCCGCCGCGCCGGCGGTGGAGAGCGGGCTGCAGCGTTGAGGGGCCATTTCGCGTGAGTGTCTCCACCGACCGTGGGATCGCCGTGATCACCGGCGCCTCCGCCGGCATCGGCCGCGAGTTCAGCGAGCAACTGGCCCATCGGGGGTACGAGCTGATCCTGGTGTCGCGGGACGCTGCCCGCCTCGGGGAGGTCGCGGCATCGCTCACCGCGCGGTACCACGTCAATGCAGCGGTCCTCGCGGCAGACCTCACGGTGGACGACGAGGTCACTCGGGTAGTCCAGCGCATCGCCGGCGAGCCCCGGCTCGCGCTGCTGGTCAACAACGCCGGCTTCGGCGCCGTCGGCAAGCTGGCCGAGGTGGATCCGGTCCGCCAGGACGCGATGGTCCGGCTGCACGTGCTCGCGCCGGTCCGGCTGACGCTCGCGGCCCTCCCGCTCCTCTTGCGCAACCGGCGAGGCGCAGTGATCAACGTCTCGTCGATCGCCTCCTTCATCTATTCGGCGGGAAACGCCAACTACTCCGCCAGCAAGGCGTACCTCACGACGTTCACGGAGGGGATGGCCGCTGAGCTGGCGGGGACCGGGGTGCAGGCGC
>JBBSHB010000051.1:0-18021 GCA_038253515.1 Gemmatimonadales bacterium | reverse complement strand
GCCGAGGTGACCCGGACTCTCCAGGAGCACAAACGGCAGGACCCGCCGTGCAGCGGGCCGATTCCGAAGGAGAAGGGCACCACCTGGGTCGAGCCGCTGCTGGTGAGCGAGGTGGAGTACACCGAGTGGACCGACGAGGGCCTGCTGCGGCAGCCGGTCTTCCTGCGCTTCCGGGACGACAAGCGGCCGGACGAGTGCGTACGGGCATCGAGCGACGCGGGCGGCTGGGAAGCACGGGAGGGCTCGGAGCGCAGCGACTCTGTCATCCCGAGGGAGCGCAGCGACCGAGGGATCTTACCGGGCCGAGTTCGGCCCCCGCGTGAGAAGATCCCTCGTCGCTCCGCTCCTCGGGATGACGGGCTCCGCGCCCGGGATGAAAGTCGGGCTGCGCAGGACGACCCGGATGACCTGCCGTTCGAGCTCACCAACCTCAAGAAGGTCTTCTGGCCTGAGGACGGCTACACCAAGGGCGACCTCATCGCCTACTACCGCGCGGTGGCGCCCTGGCTGCTGTCTTATCTCCGGAACCGCCCCGTCGTGATGACCCGTTATCCCGATGGCATCGCCGGAAAGTCGTTCTTCCAGAAGGACGCTCCGGGATTCACGCCCAAGTGGATCCGGACCGAGCGGATGTGGAGCGAAGACACTCAGCGGGAGATCGACTATTTCATCTGCGACGACGCGGCCTCGCTGCTCTACGTCATCAACCTGGGATCCATCCCGCTGCATCTCTGGGCCAGCCGGACACCGACACTGGAGAAGCCCGACTGGTGCGTGCTCGACCTGGATCCCAAGGGCGCGCCCTTCGAGCACGTGGTCGAGGTCGCCCTCGCGGCCAAGGCGCTCTGCCGCCGGCTCAAGCTGCCCGTCTCGGTCAAGACCACCGGCTCGAGCGGGCTGCACCTGCTGATTCCCCTGGGCCGGCAGTGCACCCACGAGCAGTCGCGCTCCCTGGGCGAGCTTCTGGCCCGGTGTCTGGTCGAGCGGCTGCCCAACATCGCGACGATCACCCGGCAGATCTCCCAGCGGGACGGACGGGTCTACGTCGATTACCTGCAGAACGGCTCGGGCAAGCTGATCGTGGCGCCGTTCAGCGTGAGGCCGCTGCCCGGCGCGCCGGTGTCGGTGCCGCTCGCCTGGCGCGAGGTGAACCACAGCCTGGACATCCGGCGGCACACGATCAAGACGGTGCCCGAGCGGATGCGGAAGCTGGGGACCGATCCATTGGCCGAGGTGCTGGAGCTCTCGCCCGATCTGGTGGGCGCGCTGGAGCGGCTGATGGGCGAGCTAGGAGGTTAGGGCCCCGGACCCGGACACGCGCAGGCGCCTGTCCCGCGGCCCACCCCTTGGTTACCTTCTCCCTCGATGCTCCACGCCCTGCGCTCCCGCGGTTTCGCCCTGGCGACCCTGACCGCCTTCCTGGTGGCCCAGCCGGTCGTGGGGTGTGCCGCGCTATGCCTTTTCGGGACCCACCATGCCGGTGCGCACGCGACGACCGGCGCGGACCGGGGGCACCCGACGCTCGGGAACGTCGCCTGCCACACGAGCGACGTCGGCGCCGTCCAGCGCGAGCCGATCCAGGTGATCTCGCCCGTGCAGCCGGCATACGCGCCGGTCATCGCCGTGGCTCCCGCTCGCTGGGTCGAGCCTGTCCGCGACCTCCCCACTCCTCCCCGCCTCATCTCCCACTCGGTCGAGCCGCCACCTCCCCGCTTGGTCTAGCCGCCACATAGCTCGAGCAGACCTCCGCGACCGACCTTCCTCGGCCGCGCCGGGTGCACCGCACCGATGCGGTCACCCACGGGCCTCAAGACCAGGGAGAAGCACATGCGGGTATTGGCGCGATTCGGCAGTATCGCGATCATCGTCCTCGCCCTCGCCGCCGACAGGGCCTCCGCCCAGGGCAAGCCCGATCAGCCCGTGGACATCGACGACACGGGGGGTGATCTCAAGCCCGTCACGGGGGAAGACGAGCATGCGCTGTCGATCTCCGGCTTCGGCGTGGGCGGATACACCTATGACGGCAGGACCGGAAGCAACTCCGCCGCCGCCGGGAAGCTGGCGGTTTCGCTCTTCCGGGAGCTGGGCGACAACCTGTACGTCTTCGGCCAGCTCACCACGGCGATCTCGGACGCGGGGGACGACGCCCCGGTCACCAAGACCGAGATCGACAACCTGCTGGTGAGCTTCACGCCGCCGGGGGCGTCGAGCGTGAGCCTCACCTTCGGCACGCTGGACGCGCCGGTCGGCTTCGAGCGCGACGACGAGGTGCTGCTGCTCACGCCGTCCACCTCGTTCAACTTCGAGCTGGCCCGGCCGGCCAAGCTGACCGGGCTGTTCGGCGGCTGGACCCTCAACCGGAGGCTCGACCTCACCGCGCTGGTGGCGAACGGCTGGGACTCTCCGCTCGATCCCAACCACGGCAAGACGGTCGGCGCCAGGCTCGGCATGCTCCCGGCGGAGCGCGCGAGTCTCGGGCTGAGCGCGCTCTACGGCTCCGAGGGCCCTGCCGATTCGACCAACGATCGTCTCCTGCTCGATCTGGACTACGCGCTGGAGCCCGGCCACGGCTGGATCGTGGCGGGCGAGACGAACTACGGGAAGGACTACGACCGGCTCGAGGGCGGCGATGCCTCCTGGTCCGGCGCGATGCTGCTGGTCCACCGCCAGCTGGCCCGGCACTTGGGAATCGCCGCGCGGGCCGAGGTGCTCGATGACAAAGACGGCGCCCGCACCGGTCAGGCGCAGACCCTCACCTCCTGGACGCTCGCGCCGATCTACTCGCTCGGCGTGGGGCGCGAGGGGATCTTCGCCAATGTCCAGCACACGACCTACCGGATCCCGCGATTCCAGCTTCGGGGCGAAGTCCGGGTGAATCACTCGGACGTGCCCAACTTCGAGACGCCCGACGGGCTCAGCCGGTGGGGCGTGCAGTACGCCGTGCAGCTGGTCACCACCTTCTAGCCGGGGAGCTCTGCGCCATGGGTCTCTACAGCCTGCGTCACGCGAACCGGTCGGTGAAGCTCGGTGCGCTGCTGTTTCTCCTGGTGCTGGGCTACGCCTACCTGTTCGCCTTCCTGATGGTGAGGACCTGGTCAGGGCTCACCCCCGCGCGCGTCGCGGCGACCTACCTGCCGGCGCCGGGTGTGGACGAAATGCACATGGCGACGCAGTCGCACGCGACCACCCAGCCGCTGGATCTGGGACAGATGCCGGAGATGCAGCACACGGTCGACACCAACCAGCTCATCCAGGACAGCCACATCCACGTCATGATCTACGCAATCGTCGCGGCCCTGCTGACGCTGATCATCCTCGGGCTCGAGTGGCCCGCCTGGTGGCGCGACGCCATGATCGTCGCCGCCTTCGGCTTCGGGACGCTCGACTTCTCCGGCCAGTGGCTCATGAAGTTCGGGCTGGGCGGCTTCGCGTGGCTCACCATCGCGTCGGGGTGGGGAATGTCCCTGGTCTATCTCATCGTCCTGTACTCGACCGTCCGGGCGCTGCTGCCCGGCCGCTCGGCAAGGAGCCAACCATGACTGCCATCACCCTCGCCCTGGCCGCGGCGGCCCTCGGCGCCACGGCCCACCCCACCCCCAAGGTGGTGCTGGTGAAGCATGCCGACTTCATCCGGCAGACCATCCCGGGCGCCAGGCGGTTCTTCGTCCGCACGGTCACCATCGGCAAGGAGGACCTGGCCGCCATCCGCAAGGCGAGCGACTTCACCCCGGACGATCCGGACGTGCAGTTCTACCTCGGCCAGGGCGAGGGTGGCGCGACCGCGGGCGTCGTCCTCTTCCAGCAGGTCAACTCTCCCCATGGTCCCATCGAGGTCGGGCTCACCTTCGGCCCCGACCGGGCGATCGCCAGCGCGATGGTGACGACTGCGACGGTCGAGACCAAGCCCTGGGTGCAGGAGGTAGTGGCCAGCGGACTGATGAGGCAGTTGGTCGGGATGCGGCAGGGTGACGACCCGCGCAAGGCGCTCGGGAGCGCCGACCGTCTCGGCGCGATGCCGCGGTACATGGCCGAGCTGATCGCGGCCGCGGCCGGGCGCGGGCTGGCGCTGTATGGGGCGCTGTACAAGGAGAGCGCGTCGTAAGCCGCGAGGGAGATCTCGACATGGACCTTCACATTGACGTTGGCGAGAGCATCGGGAAGGTCTCTGGCCTCCTGCTCCGCCCCCCCGACGCGTGGGCCGGCTACGTGCTGGCGCACGGTGCGGGAGCCGGCATGCGACACGGGTTCATGAACGCCATCGCCGACTGGTTGGCGCGCCAGGGAATCGCCACACTCCGGTATCAGTTCCCCTACACCGAGTCGGCGGGGCGGCGTCCCGATCCACCCGGCGTGCTCCAGGCCACCGTACGGGCGGCGGTGGCCAAGGCCCGGGAGATCGCGCCCGAGCTGCCGCTGGTGGCCGGCGGGAAATCCCTGGGCGGACGGATGACCTCGGGCGCCGCGGCGCATCATCTGCTGCCTGGCGTCCTCGGTCTCGTGTTTCTGGGCTTTCCGCTCCACCCGGCAAAGCAGCCCGGCGAGAGCCGGGCCGACCACCTTCGTGGCGTCGAGCTGCCGATGCTCTTCCTCCAGGGCACCCGCGATGCGCTCGCCGAGCTGGACCTCATCACGGCGGTGTGCGGACGCCTGGGACCCAGGGCCACGTTGCACGTGGTCGAGGGTGCCGATCATTCCTTTGCCGTGCTGAAGCGGTCGGGAAGGAGTGATGCCGATGTCATGAAGGAGCTGGCCGCGACCACCGCGCACTGGATCCAGTCGCTGGTGGCCGCCTCCGGAGCTCGAGCCGAGTGACCCGGGCCGGGCGGCCGGTTACCTGGTGCGGGGCGGCACACGTCGCAGGTCGCAACGGCGCCGACCTTGATCCCGGGCGGCCCATGCGGCGAAATAGCAGGAAGAGAACCAGGCGCCCGACCGGCCTGGCGACCATCGCCCTCATCCGATCGAGGAGAGCAGATCATGGCCGGAATCCAGATCGCCCAGCCGAAGGTGGCCTCCCCCGCCGAGTGGCTGGCTGCCCGCAAACAGCTCTTGATCCAGGAGAAGGAGCTCACCCGGCAGCGCGATGCGGTGAGCCGGCAGCGCCGCGAGCTGCCGTGGGTCAGGGTAGAGAAGGACTACGTCTTCGAGGCGTCCGACGGACAGGAGACCCTCGCCGACCTGTTCCACGGTCGGAGCCAGTTGATCGTCTACCACTTCATGCTCGCCCCGGGCGAGAAGGAAGGTTGTCCCTACTGCTCGTTCCTGGCGGATCATATCGACGGCGCCCTGGCACATCTCGAGCACCACGACGTGTCGCTGGTGGTCGTGTCCCGGGCGCTCCTCGCCGACATCGACGCATTCAAGAAGCGCATGGGTTGGCGCTTCAAATGGGTCTCGTCGTACCGTAATGATTTCAACTTCGACTACCAGGTGTCGTTCACCAAGGAAAGCATGGCGAAGGGACCGGCATACTACAATTTCGCGCCGCGCCAATCCCACACCGAGGGCGAAGAGCCCGGCGCGAGCGTGTTCGCCAAGGATGAGACCGGCCAGGTCTTTCACACGTATTCCAGCTACGCCCGCGGTGGCGATCTGTTGATCGGGGCCTACAACTACCTCGACCTCACGCCGAAGGGTCGCAACGAGACCGGCCCGGCCTTCAACTTGACCGACTGGGTCCGGCACCACGACAGGTATGACGACTGACCTGGAGGAGGATCATATGTTGGCAGACAGAGACGCCGTCGCCACCGTCGCGGTCAAGGATATGGAGGTCGCGAAGCGGTTCTACGAGGGCATCCTGGGTCTGAAGCCTGCCGGTGCCCGGTCCGGCCCATCGCAGCCACTCTCAAATGCGGACGTGCGGGTGTACCAGAGCGGAAAATCCAACCTCCTGGTGTACAAGTCGCAGTACGCCGGAACCAACCAGGCCAACGCCGTGACCTGGGGCCTCGGCGATGACCTGGAACGGGTCGTCCAAGCCCTCACGGCCAAGGGAGTCGTCTTCGAGCACTATGACCTCCCGGGGCTCACCCGAAAGGGCGAGGTGCACCTGTTCGGAAACTTCAAGGCCGCATGGTTCAAGGACCCCGACGGCAACATCCTTCACATCAACAGCGGGTGAGCCTGACCCGATGGCTCGGCGTGTCGATCTCGGGAGGTCTCGTTCGACGTATGGGTAGAACCGCCCGCGCCTGCCTGGGCCGGCGTCCGCGAGGCGGGGGTCCACGAACCGAAACCATACGGAGTCATCACCATGCGATTCATGACGCTGTACAAGCCAGGCCGGGAGTCGGACGCTCCTCCAACCCAGCAGGAGATCGCCGACATGGGACGGCTGATCGAGGACATGGCTAAGGCCGGCGTGCTCCTCGCCACCGACGGGCTCCTGCCGAGCTCGAAGGGCGCGCGCGTCCGGATCTCCGACGGCAAATTCACCGTCACCGACGGACCGTTCACCGAAGCCAAGGAGCTGATCGCCGGCTACGCGATCATCCAGACCGGGTCGCTGCAGGAGGCGATCGAACTGACCAAGCGCTTCCTCGAGGTGGTGGGAGAGGGTGAGAGCGAGATTCGCCAGATGCACGACGCCCCGGCCTTCACGGCCACCACGCCGGAGCTCACGGCCACCAACCGGTAGTCACGGCACCGCGGAGGTCGAGTGGGAAAGGTCCTGCTGGACATGTCGATGTCGCTGGACGGATTCGTCACGGGGCCGAACGATGGGATCGAGCGGCCCCTGGGCACCGGCGGCGAGCGGCTTCACGACTGGATATTCGGCGGCGGCAGCGACCGCTCCGGATCCTCGCCTCGCGCCAGCAGGAGCGGGAGTAACCGTGCCGTGCTCGACGAATGGTTCAGGACGCTTGGGGCGGTTGTGATGGGCCGGCGATGGTTCGACATTGGAGAGAGACCGTGGGGGGACGACCCGCCGTTCCACGTGCCCTGCTTTGTCCTGACCCACCGTGCTCGCGCCAAGGTGACCAAAGGAGCCACGACGTTCACCTTCGTCACCGACGGAATCCGAAGCGCCCTCGACCAGGCACAAGCCGCGGCCGGTGACAAGTATGTCGCTGTTGGAGGCGCGACCACGGCGCAGCAGTATCTGGGAGCCGGACTGCTGGATGAGATACAGATCCACCTGGTGCCCGTCTGTACCCGACGACCAACATGGGCATCCCGGCCATCCTGTATTGTTCCCTCTATCTGTACCTCGCGTTTGCTGGCGCGGGTACGTGGAGCCTCGACGCGATGATCGCTCGCTCGAAGGGCGGCAACCGCGCTTGACCTACGTCAGAGCGCCGTCCGGCGGCGACGCCCCGGAGGCTTCGACAGCGCCGTCCGCGGCCACGCGGCGCTACGACCGATCCATCGTCGAGGGGCACCTGCCCCGGGCGGTGTGGAAGATCGCGTGGCCCACCATGCTGACCAACATCATCGGCGGACTCCAAGGCATCATCGATCATGTGCTGGTCGGCCGGTTCGTCGGCTACTCCGGGAACGCGGCCATCGGTGTCGCGTGGCAGATCGTCATCGTCGTCATCATCTTCATCAGCTCGCTGTTCACCGGGATGAGCGTGCTCGTGGCCCGCTTCGCCGGGGCGGGGGAGGAGGCCAAGGTCGACGGCACGG
This sequence comes from Gemmatimonadales bacterium, assembly GCA_038253515.1. Lineage (GTDB taxonomy): Bacteria > Gemmatimonadota > Gemmatimonadetes > Gemmatimonadales > GWC2-71-9 > CAVVWJ01. Next base: position 10,389 of record JBBSHB010000051.1, on the reverse strand, counting down.
TCTATCAGGCCTTTCTGACCGCGATCGCGATGTCGCTTCTGATCATGGCGCCGGCGGGATATTTCCTGTCGCCGTCGCTGCTCGACCTGGTCAACGCCGCACCGGCGGTGAAGGCCGAGGCGCTGCCCTTCCTCCGGATCATGTTCCTGTTCAGCAGCGGCATGCTCGTCTTCTACATGCTCGCGGGCGCGCTGCGCTCGGCCGGTGACGCGCGGACGCCGATGATCCTCGGCGTCGCGATGACGGTCCTCAACATCGCGTTCAACGTGGTGTTGATCCGCGGGTTGGGTCCCATTCCCGCCTTCGGCACCGCTGGCGCGGCGATGGGTACCGTGACCGCGGCGGGGCTGGTGTCGTGCTACGCGCTGGTCAGGTTCTGGAAGGGTGGGTGGGTGGTGTCCTTCCCGCGGGCGGGAGGCTTGGGCCCCGATTGGACCATCATCCGGTCGCTCTTCCGCTTCGGCCTGCCGACCGGGATCCAGGGGGTCGCGATGAACGTCGGGGGCGTGTTCATGCTCTCGTTCATCGGCTCGGTGGCCCAGAGCGCCGCGGCGCAGGCGGCGTTCGCCGTGTCCTACACCCAACTCTTCTCGCTCATCACCTGGACGTCGATCGGCCTGATGGGCGCGGCCGCGGCCGTGGCCGGTCAGAACCTCGGCGCGGGCCATCCGGACCGGGCGAGCCAGGCGGTGCACGTGGCAGCGCGCATGGGGATGGCCGGGGCCGCGTTCGTGGGAGTCTTCTTTTTCTTCTTTCCGCGGCAACTGCTCGGGGTGTTCGGCATGAACGAGCCGGTGGTCGTCGAGATCGGCACCCAGCTCCTGCGCGTGCTCAGTGTGTCGGGTCTGTTCATCGCGGTGGCGCTGACGTACACCGGCGGGCTGCAGGGGACCGGAGACACCAAGAGCCCGCTCTATATCTCGATCGTCTCCCAGGTGGTGATCCCCTTGGGCATCTGCTTCCTGATCCGGCAGACCGGGACCTTGCAGCCGCTCCACATCTGGCTAGCGATTCTGGTGGGCCACGCGACCCGCTGCGGACTGAGCGTGCTGCGGTTCAATCAGGGCAAGTGGCGCAGCATTGCCGTGGATATCAACCCCAGCGGCGATCCGGCCTGATGCTTGACATGATCGGCGCGCTCGCATTCGCGGCGATACTCGTCATCGATGTGATCGTACTGGTGGGCCTGGCGCCGAGCCGCCCTCGCACCGAGGTCATCGCCTTCGCGATCGCCGCGGCGTGGGCGGCGACAGTGGTGGCGATCGCCGCCGCGGGGGGATTCGCGCCCGGATCGACCGGGCCTTTTGACCCATCTCACGATCGCCGTCCGGCTGCGGTCGAGCGCGCCGGAGCGAGCCACGATGCCGGGAGCCTAAGCGCTGGAGGTAACGCGGATGTGTAGGAACATCAGAACCCTGTTCAACTTCGAGCCGCCGGTCACCGAGGAAGAGATTCTCGCGGCGTCGCTTCAGTTCGTCAGGAAGATCAGCGGCTTCACCAAACCTTCCCGGTCGAACGAGGCCGCCTTTCACGCCGCCGTCGACGAGATTGCCGGGATCTCGCGCCGGCTTCTGGTTTCGCTCCAGTCCACCGCACCGCCCAGGAATCGAGAGGAAATGGCTGCCAGGGCAAAGGCACGCTCGGCCCGGAGATTCGGCACGACCGAGCCACACCAGAGCTAGACCGGGACTCGGGCCCAAGCCCAGGGAGAGATCTCGTGATTCGGCACCGGCCCGCGCACCTGGGGTGACGGCTCGGCTCGCCGGGTCCGCCAGCTTGTCGCTTCGCATCTCACGGGTCCGCGCCCTCGACGCGGGTCCGGCAGCCACTCTGGGAACCCGGCTCGTGTCCGACACCTATTCCGTGGTCCGCGTTCACCTCATCTGCAGCACCGCTCGGCGCCGACCGTGGATCGACCCCGAATGGCGGCCGCGCCTGTTCGCCAGCGCGAGCGCGGTCGCCGGACGCCGGGGCGCGCAGCTCCTCTGCGCCGGGGGTACCAGGGACCACGTCCACTTTTACCTGCAGTACCCACCTACCCTCGCGCTCGCCGACCTGGTGCACGCCCTCAAGGCAGGCACCTCGCGGTGGATCCACGAGACCTTTGCCCACCGGAAGGAGTTTCGCTGGCACGCGGGGTACGCGGCGTTCAGCGTCACTCCGCGCGAGGACACGGCGCTGCAGGCGTACATCCGGAACCAGGAGACCCATCATCGCGAGCTCGCGTTCCAGGCCGAGTACCTGGGTATCCTCGAGCGTCACGGCATCGAGTATGACCTGCGCGATGTGATGGGCTGACCGGAGGGGCTACCAAGCGTTTGTTTTCTGTGCCGCCGGTCACGGCCCCAAGAATCCGGTGAGTCCATCTTTTTGGCATGCCAGACGTCTTCGGCCCCTACCAACGAGCCACCGCCCTGCCCCAGCCGGCCCACGGCTCGCCGCTGGAAAGCTCGCCTCCACGGCCCACCCTGCGTCAGCGGCTCGCCGGCGTCCAGCGCGTCTCGGGAGAAGTCCGAGCGCCGGAGCCGCCGGCACACTAGCCGGGGTCAGGTGAGGGCAGGCGGGTCGCCCTCCCCCTCACCTCGGTCGAAGACCGCCTTGTGCAGGTCCCACGCGGCCTTGGCCACGACCGCGAAGACTTTCTCATTCGGCACTTGCCCTGACTCACCCGTGCGACCCGCGTAGATGATGGCTGCCATGATCGCGATCGTATCTATCCGCTCCCCCGCCATGCCTGCTCCAGGTTGTGTGAGATACCCGCAAGATAGCTCGCGCGCCCGGGGGAAACTCAGCGCGCCCTGTTCGCCGTCTTGGGTATGACGGCGGTGAAGTCGATCGCACGGTCGCGCTCGTCCCGAGTCTTGCCATCGGGCAGGGTCGCGCGCAGGTGCGCCTCGGTCAACCACACGACTACCCGCGGTGTGACGTCATGCATCGGGATCTCTTCATGCGGGTCAAGGTGAATGCGAGCGACCTGCACGGCGTCGTTGTCCAGCGCGAGGATGGTCTGAGGACCGCTGGCATGGGGATCAGGATGTTGAATATGTTGCGCAGAGTCCTGCGCGTATGCGCCGCCGACCAGGAAGATCCTGGCAAGCAGGAGTGGAAGCGTGCGGGTCATCGGTTCCTCCGTCCGTTGGCGCGTGCGGCCGTTCCGAATACCGCAGCGGCATCGCACGCGCGTGCAGCGTCACGGTAGCACTTGAAGTCGGGTTCAAGTCAAGGAGGGGGGCGTATACGAACGCTGTGGCCTCCTTCCAGCGCCGGCTCGAGTGAGCGGCCAACGCCGGTACGACGAGCTCGCCCTGCAGCGGCTCGCGATCATTCGTTTCGCGAAGCACCTGGGGTTCAGTCTCGTGGAAATCGGACGATTGCTCGAAGGGTCACCACTCCGGCCGCCCAGCGACCGCTGGCGCCAGATGGCGCACCAGCGAATGACCCGTCTCGACGAGACGATTCGTCATGCGTCGGCGTTGAAGCAGATGCTGAAGGAGAGGTTAGGCCAGCAGTGTCCCAGGCTGGTGGAGCGTGGGTCGGCACTGCGCCATGCCTGAGCCGAGGCGGCCAGGATTCCTGACGACGTTGATAGCAGCGGGGTCCGTCGGCTGAGCGTGGACACACTGGCCCGTTCGATTGACTGCGACGAGGACACCAATGGGAACACGAGCAAAGAACAACCCACCCCGGAAGCGGGGGCCAAAGCCCGAGGTGCTGGTCTTGCCAGGGCCGTGGGAGGGAGCCGTCAGCAAAGGGCTCAAGAAGACACGGCCGAAAGAGGGCTGGCCCAAGCCGGGCAAGAAGAAGGGCCGGGGGAACTAGCCCCGGCCCTCTGGCACTTGGACGCAGAAGAACGGAAGCCCCAAGGCCCGGTCGGCGAAGCCAAGTCGGACGTGATCCGGGATCTGCCAGCCGGCTGCGCTGATGAGCGGTTGGCAGTCGAGTTTCTAGAGCGCGCGCGGTGGGGTGACTCCCCGGCCTGCCCGCGCGGCGGGGATACCGCCATTCGCCAGATGCTCGCCAAGGACGGCACCCGCAACACGCGGTTCCTCTGGAAGTGTTCGGGCTGCAAGCGGCAGTTCACCGTCCGCGTAGGCACGGTCATGGAGGATAGCCCGATCCCGCTCCGCCACTGGTGCTATGCGATTTGGGCCGCGTGTGCGGGCAAGAAGGGCGTGTCTGCTCTCCAGGTTGAGCGGCAGACTGGACTCTCCTACAAGTCAGCCCTGTACCTCATGCACCGCATCCGCTACGGCATGACCCCGAACAGGGAACCACCGAAGCTCACGGGCATCGTGGAGGCAGACGAAACCTACGTCGGCGGCAAGACTGCTAATCGGCCTCGTGCCGAGCGGCTACGGTTGCGGGCGCTGGGTCACAAGCGGATGCCGAAGCAGGATAACGACAAGATGCCGGTGGTGGCCCTAGTGCAGCGCGGCGGGGACGTGTGAGCATCCGTCGTGCCCACCGTGACCGCCAGCAATCTCCGAGAGATGCTGCTGGCAACCGTGGACCAGTCAGCGCGGTTGATGACGGACGAAAGCAACCTGTATACCCGGGTGGGTACGCCATTCGCCTCGCATGAGGTCGCGAAGCACAGTCTCAACGAGTACGTGCGCGGCGAGGCCCACATCAACAGCGCCGAAAGCTTCTTCTCCCGGCTCAAGCGGCAGCTCTACGGGACGCACCACGCGGTGAGCCGAAAGCACCTCCATCGTTACGTGGCCGAAGTCGTTTTCAAGCACAACACGCGGTGGTTCGAGGATGGGGAGCGAGTTGTGCGGGCGATCCGCGGCGGGGACGGCAAGCGGCTGCGGTATCGGCAGCCAGTGGCTAACGCGGAGGGAAACTAGGACCAACGGGCTGTGCAGTAGTCACGGATGGCGTAAACCGTGAAAGGCGATGCCAGGAGCCCAGCGCGGACTCTCGCGAGAAGCTTTTTACTCATGTCTCCGCGTAGTTCGCAGTGTCCATCACTAGCGCGTCCCAAGATAGCATCCACCCTGAATCGCTGGGCGCTTGAGAAGTGAACGCATGATCTATGTTGAACCAAGGGGTGGTCGCCTACTTCAAGCAGCACGGTCTCATCGGTGAAGACTTTGGGCGTGCGCACCATAACAGCGACGACCTCTGGAGGGGTTCCGTAAGGGTCAGTGAGAATCAGCCAAAGGTGGGGATTCGCGCCGGGATGCTCCGAGAGGTAGAGGGTGCTCCCGGCACGAACGAGATTCATTAGGCAAGTAGGCGCTGCGCCGCAGCCTCGGCCTCCAACCCTTCAACAACCTCCGCTACCTCTTCGTCTGAGAAGTTTTCGCCCCGCAGGATGTCCTCGATGGCAATGGGACGATTGGACCCTTTCGGGTGTACCCACTCTGGGAGACGATGGGAAAGGTCACTTAGCTCCCACTCATCCATCCCACCGTAGACCTCAAAGATTTCCTGAATCAAGCTCTCCTCGGCTGGCGAGAGCTGGTCTAATGGGGCCTTCCTAATCAGCTCAACGTCATAGCCCCGCCGCTCGCCAATGAATTGGCTCCAATACTCTGGTGCGTAGCGACCGGGCTGCGCATTGATATTGTTGAGCGTGACGCTCAAGATGGGGCCGTGATTCATTGAGAAGTAGAAATCAAACGTGATGGGGCGGCCCCACCGGATAAGGGCGGTTCGATCCAGGTAGTAGAGAAGCTTGATGAGCTTCATGACGTTGATCGAACCGCCATGAAGTTCGATGAGGCGGGCGGCTGCCTGGGTAGCTCGGTCTTCCCGATAGCTGACTGGCATCTCCTCCAATGTTCGGTACATACGACCCCCGGTCAATCCCTGGGTAGTGTCTCGGACCCACTACCCAATCCCCGATACCGAAAATTACCCGAAGCTTACCGGAATCTCAACGGCCACCATTCGTTTGTTCGTCAAATACCTACTCCTGCTATTAGTTTGACAGCAACATCAGGTATTGACGAATAGTCTGCAGAATTGCAGATTTTACTACCATTGTATCGGAGAAGACCGTGTCAACAGCTGCCATCGACCCCACCTCCCGACGCATCCTCCAGCTCCTGGTCGCCGACGGACGGGCCAGCTACCAGGCCATGGCCGACGAGGTCGGCCTCTCCCGTCCCGCCGTGATGGAGCGGGTCAAGCGGCTCGAGGAAGCCGGGTACATCCTGGGCTACACCGCCCGCTTGGACCGGGCCAAGGTCGGCTTTCCGGTCACCGCCTTCGTGGCCGTCCGCTACCCCTCGTCGGACTCCACCGGCCCGGAGGCGGGGGTCAAGGCGCTGGCGGCGAACCCCGGCGTGCTCGAGTGCCATCACGTGGCCGGCGAAGACTGCTACGTCCTCAAGGTGGCCGCGCCCTCCCTCGAAGCGCTCGGCCGGGTGCTGCACGAGCTCAGGGAGCCCGGCCAACCGGTCAGTACCCGCACCACGATCGTGCTCTCGTCGCTCTTCGAGAAGCCGGGGATCGCACCCGCGGAGCTCGACTGAGATGGCCGGCCTCCGTGGCAAGGCGCTCGTCGCCTACCTGCTGGTGTGCACCGTCTGGGGGTCCACCTATCTCGTCATCAGGATCGGCGTGGGCCACCTGCCCCCGTTCCTGTTCGCCGGGATTCGCTTCTTCATCGCCGGACTGCTCCTCGGCGGCGGCGTGCTCGCCACCGGGGGCCGGCTCCCCCGGCGGGCCCGCGACTGGCGCACCCTCGCCATCACTTCGGTCTTCCTCCTGGTCGGCGGCAACGCGATCGTCGTCTGGGCCGAGCAGTTCACCGCCTCGGGACCGGCCAGCGTGTTCGTGGCGGCGATGCCGCTCTGGGCCGCGTTCTTCGACGCGGTCATTCCCGGCGGCAAGAGCGTCATGACCTGGCGCATCGGCGTGGGCCTGGCGCTCGGCTTCGTCGGAAGTGCGCTGCTCGCGGGTGTCATGCCGGGCGAGCTGCTCGTGGCGGACCTGCGCGGTCCGGTCTCGCTCACCCTGGCGAGCGCCTCCTGGGCGTTCGGAACCGTCTACTGGAAGCGCCACCCGACCGAGACCTCGGCCTACGCGGCGGCCTCCGTGCAGATGGCGGTCTCGGGAATGTTGCTGACCGGGCTCGGTCTCGCGCTGGGTGAATGGTCCGCGTGGCACCTGACCCCGACCGGATTCGGCGCGCTCGCCTATCTCGTGGCGTTCGGCTCGATCGTGGGATACACCGCGTACGGCTACGCGTTGAAGCACGCCTCCGCCACCATCGTCGGCACCTACGCCTACGTCAATCCGGTGGTGGCGGTCGCGCTCGGTTGGCTCATCCTCCACGAGCAGGTCACCATCCGGACCGTGGCCGCGATGGTCCTGATCCTCGGAGCGGTGGTCTGGATCCAGCTCGCCTCGCGCGCCGCCAACCCGGACACGGCCGAGATTCGCGCGGTACGGCCCGGCGGTGGACCCCGCGTCCCGGAGCGGGCGTGACCGGCACCGTCGCGCGCGACCGGCCGTTTACCGGTGCGGACGAGGTCCACCGCCTGATCGCGGCGTTCGCGGACTGCAGCTTGCCTCACGTGCGGTGGACCCATCGGGCGCACCTCACAGTGGCCCTCTGGTACACGACCCACCACCCGCCGGACTGCGCCCTGGATCTCATGCGGGCCGGCATCCACCGGCTGAACGCCGCGCACGGTCTGGTGCCCACGCCCACCCGCGGATATCACGAGACCATCACCACCTCGAGCCGCTTCCCTGATTCCGCGTCGAGGCTCAGCGGGTCAGCAGCGCCCGCCGCAGCTTCGTCATCCGCCGCCGCACCGAGCCATCGTGGATCCGCTCGCCGACCCGGACGATGGCGCCACCCAGGATCTCCGGGTCGACCGAGAACGACGCGAGCACCTGTTTGCCGAGATGCTGGCTCAGGCTGTCCTGGATCGTGCGCCTCAGCGCCTCGTCGGCCGGCCGGGCCAGGGTGACGCCGGCCCGCACCCGGTTGAGCTTGAGGTCGAAGAGCCCCAGGTACTCCGTGGCGATGTCCCGGAACAGCATCTGCCGCCCGCGCTTGACCACCGCCTGGAGGAACAGGACGAACTCCCGCGGCGCATCCTTGAGCGCCGAGCCCAGCAGCCGCGCCTTGGCGGACTTGGGCACCCTGGGAGACATCAGCGTCGCCTGCACCTGCGGGGCGGTTTCCACCGCGGCGGCCACGGCATCCATCAGATCCGCGAACCGCTCCGTCTGCCCGGTGCGCTCGCCCAGCGCGAACAGCGCTTCGGCGTAGTTACGGGCGATGGTCTCGGACCTCAATGCTGGGCGTCCAGCGAGGTGAGGTAGTCGAGCACGAGCTTCCGGTCGGTTGGCGAGTCGAGCCGTTCGCCGATCAGCTTCGAGGCCGCGGCGAGCGAGAGATCCACCGCCTCGCGGCGGAGCTCGGTGATCGCCCGGTCGCGCTCGCTCTGGATGTCGCGGCGGGCGCGGGCGAGCAACTCCTCCTGCTCCTGCTTGGTCTTCTCCAGCGCCACCGCGCGCTCCCTCTCCGCCAGCGCCTTGGACTCCGCCAGCACCGCGTGCGCCTGGGACTTGGCACCGGCGATCAGCTTCTTGTGCTCCTCCAGCAGCGACGCCGACTCGGCCCGGTTGCGCTCCGCCTCGGCCAGCTGTTGCTCCAGCGCCTTCTCCCGGGCCTCCACCGCACCCAGCACCGCCGGCCAGGCGAACTTCTTGAGCACCGCCAGCAGAACCAGGAACACCACGATGGTCCAGAACATCAGGCCACCCTCGACCGTGAGCGGGCCGGACGGGTGCTCTTCCTGGGCCGACACCGGGACGGCGGCCAGGACCAGGGAGACCGAGGCGAGAGCGAACCGGAAAACCTGCGTCATGGGAACCTCGAGACGGATGGCCATGGACCCATTGCCCATGGCCATAGTCGGGGTACGGAGTCGCTTCAGAAGTTGATCTTCCCCTGGATCAGGAAGGCGATGACCGCGACGAACAGGGCGACGCCTTCCACCAGCGCGGCCGCGATGATCATCGCCGTCTGAATCCGGGCGGTGGCATCGGGCTGACGGGCGATACCTTCGGTTGCCGAGCCACCGATGCGGCCGATTCCGATTCCGGCGCCGACCACCGCAAGCCCGGCGGCGATGCCAGCGCCGATCAGACCGTAGCCCTTGTCCGCGCCGGCGGCGCCCGCAGCTTGCAGCAGGGCGAGCATGTACAGCATAGCGTGCTCCCTCGTAGGATTGGGAGATGAGATTCCGCCGCGCCCACCATGCGTGGGCCGCCTCTCCGGAGCGACCTCGTCATGGCAGCCCGCCGGCGTTCCGCCCCGATCGGGGCGAGAACAGCGGGCGTCGTCCGCCGTTCGGCGGACTACATGTCGACGCCCGCGCGAGCGCGCGGGGGCGTCGCTTCTGCTCCCAACCTCAGTGCTCGGCGCGCATGAGGCCGATGAACACGCTGGTCAGCAGCGTGAACACGAAGGCCTGCAGGAACGCCACGAACAGCTCCAGCAGCATCACCCCGGTGGCCAGAAGCGCGGCCGCCACCCCGACGGTGTAGCTCTGGAACAGGAATGTCAGCCCGATCAGCGCCAGCACCAGAACGTGCCCGGACGTCATGTTGGCGAAGAGCCGCACCGCCAGCGCGAACGGCTTGGCCAGCTTTCCGATCAACTCAATCGGGGTCATGACGGCGAGCAGAAGCACCTTGAGGGCGCTCCCGCCGACGCCGCCGGGGAGCCCGTGCGGCAGATAGAAGATGGTACCCAGGTAGCCCTTGGGTCCCAGAGTCCGCATGCCGGTGACCTCGATGACCAGGAACGCCATCACCGCGAGCGCGGCGGTGACCGCGATGTTGCCGGTCGCGGTCGCGCCCCACGGCAGCAGGCCGAGGAGGTTCATCGCCAGGATGAAGAAGAAGAGGGTCAGCAGATAGGGAGCGAACCCCTCACCATGCGGGCCCACGTTCGGCAGCACCACCTCCTGCCGGATGTAGAGCGCCATGGCCTCCATCGCGCCGGCGAAGCCCTTCGCCGGCCGTCCCCGCGCCTGCGCCTCGCTGATCGACCGCGCGCTCAGCAGGAACGTCAACGCCACGATCAGCGCCGCGAGCACCATGTACACCATGTGCTTGGTGGGCGACAGGTCGAGGTACCGCGGCTCCCCGTGGGCGCCGGTGCCGAGTGGGACCTTCCACCCCTCCGGCAGACGCCACACGCCGAACGGGGTCTCCACCTCGTGCGAATTGGCGATGTGATGAACGATATCGATCTGATTGCGAGAGGCCTGCTCCTGGCTCCGGGGCGCCACCGCTTCGCGCGCCACGTCGCCCGTCGGCTCCTGCGCCGCGAGTGGCGTCCCGGCGGAGAAGGCCGCGCCGAGGAGCGCAGCCGTCAGTCCCACCGTCGCGATACGACCGGATCGGATC
>JBBSHB010000050.1:0-18873 GCA_038253515.1 Gemmatimonadales bacterium | reverse complement strand
CTATCTGGTCGAGGTCAACGACGCCATGGTGCGGATGTACGGCTGTCGGGACGCGGGTGAGCTCATCGGCGCGCGATTCGGCGGCACCTTCGACATGGCGGACCCCCGCACCCAGGAGTTCTTCCGCGAGTTCATCCGGGGCGGATACCGGACCAGCGACCTCGAGTCCCACGAATTCGATCGCTACGGCACCCCGCACTGGTTCGTCAACCACATGGTCGGCGTGGTCGAGGACGGGTATCTCACCCGGATCTGGGGCACCCAACGCGATGTCACCGAGCGGCAGGTAGCGGAGGAGGCGGTCCGCGCCGCCCGCGACCATCTCAAGGCGCTGGTGGACGCCTCGCCGCTCGCCATCGTCGGGGTCGACGCTCAGGGGGTGGTGCTGAGCTGGAATCGGGCGGCGGAGGCCACCTTCGGCTGGACGGCGGATGAGGCGGTCGGCCACCGTCTGCTCAACATTCCCCAGGACAAGCAGCAGGAGTTCGACGGGTTGCTCGCCCGGGTGCTCAGCGAGCAGCCGTTCACCAGTTACGAGACCGAGCGGCTGCACAAGGACGGAAGGCGAGTCGACGTGAGCATCTCGACCGCCGCCCTTCACGACGCGCGGGGACGCCCGATCGGGAGCGTGGCGATCCACCTCGACGTGACCGACGGAAGCAGGCGGAGGAGGAGCTCCGCCTGTCCCAGGAGCAGTTCCGCCAGGCCCAGAAGATGGAGGCAGTCGGCCGGCTGGCGGGCGGGATCGCCCACGACTTCAACAACCTGCTGACCGCGATCCTGAGCTACAGCGAGATGGCCCTCATGGATCTTCGGCCGGAGGACCCGATCCGGGAAGACATCGAGCAGATTCGCCAGGCGGGCCGCCGAGCAGCGGAGCTCACCAAGCAGCTCCTCGCCTTCAGCCGGCGTCAGGTCCTCCAGGTCCGCAACTTGAGTCTCAACGACGTGGTGGTCCACACCGAGCGGATGCTCCAGCCCCTGATGGGCGACGACGTGGAGATCCGGCTGGCGCTCTCCCCTACCCCGGGGCACACCCGGGCGGACGCCGGCCAGCTCGAGCAGATGCTCCTCAATCTCGCGGTCAACGCCCGGGACGCGATGCCGTCGGGGGGCACGTTCAGGCTCACCACGGCCTCCATGGTGGTGGGCGAAGAGGCCGCCCGTTCGGGGCACCTGGTGCCCGGCTCCTACGTCACCCTGTCGGTTCAGGACACCGGCACCGGGATGAGTCGGGAGGTCCAGGAGCGGATCTTCGACCCGTTCTTCACGACCAAGGGACCGGGACAGGGTACCGGCCTCGGACTCTCCACCGTCTACGGCATCGTGAAACAGAGCGGCGGCCATATCTTCGTCGCGAGTGAGCCCGGTAAGGGTACGACCTTCACCATCTACCTCCGGGCCTGCACCCCGGCGCCGGAGCCGGTACGGACGGAGTCGCCCGGCCCGACGGTGGAAGGCGCCTCGGAGACCGTGCTGCTGGTGGAAGACGAGTCTCTCCTTCGGCGGCTGACCCGCGAGATCCTGACCCGGCACGGCTACCGGGTGCTGGAGGCCGCCGACGGCGTGGCGGCGCTGCAAGTCGTGCAGCAGTACGACGGTGCGATCGATCTCATGGTCACCGACGTGGTCATGCCCCGGATGAGCGGCAACGAGCTGGTGGAACACGCCCGTCCGCTGCGACCGGCCATGCGGGTGCTGTACATGACCGGGTATTCCGAGGAGGCGATCGCGCGGCAGGGGCAGCTCACCGAAGGGATCGAGTTGCTGCCGAAGCCGTTCACCCCCGGTGTCCTCACCGCCAAGATCCGCCAGATCCTCGACCGAACCTCCTGACGGGTATATCTTCGGGGCACATTTCAAGGGTCGCCCTGTGGTTCCAACCATCTCCGATTTGTCCCGTCTCCTCGCCCCGCCCAGCCTGCTGGCAGCCGGAGCCGCGCTGGTGGGCCTCGGCCTCCTCATTCTGTTCCTGCTCCAGGTGCGGGCCAGACGGCGGGCGCAGCATGCCGCCAGCGCCGCGCGGGTGGAGCTCAGAACGATCACCGCCACCATGCGGGAAGGCGTGATCGCGTACGACTCCGAGTTGGGCCTGCTGTACGTCAACTCGGCGTTCGAGCGGTTGAGCGGATTTCCCGAGGAGGACCTCCGGGACCAGGAGTTTCTGCAGTACATCCACCCGGACGACCGGCCCGGCCTGCTGGGCGAGTGGGAGCGGCTGGAGCAGGGTGAGTCGCTCAGGGATCAGGAGTACCGCGTGGTGGCCCGGGGCGGCGCGGTCCGCTGGTGCGCCGGCGATTGGGAGCCGCTGCGCGACGAGTCCGGGCGGCAGATCGGCTTTCTGGGCACCGGGTTCGACATCACCGAGCGGAAGCTGGCCGAAGACGCCATGCGAAGCGACACCGAGCTGCTCCAGGCGGTGATCGAGGTGCAGCAGGCCGTGGCGGCCGCGGGTCTCGACTCGGCCACCGTGATGCGGGTCATCGTCGAGCGCAGCCAGCGGCTCACCGGCGCCACCGGGGCATGCATCGAAGTGATCGAGGGCGACGAGCTGGTCCCGAAGGCGTACCTGGGCACCGACCCACCCCGGCTCAAGCTGGAGACCAGCCTCTCGGGGCTCAGCCTGAAGACCGGCGAGCTGCAGCGCAGCGACGACACCTTCACCGACCCCCGGGTCGGGCACACCGCCTATCGCGAGCGCAACATCCATTCGCTCCTCGTGGTACCGCTCAGGGACGAGCAGCGGATCCTCGGCATCCTCAAAGTGATCGCCACCGAGCCCCGGGCGTTCAGCGATCGGGATGCCAAGGCCCTGCGGCTCCTGGCCGGACTGGCCGGCGCGTCGCTGGGGCACGCGGCCGCCTTCGAGGGCCGCCAGACGCGCCTGGAGGAGCGGACCCGCGCGCTGCAGGAGAGCGAGCAGCGGTTCAAGCAACTGGTCGATGTCGCCCAGGAGGGCATCTGGGTGGCCGACGACCGCGGGGTGATCACCTACGTCAACCAGCGGATGGCCGAGCTGCTCGGCTACCAGAACGGCGCGATGCTGGGGCGGCCGGTCTACGAATTCGTGGACGCCGGATCCCGGTCGAACGCGCAACGGGTCCTGTCCCGACCGTCGGGGACGCAGGGTGAAAATCAGGACCTCCGCTTCCGCCGGCGGGATGGGACCGAGCTCTGGGGACTGGTCTCGGCCAGCCCGATCGTGGGACGGGACGGCGGAACCATCGGCAGCGTCGGCATGGTCACCGACATCACCGCCCGGAAGCGGGCGGAGGACCGCCTGCGCCGCTCGGCGGAGCGGCTGGCCATGCTGCACGACATGGATCAGGCGATCCTGGCGGCTCGCTCTCCCGTCGAGATCGGCCGCGTCGCACTGGGCAGGATGCGGCGGATGGTCACCTGTCAACGCTGCACCGTAGTCCTGTTCGATTTCGAGCGGGGCGAGGCGCAGATGCTCGCGGGCTACGCGGACGGCATGCCGCTCAAGACCTCGTCGCTTCCCCTGGGGACGTTCTCCCCGGCGGAGGTCCTCCGTCACGGCTCGCTGCGTTACCTGGAGGACCTCGCCGCAGTGGAGTCCCGGCCGCCGATCCTGCAGGACCTGTTCGAGGAGGGGATGCGAAGCGTGCTCTCGGTTCCGTTGCTGGTGGACGGCGAGGCGATCGGCGAGGTGAACCTCGCGTCGACCACGGCGCAGGGCTTCGATCCCGAGCACCGCGACATCGCGCAGGAGATCGCCACTCCGCTGGCCATCGCCATCCAGCAGGCCCGGTTGCGCGAGGAGCTCGGGCGCCAAGCGGGCGAGCTGGAGCGGCGGGTGGTGGAGCGCGGCGTGGCGCTCCGGGCGGCCACGGCGGAGCTGGAGACGCTGTTGTACTCGGTCGCCCATGACGTGCGCGATCCGCTCCGTCACATCTGCGGGTTCACCCAACTGCTGCTCGACGACGGGGGGTCGAGCCTCGACCCGGCGACGCAGCACTACGCCGAGCGGATCGGGGAGGCCGCCCAGCGGATGGCGAGCCTGGTGGACGACCTGGTCAACCTGTCCCGGATCGGGCGCCAGGACCTGATGCGACGCCCGGTGGATCTGGGATTCGTGGTCGAAGACCTCGTGAGTCAGCTTCAGGCGGAGACCCACGGAGGCGAGATCGAGTGGCGGATCGACCAGCTGCCCGAGATGGATTGCGACGCGTCGCTCGCCCGGGTGGCGTTGGGACAGCTCCTGTCCAACGCGGTCAAGTTCACCCGCGGCCGGGAGCGGGCGGTCATCCAGGTCCGAGCCATCGAGGCCGACGGTCAGACCGGCGTGGCCGTGCAGGACAACGGGGTGGGCTTCAACATGGCGCACGCCGGGAGACTGTTCGGCGTCTTCCAGCGGCTCCACCGGGTGGGAGAGTTCGAAGGCAACGGCGCGGGACTGGCGCTGGTGCAGCGGATCGCGCACAAGCACGGTGGGCGGGTCTGGGCCGAAGGCGAGCCCGACCGGGGCGCCACGTTCTACATCACCTTCGGCGGGCCCCGCGCCTGATGCTGCCCGACGAGCTCGATCTGCTCCTGGTCGAGGACGATCCCTCCGAGGTGGAGCTCATCCTGCGCGCGCTTCAGGCGGTGGACCCTTCCTGCCGGATCGGGGTCGCCGGCGACGGGGAGGAGGCGCTCGACTTCCTGCTCGCTCGGGGCCGCTTCCGACACCGGCTGGGCGCCCCGCTTCCCCGATTGATCCTGGTCGAGCTCAAGCTGCCCAAGGTGGATGGCATCGAGGTGCTCCGGGCGCTCCGGGCCAGCCCCCGCACCAACACGGCCCCGGTCGTCATGCTCACCTCATCGGCGGAGTCGCGCGAAGTGACCCAGTGCTACCAGTTGGGCGCCAACAGCTGCGTCGAGAAGCCGGTGGAATTCCGGGCGTTCGCCGAGACCATGCAGGCCCTGGGCGGCTACTGGCTGCGGCTCAACCAGACCGCCGCGTCGGGCGCGGCATTCGGCTGACGGGCGACACTTTTCATCCAGGAGTTTCGTCGTCTTCGCTGACCCTCGGCACACGTCTTCCGATTCCTCGTGAGGTCCCGTTGATCGCCCGATCCTGCTGGGTGCTGGCCGCGTCCCTCGTGGTGTGCCCCATCGCCCTGCTCCCAGCCCAGTCGTCCCTGGACATTCCCTACCAGCGCTTCGTGCTCCCCAACGGCCTCACCGTCCTGGTTCACGAGGACCACAAGGCGCCGATCGTCGCGGTGAACGTGTGGTATCACGTCGGCTCCAAGAACGAGCGGCCGGGGCATACCGGGTTCGCCCACCTGTTCGAGCACCTCATGTTCAACGGGAGCGAGCACTACGACAAGGAGTTTCAAGGACCGCTGGAGCGGGCGGGCGCCACCGATCTCAACGGCACCACCAACGAGGACCGGACCAACTACTTCGAGAACGTCCCCAGCTCCGCGCTGGACCTGGCACTCTGGCTCGAGTCGGACCGGATGGGACACCTGGTCGGGGCGATCAGCCAGGCCAAGCTCGACGAGCAGCGCGGCGTGGTGCAGAACGAGAAGCGGGAGGACGAGAACGTTCCCTACGGCAAAGTCTGGGACTTCCTCACGCCCAAGCTCTATCCCGCCAACCACCCGTACTCCTGGACCACGATCGGCTCAATGGAGGACCTCGACGCGGCCAAGCTGGACGACGTGAAGGCCTGGTTCCAGACCTACTATGGAGCGGCCAACGCCGTGGTGGCGATCGCGGGCGACGTGGACATGAAGACGGCCCGGGAAAAGGTGGGGCGCTACTTCGGCGACATCCCCGCAGGGCCGCCGGTGGCGCGGCAGAACGAGTGGATCGCCAAGCGGACCGGAAGCCAGCGCGGGCAGATGCAGGATCGGGTGCCGCAGGCCCGGCTCTACAAGGTCTGGAACGTGCCCTCCTGGAGCTCGGCCGACGCCGACTATCTCAATCTCGCGAGCTCGGTGCTGAGCGACGGCAAGTCCTCCCGGCTGTACAGGCGACTGGTGTACGACGAACAGCTCGCCACCGACGTCGACGCCTCGCTCGATCTGCGGGAGATCGGGGGTCTCTTCACCATTCAGGCGAGCGCCCGACCGGGCGTGGAGCTCACCCGGGTGGAGCGGGCGGTCAACCAGGAGCTGAGCCGGTTTCTGGCCGGTGGGCCGACGCCCGCCGAGCTGCAGCGGGCCAAGACCCAGTTCCGCGCAGGCTTCATCCGGGGGATCGAACGGATCGGCGGATTCGGCGGCAAGTCGGACGTCCTGGCGCAGGGCGAGGTGTTCGCGGGGCGGCCCGACTTCTATCAGGTGCGGCTCAGGCGCGTGGCCGCCGCGACGGCGCAGCAGCTCCGGGGGACGGCCGCGCGCTGGCTCTCCGACGGCGACTACACGCTGGAGGTGCACCCCTTCCCCGCCTACGCCGCGGCGGCCACCGGCGTCGATCGCTCCAAGCTGCCCCAGCCAGGGGCGCCGCGCGAGGCGGTCTTCCCGGCGCTCGAGCGCGCGACGCTGTCGAACGGCCTCAAGGTGGTGCTCGCCGAACGGCGCTCGATTCCGCAGGTGCGCTTCGACCTGCTGCTCGACGCCGGCTACGCCTCCGACCAGTTCGCCCTCCCCGGCACCGCCAGCCTGGCGATGACGATGCTCGATGAAGGCACCCGGACCCGCTCGGCGCTGGAGATCAGCGACCGCCTGGCGGAGCTGGGCGCCAATCTGGGCGCCGCGTCGCGGCTCGACGTGTCCAGCGTGTCGCTGGAGGCGCTGCGGGAACGGCTCGATCCGTCGCTCGAGCTCTACGCCGACGTTATCCTTCATCCCGCCTTCCGCCAGCGCGACCTCGATCGGCTGAAGAAACAGCGTCTGGCCCAGATTCAGCGGGAAAAGGCCGATCCGGTCGGCATGGCACTGCGGGTCTTTCCCCGGCTGATCTACGGGCAGGGTCACGCCTACGCCAACCCGTGGACCGGCTCCGGCACCGAGGCCTCCGCCGCCAGGATCACCCGGGACGACCTGGTGAAGTTCCACCGGACCTGGTTCAAGCCCAACCACGCCACCCTCGTCGTGGTCGGGGCCACGACGATGGCGGAGATCCGGCCCAGGCTCGAGCGGCTGTTCGCCGGCTGGGCGGCGGGCGAGGTGCCGCAGAAAAACGTCGGCGCGGTACAGCAACCGAAGCCCGCGGTCTACCTCCTCGACCGTCCGGGATCGCTGCAGTCGGTCATCATCGCCGGCGACGTGGCGCCGCCCAAGGCGAACCCGGACGAGCCCGCCATCGAGGTGATGAGCGCCGTGCTGGGGAGCGACTTCGGCTCCCGGCTCAACATGAACCTGCGGGAGGACAAGCACTGGTCGTATGGCGCCTTCAGCTTCCTGCGCGACGCGCGGGGCCAGCGGCCGTTCATCGCCTACGCCCCGGTCCAGACCGACAAGACCAAGGAAGCGATCGTCGAAGTCCAGCGAGAGCTGCGTGGCATCCTGGGCGAGCGGCCGATCCTGCCGGACGAGCTGGAGCGCGCCAAGGCGTCGCTCACGCTGACGCTGCCGGGGTCGTGGGAGACCATGGGCGCGCTGGCGTCCACCATCGGCGAGATCGTGTCCTACGGGCTTGACGACCGGTACTACGACACGTACGCGGGGGCGATCCGGGCGGAGACCGCGGCCGCGGTGATCGCGGCGGCCCAGCGCACCGTGGTGCCGGATCATCTGGTCTGGGTCATCGTGGGCGATCGGGGGAAGATCGAGCAAGGTCTCCGGGAGCTCAACCTCGGCGAGATCCACCTGGTCGATGCGGACGGGAATCCCGTCGCGGCGTCCTGACTCGCCACACCGAGAGAGGCAGTTCCAGGCAATTCATCGAGACGGAGGTCGGATGGAGGCTCGCCATGCGGTCGCGGTTCTGCTGGCGCTTTCGGGTGTGGGGCCGGCGCAGGCGGCCGCGCAGCATCGCGGGGGCGGCTCCGGGCTGATTCGAGGTCCCATCGAGGCCGGACTCAGGAGCGGACGCGACTTCGAGAACCACGCCTGGAGCCTGGGCGGGCAACTGCGCATCCCGGTGCGCAAGAACCTGGAGCTCCGCCCCAGCGCCGACCTCTTCTTCCCCAAGCATGGCTCTACCGGCTGGCAGGCCAACGGCGACGCGGCACTCCGCCTGGGCCAGGGCGGCGGGCTCTATGCGGGTGGCGGTATCGCCTTCGCCCACCTGGGCGACAGCCGGACGGAAACCGGTTACAATCTCTTCTTCGGTCTCAGTACCGCGCCGCCGCTGGCCCGGACCAAGCCGTTCGTCGAGTTCCGCTGGACCTTCCTCGACGAGACCAGCCCGTTCCGTCTGGCCTTCGGGTTCAGCCGCATCCTGTAGAACGGGTCTCCAGGGAGAAACTCATGAGCACTAGCAACGCCAGCGCCACGTGGGAAGGTGGCCTCAAGAACGGACGCGGGCATTTCGCGGGGACGTCAGGGCACATCCAGGGCGACTACACCTTCGCTACCAGGTTCGAGGGCGCCAAGGGGGCCAACCCCGAAGAGCTCATCGCCGCCGCCCACGCGGCGTGCCTCAGCATGGCCCTGGCGGCGGGACTGGAGGGGGCGGGCACGCCGGCCACCCGGATCAGCACCAAGGCCGCTTGCACCCTCGACAAGGTGGGGGCCGGCTTCAAGATAACCGGCATGCGGCTGGAGGTTCGCGGCGAGGTTCCCGGCATCGATCAGGCCGCGTTCAGCAAGGCCGCCGAAGCGGCCAAGGACGGATGTCCGGTGTCGGGCGCGCTCAAGGGGAACGTGCAGATCGAATTCGACGCGAGGCTGGTATAGATCCGGTCTGCCATACGTTGGTCGGCGCCGCTCTGGCACGGAGCGGGCTGGGGAGACGCACCGCCCTCGGCACCGCGACGCTGCTCATCGGCGCCAACCTGCCCGACCTCGACGTGCTGGCCTATTTCGATGGTCCGGCGGCCGATCTCTCCTTCCGCCGCGGATGGACCCACGGCATCCTGGCCCTGGCGGTGCTCCCGGTCCTGCTGACCGGCGGGATGCTGCTCTTCGACCGCGCCATTCGCCGAGTGAGTCGCTCCAGCCTTCCCTCCGGCGTCGTGACCAGCCAGGTCCTGATGCTCTCGTTCCTTTCGATCCTCAGCCACCCGATCCTCGACTCACTCAACACCTACGGGGTCCGCTGGCTCATGCCGTTCAGCGGACGGTGGTTCTACGGGGACACACTGTTCATCGTCGATCCGTGGGTGTGGCTCGCGTTGGGCACTGGTGTCGCGCTGAGCCGGCGGCGCGGCACCCGGGAGCATTTCGGAGTGGGCGGCCGGCCGGCCCGAGTGGCCCTGGGCGTGGTCGCGGGGTACGTGCTCGCGATGGCCGCCTCCGGGGCCGGGGCGCGGAGGATCGCGGCGCGGGAGCTCGTCGGGCTCACCGGGGCACCGGTCGAAGCCCTCATGGTCGGGCCGATGCCAGTGACCCCGCTGGTCCGCGATGTGGTGGCCGCACAGGCGGGAAGCTATCGCGTCGCCAAGTTTCGCTGGCTCCGCCGGCCCCACTTGGATCGGGCGTCCCTCCGGACCTACCCCCGCGGCCGGCCGGAAACCCCCGCGGTCGCCGCCGCGGTGGCAACGCCGATCGGTCGGCGCTTTCTCGGCTGGGCCCGGTTTCCGGTGTTCTCCGTGGAGTCGGTGGGGCCGGCAACCTTGGTGCACATCGTCGATCTGCGCTACGCCGAGCGGCCGGGAACGGGGTTCGGAACGGTCACGATCAGCCTGGCCCGGCCGCCAGCTTCCGGGCCGTCGTCAGGTACGCCACCAGCATCTTCGTCAGCCGGTCCCGCCGCTCCGCCTCCCTGAGCTGGCCCGCCTCGTCGAACGCCTTGTCGGCCCATGGCAAGGCATACATGTCGGGGTACAGCAGGACACCCACCCCCTCGAGCGGAATCCGGAGCTGCCAGAGTCCACGGATGCCGCCAGCCTGCGCGGTGGAGGCGGAGAGGAGCAGCCCGCTCTTGCCCCGGAACGGCATCGGGCTCATGCGGGAAACCCAGTCGATCGCATTCTTGAGGGTGCCGGGAAGCGAGTAGTTGTACTCCGGGGAGGCGATCAACAAGCCGTCCGCCGCCGCCACCCGCCGTTGCAGTTCCCGGGCACCAGGCGGAAATCCCGAGGCGTCCTGGAGGTCCCGGTCGTAGAGCGGCATGTCGAATTCGTGGAATTCGGCCAGGTCGACCTCGGCGCCGTCCTGCCGGGCGATGGCGACGGCGAGCGCGATCAACTTCCGGTTCCACGACGCGCGTCGCAGGGAGGCGGCAAAGGCGAGCAGCTTCATCCGGCCGCCCTGTCAGTCCGAGCTCATGGTATATCGGATGAGGACGCCCTCCACGAACTCCGCCGTGACCCGCCCGCCGTCCATCGCATACCTGCGGGTGATCACCTTGAGCTTTCCTTCGATGCGCTGGGAGGTGGTCGTAGGAGCCCCGAGCAGCGTGTCCGCCTCCTGCAGCAGCATGCCTTTCCGCGGGAGCCGGGAGGCCCGGGCCGGCGGCGGAGGCACCTGGGAACAGGGGGGCGGCGAGGGCGCCTCTGCAACCGCGCTCTCCCCGAAGTCGACATACTCCGCCAGCGCCTGCATCACCGACTCGGCCGTGCGCGCCGACTGCGGCACCCCGTCGCGGTAGCGCAGGTTGAAGCGCGAGCCGCCCTCGATCCGGCGCTGCCGGATGTTCTCCTTCTTGTGCTCCTCCGCGTCCGCCACCGTGGCGCGATTGCGAGCGTCCTCCCGCTCCCGCTCCCGGCGCAGATCGTCCAGCTCCTCCTTCATGGCGCGCTTCCTGGCGGGGTCGGTCTCCCGCCGGAGCTCGCCCTCGAGATTCTGCTCCCGTTTGGTCTTGGGGGCCGAGCCGACGTTCACGTTGGAGGAGGTCTCGTCGCCCATGGTGCCGTAGCCGCCGCCGTCGAGCTGGAACTCGATGAGGTTCGACTTCACCCTGATCTTGGTGACCAGGGCGGACTGGCCCGACCGGATGGCGGTCCCGGAATTCTTGAGGCGGGAGGCATAGCGCGGGTAGTCCAGGGGCTTGTCGGTGCCGGGGTAGAGGTCGACGCCGTCCTCGGTCCCGGGCATCGCCAGCTTGAGGCTGACAGGGCGTCCTTCGAACCGCTCCTTCAGCTCGGCCTCAGACTGGGCGTGGAGTGCGGGTGGGAGGAGACAGAGGGCCAAGGGCAGAAGCCGAGCAGCGAGCATGGTACCTCCGGGCTTGACGCGGTTCTGAAATGGAATACTGTATACGGTATATGAATTCAAAAACTCCTCCGAACACCTCTATCACCCGAACACCCCTCCGCGACGAGGTTTACCGCCATCTCCTCGATCGCATCCACCGCGGCGAGCTCACCCCCGGTGTCCGCGTCCGCGATACCGCCCTCGCCGCTCAACTGGGCGTCAGCCGGACGCCCGTGCGCGAGGCCCTGCTCCGCCTCACCCGCGACGGAGTGCTCGAGGCCGACATGGGACGCGGCTTCCGGCTCCGTCCCCTCACCCGCGACGAGATCAGGGAGGTCGGTGCCATCCTCGGAGGGCTGGAGGCCCTCGCCTTCGAGCTCTCCCCCGACTTCCCCGACGAGCGCCTCGACCGCCTGGCCGAGCTCGATCGAACGCTGGAGCACACCCGGGGGGACGTGGCCGCATGCCTCGACCTCGAGGACGAGTGGCACCGGGTGCTGCTCTCCGGCTGCCCCAATCGGAGGCTGCTCGAGCTGATCCTGAGACTCCGGCAAGTTCCCCGTCGATATCTCTCCGCCTACATGCGGGCCGCCGGGCGGCTCACGCTCTCGACCGCCCCGCACGGAAAGGTGCTCCACGCGCTGCACCAGGGCGATCGTGCCGCCGCGCTGAAGGTCTTCGAGCACCAGTGGCGTCGCGGCATCGCCGAGCTGGAGGCGTGGGTCTCGTGAGGGCCCCTGCCGACCCGCCGGAGCTCGCCCGCTGGCGCGCCGACACTCCGGGCTGCGCCCGCCGGGTGCATCTCAACAACGCGGGGGCGGCCCTGACGCCTCGCGTGGTTCACCAGGCCGTCACCACCCACCTGGCGCTGGAGGACGAGCTGGGCGGATACGAGGCGGCGGAAGCCCGGAGAGACGCGCTGCGCCAGGTGTACGAGGACCTGGGCCGTCTCATCGGGGCCGGGGCCCGGAACCTCGCATTGGTCCAGAGCTCCACGATCGCCTTCGCCCAGGCACTCGAGGCGTTCGACTTCACCCCGGGCGACACCATCCTCACCAGCCGCGCGGACTACGCGTCCAACCAGATCATGTATCTCTCGCTCGCCCGCCGGCGAGGCGTCGAGATCATCCGCGCGCCGGATGCCGCCGAGGGAGGCATCGATCCCGACGCCGTGCGGTCGCTGGTGGGTCGGAGGCGCCCCACGCTGGTCGCGCTCACCTGGGTGCCGACCAACTCGGGGCTGGTCCAGCCTGCCGCCTTGGTCGGCGAGACCTGCCGCGCCGCGGAGGTGCCGTACCTGGTCGACGCTTGCCAGGCGGTGGGCCAGATGCCGGTCGACGTCGGCGCCCTGCACTGTGACTATCTGGCGGCGACGTCCAGGAAGTTCCTGCGCGGCCCCCGCGGCATGGGATTTCTCTACGTATCGGACCGCGCCCTCGCCGCGGGTGCCCACCCGCTCCTGGTGGACATGCACGGCGCCTCCTGGACCGATCCCGACGCCTTTGGATTGGCGCCCGACGCCCGCCGGTTCGAGACCTGGGAGATGGCTTACGCGCTGGTGCTCGGGCTCGGCGCCGCGGTGGCCTACGCGCTGGAGGTCGGTATCCCGGCGGCTCAGGAGCGGTCCTGGGCGCTGGCCGCGTATGCCCGAGAGCGCCTGGCGGTGGTGCCCGGCGTACGCCTGCTGGACCGCGGCCCTCTGCTCTGCGCCATCGTCACGCTTCAGCCGGCCGGCCGCGATGGCGCCGAGGTGAAGCTGGCGCTGCGGACGCGGGGGATCAACACCAGCTCGCCGGAGCGGGAGGACGCGGTCATCGACATGGACGAAAAGGGGGTGCCCTCCGCGCTCCGGATCTCGCCGCACTACTACAACACCACCGATGAGGTCGACGCTGCCGCCGCCGCGCTCGAGGAGCTGCTCGCGTCAGGCGTGACCTCGTAGCACCGGCTCCAGCACCCGCCACACCGTGTCCGCTACCCGCCGCTGTCCCGTGACCGTGGGATGCATCAGGTCCGCCTGGTTGAGCGAGTCCACGCCGGCAACACCTTCCAGCAGAAACGGAACCAGCGGGACGTGGTTGCGGGTAGCGGCCTCCGCGTACGCCGCGCGAAATCGCCGGGTGTAGGCCAGGCCGTAATTGGGAGGCGCCCGCATCCCCGCCAGCACGATGCGGGGATGCGGCTGCTGCCGATTGGCGCGGTCGATGATCGCCTGGATGTTCGCCGCCAGGGAATCGACGTCCTGTCCTCGGAGTCCGTCGTTGGCGCCGGTCTCGATCACCAGGACGGCGACCGGCTGCCGGAACAGCCAATCGACCCGCCGCCTCGCGCCGGCGGACGTCTCTCCGCTCACGCCCGCGTTGACGGCGACGAACGGAAGGCCGGCGGAATCGATCTTCTGCTGCAGCAGCGCGGGATATGCCTGGTCGGGATCGAGACCGAGACCGGCAGTGAGACTGGTGCCGAGGAAGACGATGCGCCCGCGCTGGCCATCCGGTCGCGGCGGCGGCGGGTCCGCGGCGGGAGCGCGCTCGCCCGCGTCGCATCCGGCCCCCAGGGTGAGCATCAGCCCGCACAGGACGGACCGGAGTATCATTGACCTCATGCTGCGCTGTGCCTCGTTGACCAAGAGCTATGCGTCCGGCGACCGCGAGCTCACCGTCTTGAAGGATATCACCTTCACCGTCGAGCCGGGCGGCTTCGTGGCCATCGTCGGCCCGTCCGGCAGCGGCAAGACGACGCTGCTCGGCCTTCTCGCGGGACTCGATCGTCCCACCGCCGGCACCGTTCACCTCGATGGCGCCGAGCTCGGCAAATTGGACGAAGACCAGCGCGCCCGGCTCCGCGGCGAGAAGATCGGCTTTGTCTTTCAGTCCTTCCAGCTGATCCCCACACTCACAGCACGGGAAAACATCCAGGTGCCGCTCGAGCTCCGGGGCGAGGAGGGACGCGCCCGCGCCGACGAGCTGCTGGCCCGCGTGGGGCTCACCGAGCGCGCGCATCATTACCCGGCCCAGCTCTCCGGCGGCGAGCAGCAGCGGGTGGCCCTGGCACGCGCCTTCAGCACCCGCCCCCGGGTCCTCTTCGCCGATGAGCCGACCGGCAATCTTGATGCGAGGACCGGCGCCACCATCATCGATCTCATGATGGAGCTGAACCGGGATCTCGGCACCACCCTGGTCCTGGTCACTCACGATCTCGACCTGGCTTCCCGGGCCCGGCGTACCATCCGCCTGGCCGACGGCCGGATCGTCGCCGACAGCGCCGCGTGACCGCCCCGGGCTTCGTGCTCCGGATGGCCGCGCGGGAGATCCGCGCGGCTCCCCGGCGCCTGCTCCTCCTCACTGCCTCGATCGCCGTCGGCGTCGCCGCCCTGGTGGCGATCGACTCCTTTACCGACAACCTGCGCGACTCGGTGCGCTCGCAGTCGCAGGCACTGCTCGGAGCGGACCTGGCGTTCTCCAGCCGGCGCCCGCTGACGCCGAAGGCGGAGGCGGTCCTCGACACCCTCGCCGCCGGCGGGGCGCGGCTCGCGCGCCTCACCAGCTTCTCGGGCATGGCATACGTGCCGCGTACCTCGGGCACCCGGCTGGTTCAGGTCGCCGCCGTCGAAGGGACGTATCCCTTCTACGGCGAGATCCGCACCCAGCCCGCGGCGGCATGGCGCGAGCTGCAGGCCGGGCGACGCGTCGTGGTCGATCCCTCGCTGCTCGGCGCGCTCGGCGCCCGGGTGGGCGACACGCTCGCACTGGGTGAGGCTCGTTTCGTCATCACCGGTTCGATCGTGAGCGCGCCGGGCAACGTCGGCATCCGGACCGCGTTCGGCCCGCGGATCTTCATCCCGGCGCGCTGGCTCACGGACACGCGCCTCCTGGGATTCGGCGCGCGCGCGGAGTACGAGGCGTTTCTCCGGCTCCCGCCGGGAAGGTCGGCCGCGGCGACGGCCGACCGCTATCGCCCCAGGCTGCAAGTCGAGCGCGTCCGGGTGCGGACCGTGGCGGAGGACCAGCAGAACCTGAACGACGCGCTCGGTCGGCTGGCGGGATATCTGGGACTGGTGGCGCTCATCGCGCTATTGCTCGGCGGGATCGGGGTGGCGAGCGGAGTGGTGGTGTTCATCCGCCAGCGCCTCGACACCATCGCGGTGCTCCGCTGTCTGGGCACGAGCGCGGGACGGGTGCTGGCGATCTACCTCACCGAGGCTGCGGCGATGGGACTCGCGGGCAGCATCCTCGGCGCGCTGCTCGGTCTGGGAGCGCAGCAGCTCCTTCCGGGACTCCTGGCCGGGCTCCTCCCGGTCACCGTGCGCCCGGAGCTGTCGATCCCCGCCATCGCCCTCGGCGTGGGGATGGGAGTCTGGGTGGCGGTGGTCTTCGCGCTCTCACCGCTCCTCGCGGTGCGCCGAGTGCCTCCGCTAGCCGCGCTTCGGCGCGACGTCGACCCCGAGGTCCGGCGGATCCGCGATCCCTGGCGCTGGCTCAGCCTGGCGGCGCTGGCCGCCAGCACGGTGGCCCTCGCGGCCATCCAAGTGGGGAGTTGGCGGCGAGGCGGGATCTTCTCCGCCGGGGTGGCCGCGGCGTTGCTGATCCTGTGGGGCGCCTCGTGGGCCCTGATCCGGGTGGCCCGGCGCTGGCTGCCCGCGGCGTGGCCGTACGTGTGGCGTCAGGGGGTCGCCAACCTGCACCGTCCCTCCAACCAGACGACCACTGTGGTCCTGGCCATCGGCTTCGGGGCATTCCTGCTGGGGACCCTCTTCCTGGTGCAGTTCAACCTGCTGCGGCAGCTCCGGATCACCGGCGGCCCCAGTCGGCCGAATCTGGTTCTCTTCGACATCCAGCCCGACCAGCAGCCGATCGTGCGGCGGGCGCTGGCGGACGCCCGCCTGCCGTCGTTCGGACCGGTGCCGATCGTGCCGATGCGGATCCAGTCGGTCAAGGGGAGGCCGGTGAGCGCGACCCTGGCCGACACCTCCGCGGGTCGGGACGGGCCCAGCAACGCCTGGGCGTTTCGCCGGGAGTACCGCTCGACCTATCGCGACACCCTGGTGTCCTCCGAGCGGCTGGTGGCCGGCCGCTGGTGGACGCCGGGTGCGAAGACGACCGAAGTTTCGGTCGAGACCGGCGTCGCCCGCGAGCTGGGTGTCCGGGTGGGCGACCAGCTCGTCTGGGACGTGCAGGGGGTGCCGCTCCCCACCAGGGTGGCCAGCCTGCGGGAGGTGGAGTGGGCTCGGTTCGAGCCCAACTTCTTCGTCGTGTTCGCGCCGGGTGCGCTGGAGGGCGCGCCCCAGTCGCTGGTGACGCTCACCCGGATCGAGCGGGCCTCGGACCGCGGCGTCTTTCAGCGCCGGCTGGCGGAGCGACTCCCCAACGTCACCATCCTGGACCTCTCCTCGGTGCAGGAGACCCTCGAGCGGTTGATCGCGCGCGTGCTGCTCGCGATTCGCTTCATGGCCCTCTTCACTCTCGGCACCGGAACCCTCGTTCTGGTCGGGGCGCTGGCCACCAGCCGCTTCCAGCGGGCGCGCGAGGGGGCTCTGCTCCGCACTCTCGGGGCGACTCGGGGACAGCTCTTCCGCATCGTCGTCGCCGAGTACGTCTCCCTTGGCCTCATGGCGTCGGTGGTGGCGGTGGTCCTCGCCTCGGTGGCCGGATGGGCGCTCGCGCGCTTCCTGTTCGAGGGTAGCTTCACCCTCCCGGTCGTCCCACTCACACTGCTCGCCGCCGGCGTCGTGGCCCTCACCGTCGCGGTGGGCCTGGCCAACAGCCGCGAGGTCCTCCGGCTCCCGCCCCTCGAGGTGCTCCGGGCCGAGTGATCACGCCGGCCTGGCACGAGACCGCTCCCAGTTGACGAACAGGAACCCGCCGGGCGCATCGAACGGTGGCTGCCCCGGCGACGGGGTCACCTGCAGCTGCAGCTCCTCGACCGGCTTCTTCGAGCAATCCCAGCACTGGAGCGCGAAGTCACCGTCCCGACGGGTGCGGGAGAGGAGCATGACGTGCACCATCGCCGTATCGGTGACCAGCGAATCGTTGCGATAGACGTGCGCGTAGGCCCAGAGCGCCACCGCGCTCTGGATGGTCGGAACCAGCGGGGTGTGCAGCCCGGATGCCCCATGGTAGAACAGCCCCATGATGACGCCGCCGAACCGCGGGTTGAAGGGGATGTCCTTGGTCTGCACCCGATCGATGACCACCCGCCAGTTGGCTCCATCCTGGGTCTTGAACTTCGCCGTGCCGGCGACTGAGTCGCGCGTCGGCCCCAGGTCCCACGCCTCGATCGACATCGCTCCCGCGATGCGCGCCACGCGGTTGGAGTACGGTCCCTCCTGCTCCTTGTGGGTGAGGTCCGCCTGCTGGTCCACCGGCCGGGCGCGGATCACCGCTGCGGCGCTGTCGGCGAAAGGAAAAGGACCGGGGAGGATCTGCACCACCGGTCCTCCACCCGTGATCGAGAGTGCGCGCGGCGGCTTCGACTGAGCGGGCTCTTTCGGAGCGTCGGCCGGCGTGGTACCGTTCCGGCGCGTACCCCCTGTCACTTCGAGGTGGGCGAGCATGCCCATCTTCTTGTGGGCGCCTTCGCCGACCGGACAGTAGACTTCGTATCGTCCGGGTGTGAGCTCCACCGTGAGACTGGTCGACCCGCCGGGCTGCACCACCGGCGTTTCCTTCTCGATGCCGCGGCCTTCGACCTCGAAGGCGTGGGGAATCGTTCCCGCGTTGGTGATGCGAAAGGTGACGGTGCCGGCCGGAACGGAGGCCGCCCCCAGCTCCACCTTCCACTCGGCAAGCCTCACGGTAATCGGCGTGTCGATGTCTCGGGGGGCCAGGTGCGCTATCCAACCGGCACCGGGCAAGACAAGCAGAACTGAAATTGCGAATCGGGTCATGGTATCCTCCGGGTCAGGGTGCTCGAGCGCATTGCCCGTAGGACCCGCGCGGGGCCGGAATTATTCCGGGTCGCCCGCGGCGGCCGCCGGAAGGAATAAATCGTCCGCTTGTCGAGTCTCCAGAAGGGCATGCCCTGACTCAGCTGAGGAGACGCTTGACCCCAGCGCTCGCCGAATTCGAAGACGCGATGCTGCCGCACCTGGATGCCGCCTTCAACCTCGCGCGGTACTTCACCCGTGATGACCAGGAGGCGGAGGACGTGGTGCAGGACGCCTGCCTGCGCGCGCTCAAGTATTTCTCTTCCTTCCGCGGCGGGAGCGGCAAGGCATGGCTCCTCCGGATCGTGCGGCACACCTTCTACACCCGGCGGCGCCGTCGCGGAATGAGCGAGGCCCTGACGACGGCGTTCGACGAGGAGGTGCACGGCATGGAATCATCGGAGCGGACCGACCCGGAGCGCTCGATGCTGCGGGAGGACGCACGGCGGGTGTTGAGCGAAGCGATGGCCGACCTCCCGCCCACCGCGCGGGAGGTCATCGTGCTGCGCGAGCTCGAGGGACTCTCCTACGACGAGATCAGCCGAGTCATGAGGGTTCCCATCGGGACCGTCATGTCGCGGCTCGCCCGGGCGCGCGAGCGGCTGCAGGCGGCCCTCTCCGCCCATGCATCGGAGTGACCCTGATGCAGTGTGACGACGTCGCCGTCCGGCTGGGCGCCTATCTCGACGGCGAGCTCTCGGGGGAGTCGGCCGAGCAGGTGCGCCAGCATCTGGAGGGCTGTCCGGCGTG
>JBBSHB010000049.1:0-19003 GCA_038253515.1 Gemmatimonadales bacterium | reverse complement strand
GCTGCGGGAGCTCACCGCCGCGGTCGACCAGGTGCGGGAGAAGTTCGGCTTCGGGGCGGTGTCGCGCGGCAACGCGCTCCGCGCGAGGAGGCCGCGGCGGGATGGATGAGGCGGCCGGAGGGATCAGGGTTTCCGCAGATCGCGATCCTCGAAGCGCAGGCCCACCGTGCCATCGACGGCGGTCACCCGGGCTCCCAGGTCCGGAAACTCGGCCGTGACGCCACCGGCGCCCGTCACCCGCACCGTGCTGTTCCGGAACAGCCGGTAGTAGCCGATGAAGACCCGCCGCGTCCCGGGCCGCACGGCGCAGCCGCAATCGACCGCCCCCCGCAGTCCCGCGTTGACCGTCACGCGGAGCGGCTGGCTGGCGGCGTTGGTGATGAGCGGCGCAAAGTAGTCACCGTCGCCCGCCTGGCTGGTGGCGGCCGCCCGCACGACACCGTGCGGTCCCCGGAACACCGCGGCGCCCTTGACCGGGGCTCCCATCGGCGCTCCATCCGCGCTGAGCGGAGGGACCAGCTCCCATTCCGCCACCAGCGTGTGGCCGCGGGGGATGCCCAGGCGCACCGTCTCGCCCGGGGCCACGGTCCGAGGCGCGACGGCCCCGACGGTGAGGCGCACCGGAGCCGCGAGCCGGTTGGTGAAATCGAGCTTGGGTCGCAACAGCAGCAGGACCCCGCCACCGACCGCGAGCACCAGGAGGAGCAGCAGCGCCAGCAAAGGAGCGACCCGGGGACCCGGGAGGGCGGCTGGAGGCGGCGCGGCGTTTCGATCCGCGAGGGTCACACGATCTCCTTGTTCGATCGGGGCACCCGGCGTGGGAAGATCAACGAACCGGGAGAAACGACTTGAGCGGATTGGGCGGCTCCGGCCGTCGGCGGCGAGCGGCACCCGGCGGTGCGGCGGGCGCACGGAGCGCCGCGGCGGTCACCCGAACCGACGCGGCTCCGGTGACCGAGTCGGCGAGCAGCGTGAGCGACTGGAAGCGCGCGGTGCGGCCGGCCTTGTCGGTCACCCTGACGGCGCTCCCGGGTTGGAGCGGATAGTAGCCCAGCCGGAGTGAGTCGCCGGGCGCGACGCCGCAGTGACAGTCGACGCTGTCGCGACCGCTCATCACGGACACGCGAACCGGGCGGGCGGTGGCGTTCACCACGATGGGCGTGAACCAGGCCTGGCCGCCGGTCCCGGCGCTCACCACCCGGCGCAGCTCTCCCCGCGCGCTGTCGGCCAGAATGCTTCCCTCGAGCTCCCGGCCGAGCATCCGCCCTGCGGCGTCGGGGCGGACCATCGCCCAGTGCGCCTCCACCGGCTGCCCCGCGTCCAGCTGAACCCGAGCGCTGTCCCCCGGCGCAATGGTGAAGCCGCTGTCTCCCAGGGTCACGGCGATCGGTTGCACCAGTCGATTCTCCACCACCAGCGCGGCCTGGATGGCGGACCGCGTCGGCGGCGGGTCCGGGACGGAGACCAGCGCGGCCTTCTTCGGAGCGAGCGACAGGACGCCCGCGACCGCCGCGGCGAGGCCTCCCGCCGCCAGCAGCACGCCGCGACGACGGGACCGCCGAGGCGGCTCGGGAGCGGCGGCGGCGAGCGGCTCGGTGCTGGTCTTGGCGGCGGCCCCCTGGCCATCGCGCAGCGCCTCGAGCAGCGCGTGAGCCGTGGGATAACGATCCTCGGGGCGCTTGGCGAGAGACCGAACCACGATGCGGGAGAGCCATGGCGGGATGCGGTTCCGCGAGAGGGTCTTCACCGGGACCGGCTCGCTCACGTGGCGGCTCGCGATCTCCTGCGAGTCCTCACCCTCGAACGGCGGCGCCCCGGTCAGCATGTGGAACAGCACCGCCCCCATCCCGTAGACATCCGACCGGGCATCGACGTCCTGACGCCCGAGCGCCTGCTCCGGACTCATGTAGAGCGGCGTGCCGACGATGAAGCCGGTCTGGGTGTGGTGGGCCGCGCCGTCGAGGTACTTCACGATGCCGAAATCGACCAGCAGCGGCCGACCGGTGGCGTGCTCGATCAGGATGTTGTCCGGCTTGACGTCCCGGTGGACCAGCCCGTGCTGGTGCGCGTGGTGCAGCGTCTCCAGGATCGGTCCCGCGATGGCCAGCGTGCGCGCCACCGAGAGCGGGCCCTCCACCCGCAACAGATCCGCCAGGGAACGGCCCTCCAGGAACGGCATGGCGTAGAACACCAGCCCTTCGGCCTCTCGCACGAAATGAATGGGCAGCGTGTGCGGATGGCTCAATCGGGCGATCGCGCGCGCCTCCTGCTTGAAGCGCGCGAGCATCGCCGGCGTCCAGGGGAGGTCGGGACGGAGCACCTTGACCGCGAGGCGTCGCTGGAGCTCGAGGTCGAGCACCTCGTGCACCTCCGCGAAGCCCCCGCGTCCGATCAGCCGCACCACCCGGTACTGCGCGCCCAGCGCCCGCGCCAGCCGGTCCCGCGCGTCCCCCTGCACCGACGGGGCGCGCGGGGGCAGGTCCTCGCTCCGGAGCAGCGCCAGGCTCCCGGGACCACACCGGGCGCAGTGCGCGACCCCATCGGGCAACGGCGCGTGGCAGGACGAGCAGACCAGCAATGGCATGGGCCTCCACCAGTGAGCGCAACGCCTCCCTGGGTAATCAACATCGGCGGGCGCCGCCTCGCACCGTCAGCGGCCTGGCGCCGCCGGGTGGTCAGTTCTGGTGACTGCAGGAACTCGCACGATCTGCTTGAATGCCGCGACACTTGGGCAGGTTTTGCCACATTGACGAACTTGCTGTCGGTGATTATTTGCACACTGTGCAGATTTCTCTTGACACCCGAGAGACCCACCCATATACTCCCCCTGAGTCGCCCGGCCACCGAGAGGCAGGGCACGCTCCACCCTCACCCTGACCCGCGCGAGATCGCCATGGCCACCACCGCACGAGCCAAAGCCCCCGGTCGCACCACCCAGAGCAGTGAGGTCCGCCAGGTCCTCGATCTCATCAAGCAGCGGAAGCTTCAGGTGGTCGACGTCAAGTTCTGTGACCTCCCGGGTACCTGGCAGCACTTCTCCATTCCGGCCGCCACCCTGGACGAGGACATGATCCGCGAAGGGCTGGGCTTCGACGGCTCCTCCATCCGCGGCTTCCAGGCGATCAACGAAAGCGACATGCTGCTGCTTCCCGACGTCTCCACCGCGTTCGTGGATCCGGTGCTCGAGGTGCCGACGCTCTCGCTCACCTGCGACATCTACGATCCGGTCACCCTGGAGCCGTACTCCCGCGATCCGCGGTTCATCGCCTTCAAGGCCGAGGAGTACCTCCGCACCACCGGCATCGCGACCGCGTCGTACTGGGGACCGGAGGCCGAGTTCTTCATCTTCAACTCGGTGCGATTCGACCAGAATGCCTTCGAGGGGTATTACCACATCGACGCGGAGGAGGGGATCTGGAACTCCGGTCGCAACGGCGGGACTCCCAACCTGGGCCATCGGCCCCGGCACAAGGAAGGCTACTTCCCGGTGCCACCGGTCGACCGGCTGCAGGACGTGCGCTCCAAGATCATGCTCGCGCTGATCGAGGCGGGCGTGCCGGTCGAGGTGCAGCACCACGAGGTGGGAACGGCGGGACAGGCGGAGATCGACATCCGGTTCGGCCCGCTGGTGCAGACCGCCGACCGGATGATGCTCTACAAGTACATCGTGAAGAACGTCTGTCACAAGCTGGGGTACACGGCCACCTTCATGCCCAAGCCGCTGTTCGGCGACAACGGCTCGGGCATGCACTGCCACCAGTCCCTCTGGAAGGGCGACCAGCCCCTGTTCTTCGACGCCAACGGCTACGCCCTCATCTCCGAGACCGCGCGGCACTACATCGGCGGCCTCATCGCGCACGCCCCCGCGCTCCTGGCCTTCTGCGCCCCCACCACCAACAGCTATCGCCGGTTGGTGCCCGGCTTCGAGGCGCCGGTCAACCTGATGTACTCGGCCCGGAACCGCTCGGCGATCTGCCGCATCCCGATGTACTCCGACAACCCCAAGAGCAAGCGGGTCGAGTTCCGGGCGCCGGATCCGAGCGCCAACCCCTATCTCGCCTTCGCGGCGATGCTCATGGCCGGGCTCGACGGGATCAAGCGCAAGCTGGAGCCGCCCGCGCCGATCGACGAGGATCTCTATGAGATCCATGACGAGCGGAAAAACCTGATCAAGCAGGTGCCGGGCAGCCTGGGCGAATCGATCGCCGCGCTGGAGCAGGATCAGGCCTTCCTGCTCGAGGGCGAGGTGTTCACGCCGGACGTGCTGGAGACCTGGATCTCGATGAAGCGCACCAAGGACATCGCGCCGGTGAACCTCCGGCCGCACCCGTACGAGTTCTTCCTGTACTACGACGCGTAGCGGCGGGGCGGCCGCTCCACCGGTCGCACTCAGGGGTCCGTGAGTCCCTCACGGGCCCTTGGCTTATCCCCTCTCGGGCACCTCTGGTGAGGCATCCCCGTTCACAGCTTCAGGCATATCGCGGCGGGTTCCGGTGCAGGAGTTCACCACGGAAACACGGAAGACACGGGGGAACACGGAGAACCACATTATCGGTGTTTCACCACTTAGACTCGTTTCCGTGTCTTCCGTGCTTCCGTGGTGAATCCGTCGGGGGGGGTGTCACCGATTTCCGCGAGCTTCATTAGACTTCTGGCTCCCCCGCCCCAGTCCGGAGTCGCGGGATCCACTCTGTAGAGAAGCCGGTCCATGTCCCAGCGCCTGAGGAGCGATGTCGTGACCGCGGGCGTGCAGCGTGCGCCCAACCGGGCCATGCTCCGCGCGGTCGGATTCGGCGACGGCGATTTCGGCAAGCCGATCGTCGGCATCGCCAACGGGTATTCCACCATCACCCCCTGCAACGCGGGGCTGGATGTGCTGGCCCTTCGGGCGGAGGCGGCGGTCCGCGCCGCCGGGGCGATGCCCCAGGTCTTCGGAACCATCACCGTGAGCGACGGCATCTCGATGGGCACCGAAGGGATGAAGTACTCCCTCGTCTCCCGCGAGGTCATCGCCGATTCGATCGAGACCGCCTGCGGCGCGGAGAGCATGGACGGCGTCGTGGCCATCGGCGGGTGCGACAAGAACATGCCCGGCGCGATGATGGCGATGGCCCGGATGAACATCCCGGCGATCTTCGTGTACGGCGGCACCATCAAGCCGGGGCACCTCGCCGGCCGCGACCTCACCGTGGTGAGCGCGTTTGAGGCGGTCGGGCAGTTCAGCGCCGGGAAGATCGACCAGCGCGAGCTGCTGGAGGTCGAGCGCCATGCCTGTCCCGGCAAGGGCTCCTGCGGAGGGATGTTCACCGCGAACACCATGTCCTCGGTGTTCGAGGCGATGGGCATGAGCCTGCCGTACTCGTCCACCATGGCCGCGGAAGACGACGAGAAGGCGGAGAGCGCCGCGGAGAGCGGCCGGGTCCTGGTCGAGGCGGTCCGCCGGCAGATCCTCCCGCGGCAGATCCTCACTCGCCAGGCGATCGAGAACGGGATCGCCCTGGTCATGGCCCTGGGCGGCTCGACCAACGCCGTCCTGCACCTCCTCGCCATCGCCCACTCGGCCGGCGTGGCGCTCGCGCTGGACGACTTCGAGGCCGTCCGCGCGCGGGTGCCGGTGCTCTGCGACCTCAAGCCGTCGGGCCGCTTCGTGGCGACCGATCTGCATCGCGCGGGCGGCGTCCCCCAGGTCATGAAGATGCTGCTCGCGCACGGGCTGCTGCACGGCGAGGCGCTCACCATCAGCGGCAGGACGATCGCCGAGACGCTGCGCGACGTCCCGGACGAGCCGCGAGGAGATCAGGAGGTGATCCGCCCGTGGTCCCGGCCGCTGTATGCCCAGGGCCACCTCGCGGTGCTCCGGGGCAACCTGGCCACCGAGGGCGCGGTCGCCAAGATCGCGGGAGCGACGTCGCTCCAGATCACCGGGCCGGCCCGGGTGTTCGACTCGGAGGAGGCGTGCCTCGAGGCGATTCTGGCGGGACGGATCCGGCCCGGCGACGTGCTGGTGATCCGCTACGAGGGCCCGCGCGGCGGACCCGGCATGCGCGAGATGCTGGCGCCCACCTCCGCGATCATCGGTGCGGGGCTGGGCGACTCGGTCGGCCTCATCACCGACGGCAGGTTCTCGGGAGG
The DNA here is from genome assembly GCA_038253515.1 of Gemmatimonadales bacterium. GTDB lineage: Bacteria > Gemmatimonadota > Gemmatimonadetes > Gemmatimonadales > GWC2-71-9 > CAVVWJ01. The sequence goes on along the minus strand of JBBSHB010000049.1, from coordinate 12,871 downwards.
CACCTACGGGCTGGTCGTCGGGCACGTCGCCCCCGAGGCGGCGGTGGGCGGCGCCATCGCACTGCTGGAGGAGGGGGATCTGATCACCATCGACGCCGAGCGGCGACTGCTCGAGGTCGACGTCTGCACCGACGAGATGGCGGGCCGGCGTGAGAAGTGGAAGCCCCCGGCCCCCCGGTACACGGCGGGCGTGCTCCACAAGTACGCTCGGCAGGTCTCCAGCGCGAGCCTTGGGGCGGTGACCGATCTCTAGCACCGACGTGGTGCGCCGGCCGGGCCGGCCGCGATCCCGGGAGGCGCTCGGCAACGCCGGCCTCGCCTTGGTGTGCCTGGTGCTCTTCGCCTGGCTCACCGGATTGGTGATGACCGGCCGGACGGAAGGCTGGGACCAGCAGGTGATGTTGAGTCTCGCGCGGGACCGGCGTCCCTGGCTCACCTGGTGGATGACGGTCATGGGTGCGGTCGGGTCCGGAGCAGTGGAGGTGCCGCTCGTCCTCCTGCTGCTGTACGGCCTCGTCTCCCGCCGGCGAGTTGCCGAGGCACGGGGCTATGCGGTGGCCGTGCTCAGCGGGTGGGCCCTCTATGCAGTGGCCAAGCTGGCGGTGCGACGGGCGCGGCCGCACGTCATTTCCTACCTCATGCACGGCGCGGGCTGGTACTCCTACCCCTCGGGCCACAGCATGCTGGGCCCGCTGGTCTTCGGGCTCGGCGCGATCGTCTGGGCCGTGCCGTGGCAGCGGAGGGCTTCCCGGTGGGCCATTCTGGGGGCCGCCATCCTGCTCTCCGCCGCCATCGGGATCTCTCGTGCGTACGTCGGCGTGCATTACCCGACCGATGCCATCGGTGGCCTGCTCCTCGGCACCGGGTGGAGCGCGTTGTGGCTGTGGCGGTGGGAGCGCCGCGGGGGGCCGTAGCGGGCCGCCCTGTCGTTCCGAGCGCCGCGCTGTCATCCCGAGGAGCGTAGCGACGAGGGATCTCCTCCCCCGGGGGTCGAACTCGGCCCGGCAAGATCCCTCGGTCGCTGCGCTCCCTCGGGATGACAACCCAAGCCCCAGTGCCGACGGAACTGCAACTCGCTCTTACCGCGCCCCTGCCCGCTCCATCCCCCGCCCGGTCAGCACCAGACGGGCGATCTCGGCCCCGATCTCTTCCGTACCGACCGTGGCCTCTCCCGGGCGAGCAATGTCGGCCGTCCTCGCCCCGCCGCCGAGCACGCCGGCCACCGCCCGCTCCACCCCATCGGCCGCCTCCGGCAGCGCCAGGCCATACCGCAGCAACATCCCGACGGAGGCGATGGCGCCGATCGGATTGGCGATTCCCCGGCCCGCGATGTCGGGCGCCGAGCCATGCACCGGCTCGAACAAGCCCGGCCCGTCGCCGATGGAGGCAGAGGGCAGGAGGCCCAGCGATCCGGTCAGCACCGCGCCCTCGTCGCTCAGGATGTCGCCGAAGAGATTCTCCGTGAGCAGCACGTCGAACGCCGCCGGATCGGCGACCAGGCGCATCGCCGCGAAGTCCACGTAGAGGTGCTCCAGCTGGACGTCGGGGTACTCCGCCGCGCCCAGCCGGGTGACCGTCTCCCGCCACAACTGCGAGACCTCGAGCACGTTGGCCTTGTCCACCGAGGTCACCAGGTTTCGCCTCCCGCGGGCCGCCTCGAAGGCCACCCGGGCCACCCGCTCGATCTCGGACACCGAGTACCGCAGGGTGTTCACGGCGGCGTCGGGCCCCAGGCTCCGGGGCTCCCCGTAGTAGAGCCCGCCCAGCAGCTCGCGCACGATCAGCAGATCGACTCCTTCGAGCCGCTCGGGCCGAAGCGGCGAGGCATGGCGCAGGGCCGGGTGGATCGTGATCGGGCGAAGATTGGCGTAGGTGCCGAGCAGCTTCCGGAGCGCGAGGAGTCCGGCCTCGGGACGCCGGCGTCCCTCGGCGGCAGCCAGCGAAGGATGGCCGACCGCGCCCAGCAGCACCGCGTCGGCCTGGGTGACCGCCGCGCGGGTCCGAGGCGGCAGGGAGTCATCGGCCTCCGCCACTCCGGCGGCGCCGACCGCATATTGGGCGAGGTCGACGCGGAAGCCATGCAACTCCGCGGCGGCGCGGAGCACCCTCACGGCTTCGGCGGTCACTTCGGGTCCGATCCCGTCTCCCGGGAGCACGGCGATGGTGTATCGCTTCATTGGGTCGCTCCCTGCCGCGCCGCCGATCGGGCCCGCTCGAACGCGGCGATCCGGGGCTCCTGCAACAGCGTCTTGCCGATCTCATCCAGCCCGTTGAGCAGCATCTCCCGCCGGTACTCGTCGATGCTGAACACCGCCTCGAACCCCGCGCCATCCCCGATCCGACGCTCCTGCAGATCCACCCGGAGCTCGTAGCCGCCGGGGGCGGCGCGCGAGCGGCGGAAGAGCTCGTCCATATCGGCCTTGCCCAGCACCACCGGCAGCAACCCGTTCTGGCAACAGTTGCCGTAGAAGATATCGGCGAAGGACGGGGAGACGATCACCCGGAAGCCGTAGTCCGCGAGGGCCCACGGGGCGTGCTCTCTGGAAGATCCGCAGCCGAAGTTGGCACCCGCGAGCAGAATCGTCGCGCCGGCGGCGGCCGGCTGGTTGAGCTCGAAGTCGGGGTTGGGCGAGCCATCGGCGAGATATCGCCAGTCGAAGAACAGGCAGGGACCGAAGCCGGTCCGCTCGATCCGCTTGAGGAACTGTTTCGGGATGATCTGATCGGTGTCGACGTTGGCCCGCGGGAGTGCGGCGACGCGTCCGGTGTGATTTTGGAAGGGCTGCATAGTCAATTTGATAAATATGCGTTAGAGAATTGCTGCGATCTCATAAACAACTTCAAGTAAAGATTGAAACTACTTATAGTAATGGAGTTTACGTGAGCATGATAAAGCACGTTAGCATGCTGCATATCAAGGACGCAGCCGTGCATATCGCGCCATTTAGCGCCGAATATACCCGCGGACGTCCACCAGGCAGCCCTCCACCGCCGCCGCGACCGCCATGACGGGACTCACCAGGTGCGTTCGGCCTCCCCTGCCCTGCCGTCCTTCGAAATTTCGATTGGATGTCGACGCGCATCGCTCGCCCGGGCCGAGGATGTCCTCGTTCATCCCCAGACACATCGAGCAGCCTGGATTGCGCCACTCGAAGCCGGCGTCGGTAAAGATCCGGTCGAGCCCCTCGCGCTCCGCCGCCGCCTTGACCTGCTGCGAGCCGGGCACCACCATCGCGCGCACCCCGGTCGCCACCCTGCGGCCTCGGACGACGCTGGCGGCCTCCCGCAGGTCTTCGATCCGGGCATTGGTGCAGGAGCCCACGAAGACCCGGTCGACTTTGAGTCCCTCCAGCGGCATTCCCGGGCGGAGGCCCATGTAGTCCAGGGCACGCTGATACGATTGCCGGTCGGCATCGGTCGGCGCCTCAGCCGGGTCCGGCACCAGCTCGGTGATCTCGGCCGTCATGCCGGGGCTCGTGCCCCAGGTCACCTGGGGGCCGACAGCGGCGGCGTCGAGGGTCATCTCCCGATCGAACGCTGCTCCCGGGTCGGTCGTGAGATCGCCCCAGGCCGCCACCGACCGGCTCCACTCCGGCCCTGACGGAGCTCGCGGTCGCCCGGCCAGATAGGCCAGCGTCTTCGCGTCCGGCGCCACCATGCCCGCGCGTGCCCCGGCCTCGATCGACATGTTGCAGACGGTCATCCGGCCCTCCATCGAGAGTGCCCGGATCGCCTCGCCGGTGTACTCGATCACGTGGCCGGTGGCGCCCGCGGTCCCGATCCGGCGGATCACCGCCAGGATGAGGTCCTTGGCGCCGACCCCGGGGGCGAGCATACCGGCGAAGCGGATCTCCATCGTGCGGGGACGCGACTGCACGATGCATTGGGTGGCCAGGACGTGCTCCACCTCGCTGGTGCCGATCCCGAACGCCAGCGCGCCGAACGCCCCGTGGGTGGAGGTGTGCGAGTCGCCGCACACGATGATCATCCCCGGCTGGGTGAGTCCCAGCTCGGGACCGATGACGTGCACGATGCCCTGGTCCGGGGAGGCTAGATCGAACAACTCCACCCCGAACTCCCGAGCGTTCGCGAGCAGGGCGTCGAGCTGCCGCGCGGAGACCTGGTCGGCGATGGGCAGCCGCCGATCCCCGGTGGAGACGTTGTGGTCCACGGTGGCCTTGGTGAGCTCGGGCCGGCGGACCCGACGGCCCGCCAGACGGAGCCCCTCGAAGGCCTGGGGCGAGGTCACCTCGTGCACCAGGTGGAGATCGACGTAGAGCAGCGCCGGCCCACCCGCGTCCTGGTGGACGACGTGAGCGTCCCAGACCTTTTCGAACAGGGTCCGGGGCGTCACGTGACCGGGGCCGGCTTTCGGCCGCTGGGCGCCGGGGCCGACTCCTTGGTCTCGGTCGAGGCGGTTCGCTGGGCGGCTTTGCCTTCCTCCGACCAGGGCATCATGGTGCGGAGCTGGGCACCCACCCGTTCGATCTCGTGATCGCGGTCGGCCTGGCGGAGGCGCTCGAAGTTGGCGCGGCCGGACCGGTTCTCGGCGAGCCACTCGCGGGCGAACGAGCCATTCTGAATCTCCTCCAGGATACGCCGCATCGCGGCGCGGGTCTCCTCGGTAATGATCCGCGGGCCGCGGGTGTAGTCCCCGTACTCGGCCGTGTCGCTGATGGAGTAGCGCATGAACTGCATGCCGCCGCGGTACATCAGGTCGACGATCAGCTTGAGCTCGTGCAGGCACTCGAAGTAGGCCATCTCCGGCCGGTAGCCCGCCGCGGTGAGCGTCTCGAACCCGGCCTTGACCAGCGCCGTGACGCCGCCGCAGAGCACGGCCTGCTCGCCGAAGAGGTCGGTCTCGGTCTCCTCGCGGAAGGACGTCTCGATCACTCCGGCGCGGGTACACCCGATGCCGGAGGCGTAGGCCAGGGCGTTCGCCAGCGCCTGGCCGCTCGCGTCCTGATGCACCGCCACGAGCCCGGGGACGCCCCGCCCGGCCTCGAACTCGCTGCGGACCAGGTGCCCGGGAGACTTGGGCGCCACCATGGAGACGTCCACGCCGGCTGGAGGCACGATCTCACCGAAGTGGATATTGAACCCGTGGGCGAACATCAGCGTCTTGCCCGGCCGGAGTCCCGCGGCCACCCCGCTCTCGTAGACCGCGCGGCCGTCCTGGTCGGGCGTCAGCATCATGATCACGTCCGCGGCGGCGGCGGCCTCGGCGACCGTCCGCACCTCGAGCCCCGCGGCCTGCGCGCGCGGCCAGGAGGCGCCACCCTTGCGGAGGCCCACCACAACCTTGGCCCCGCTGTCGCGAAGGTTGAGGGCATGGGCGTGGCCCTGGCTGCCATAGCCGATGATGGCGAAGGTGCGGCCCGCCAGGCGCCCACGGTCGGCGTCGGCGTCGTAGTACACGCGCACGGGAAGGGTGGTCATGACTCCGTCTCTCGTTAGAGGTTCGCGGGGACGCGGTGCTCCGCGGTCAGTCCCGCCTCGATGGCGATCGCGCCGCTGCGGGCGACGTCGAGAATCTCGAAGCGCTCGAGCGCCCGGATACAGGAGAGCACGAACGCCTCCGATCCGGTGAGCTCCACGATCACCGCGTCGGGCGTATCGTCGATCACCGACGCATGGTAGAGCTGCACCACGTCGAGCAGCTCGGCGTACCGATCGGCCGCGGCGCGCACTTTCACCAGGGCCAGCTCGCGGGCCACCCCGTCCTGCGTGGCGAAGGCGGCGGCCTCGCGCACTCCGATCACCTTCTGCAACTGCTGCACGGCCCGGATGGCCGTCGCTTCGTCGGATTGAATCATGAAGGTGAGCCTCGACACGCCCGGGGTCGTCGTGGGTCCCACGGCGATGCTCCGCACAGGCAGATTGCGCCGGCGGATGAGCCCGACGGCGCGGTTGAAAGTGATCAGCCGGTCTTCCAGCAGGACCGTTACCGCATGGCCGCCGGTCATACCCGGACCAGCTTCGGGCCGGGGGGCGGCGCGGGCGCCGTGGGCTCCGCCGATTCGATGGCTTCGGAGAGGGACGCGCCCGGCGGAACCATCGGGAACACGTTGGCTTCCTGCTCGATGAGGAACTCCACCAGCGCGGGGCCCGGCTGGACCAGCGCCGCCCGCAGCACCTCGTCCATCTGGGCCGCGCTCTCCACCCGCCATCCGGGAATGCCGTACGCGTCGGCGAGCTTGACGTAGTCCGGGCTCCAGATCGGCGTGGCCGAGTAGCGCCGGCCGTGAAAGAACTGCTGCCACTGCCGCACCATTCCCAGGTAGCCGTTGTTGAAGATCGCCATCTTCACCGGGATGCGTTCCTGCACCATGGTGGCGATCTCCTGCATGTTCATCTGGAATCCGCCGTCGCCCGAGATGGCCCAGACCGGCTCGTCCGGACGGGCCAGCGCCACGCCCATCGCCGCGGGGACCGCGAATCCCATGGTGCCGAGACCGCCCGAGGTGATGTGCGTGTTGGGACGGCGGTAGGGGAAGAATTTCGCCACCCACATCTGGTGCTGGCCGACGTCGGAGACGATGGTGCAGCGCCCGTCGGTCGCCTGGTCGATGGCGCCGAGGATCGACTCGGGCGAGAGGCCACCGCGGAAGCTCTCCACCCGGGGGCGCATGAGCGCGGCGATCTCGCCCCGCCATGCCTCGCAGTCTCGCTGGGCCACGGCGGCGAGCAGCTCCGTCAGCACCTCGCGGGCGTCGCCCACCAGGCCGACGGTCACCGGCACGTTCTTGCCGATCTCGCACGGGTCCAGCTCGACGTGGATCACCTTGGCCCCGCGGGCGAACGCCGCGAGGTTGCCGGTCACCCGGTCGTCGAATCGCAGTCCCAGGCCGATGATGAGGTCCGCCTGCTGGATGGCGCGGTTGACGTGCACCTCGCCGTGCATGCCGGGCATCCCGAGGTGCAGCGGGTGCGACTCGGGAAGGGCGCTGATGCCAAGCAGGGTGGTGATGACGGGAATGCCGGCGCGCTCCGCCAGCCGCCTCAGCTCGTCGTAGGCCCCGCTCAGGATCACGCCGTGTCCCGCCATGATGAGCGGGCGCTCAGCCTCGGCGACGAGTCTCGCCGCTTCCTGCACGCCGGCGGCCCGGTCGCCGACGCCGAACGGGGCGGGGATCGCTCTCGGTCGCTCCGCCCGCGGGCTGGTCCACTCCGCTTTCTGATTCTGCACGTCCTTGGGGACGTCCAGCAGCACCGGACCGGGACGCCCCTCGAGGGCCACGGCGAACGCCTCGCGCACGGCGTCGGCCAGCTCCTCGACGTCCTCGACCAGCCGGTTGTGCTTGGTGATCGGCTGGGTGATGCCGATGATGTCGGTCTCCTGGAAGGCGTCCCGCCCGATCATCGCCCGGGGCACCTGGCCGGTGATCGCCACCACGGGCGTGTTGTCCATGTGCGCCGTGGCGAGTCCGGTCACTAGGTTGGTGGCGCCGGGGCCCGAGGTGGCGACACAGACGCCGACCCGACCACTGGAGCGGGCATAGCCGTCGGCGGCATGGGCCGCCGCCTGCTCGTGCCGCACCAGCACGTGCCGGAGCCCCGGGAACTCCGGGAGCGCGTGGTAGAACGGCATGATCGCCCCGCCGGGATAGCCGAAGAGAAGGTCCACCTTCGCCTCCAGCAGCGCCCGGCAGAGGATCTGGGAGCCGGTCAGGAGCTCACCCATCACACACCCCAGAGATAGATCGAGTTGAGCGACGTGGCCTCCAGCCGGTCGGCGTGGTAGGCCTTGTTGAGCGCGTGCACCAGCGCCCGCGCGCTCGCCTCCACGATGTCGGTGGACGCGCCGTTCCCCGACAGCGACTTCCCGTCGACGTTGGCCTGGAGGAAGACCTGCCCGACGCTGTCCCGCCCCGGCGTGAGCGAGCGGAGCGACAGGCTCATCACCTCGATCTGGTGACCGAGGATCTCGCTGATCGCGGTGAACGCGGCGGAGATCGGCCCGTCGCCGGTGCCCCGGGCCGAACGCTCGCCGGCCCAGGGCCCGGTCATCCGCACCTCGGCGGTGGGGCTGATGCTGCCGCACACCACCCTGAGATGGCTGAGCTGGTATTCCTCCGGGGCATCGTGGAAGCTCTCGTGCACCAGCGCCAGCAGGTCCTCGTCGAGGATCTCGCGCTTCCGGTCGGCCAGGTGGATGAACTGGCGGTAGACCTCGGCGAGCTGGGTTTCGGTCAGGTCGTACCCCAGATCCCGGAACCGGCGCTCCAGCGCATGGCGCCCCGAATGTTTCCCCAGCACCAGCGTGGAGCGGGGAATCCCCACCATCTCGGGACGGATGATCTCGTAGGTGAGCCCGTTCTGCAGCATCCCGTGCTGATGGATGCCCGCCTCGTGGGCGAACGCGTTGCGGCCGACGATCGCCTTGTTGGACTGGGGAAACGCGCCGGTGAGGTAGGAGAGGAGCTGGCTGGTGCGGTAGATCTCGCGGGTCTCCACGTTGCAGCGGAAGGTCACCGTCTGTCCTCGCACGTGGCTGGTCATGACGATCTCCTCCAGCGCGGCGTTCCCGGCGCGCTCGCCGATACCGTTCACGGTGCACTCGACCTGCCCCGCCCCGGCCTCGATCGCGGCCAGGCTGTTGGCGACCGCGAGGCCGAGATCGTCATGGCAGTGGGCGCTCAACACCACGCGGTCGGCCCCGGGAACCCGCGCCAGGACGTCGCGGAACATGGCGGCGTATTCGGCGGGCAGCGCATACCCCACGGTATCCGGCAGGTTCACCGTGCGGGCGCCCTCCGCGATCGCCGCCTCCACCACCCGGCAGAGGAACTCCGGATCGGTGCGGCTGGCGTCCTCGGCGGAGAACTCGACATCGTCGGTGTAGTTCCGCGCCTGGCGGATGGCGGCCCGGGCGCGGTCGAGCACCTCCTCGCGGGTGGTCTTGAGCTTTTCCCTGATGTGGAGGTCGGAGGTGGAGATGAACACGTGCAGCCGCCCTTGCGCGGCCGGCCGGATCGCCTCGCCGGCCAGCTCGATGTCCCGATCGTGACAGCGCGCCAGCGCGGCGATGACCGGCCGGCGCAACTCCGTGGCGATCTCCCGCACGCCGCGACAGTCCCCCTCCGACGCCGCGGGAAACCCGGCCTCCATGACGTCCACGCCGAGCGCGTCGAGCTGGCGGGCCAGTCGGAGCTTCTCCTCCGGGGACAGGCTGTTGCCGGGGGCCTGCTCGCCATCGCGCAGGGTGGTATCGAAGATCACGACGTCCTTGGTGGCCATACGCGCTTTCCTGCTCGAGATAGGGGTGAATGCGAAGGCGCCGCGAGCCTGTCGGGTCGCGGCGCCTGGGAGATTCGGTGGAGACGCTGCTACTGTCTCACGCTACTCATGTCGGCACGCCGCGCAGCCCTCGCTCACCGATGAGTCCGGTAAGCAGGATGCTGAGAAGGAGGACGATGAGCCCGGTGCTGAGCAGCATGTCGGCCTGGCGACGTGGAGTGTGGATGCCAGCGCATTGCGCCGGCGACGTCCTGAGAGGCTAACGCAGGCCGGGGCCGCCTGTCAAGAGGCCGGCGCGCGCTTGACGAATGCACCGGCGTGCATAATAATTCAATCCATGCTGTCCACGCGCAACGCCCCGGCCACCGTCCTGCTCAATCTCGTCCGCTCCACGGGAGCGACCGGGTAGCTGGCGCCACGCGCGCAGTCCCCGGCCCGCTCCCAGATGGAGCGGGCCTTTTTTTGTTTCGCCTCGGCCTCTCCGGCCGACGAGGCATCCACCCGCAGGAGGTACCATGGCCGCCACTGGGCAGCGGATCCACCCGGCCGGTTCCCGTCAGCACGATCAACGCCACGTGGCGTCCGACCCGAAGGGGGCGCTCGACCCTGCGCGGGAGCGTGACGCCTGCGGCGTCGGCTTCGTCGCCCAGGCCAGCGGGACCCGGTCGCACGAGGTGCTCCGCATGGCGCTGGAGGCGGTGGCGCGGGTGGCCCATCGGGGGGCCGCCTCCACCGACAACTCGGGGGACGGCGCAGGACTCCTCACCCAGATTCCCCACCGCCTCTTCTACCGCGATGCCTACCGGCTGGGACTGCACCTGCAGCCCGGCCTGCCGTTCGGGGTCGGCGCGTTCTTCCTGCCGCGGGAGCCGCAGGCGCTGGGCGAATCCGTCGCCCTGATCGAGGCCGTGCTGGCCGGCGACGGGATCCCCTTTCTCGGCTGGCGCGACGTGCCCAGCAACCCGGAGGCACTGGGGCCCACGGCCAAGGCGTCCTGTCCCGTGATCCGCCAGGTCCTGGTGGGCCGGCCCGCCCTGGCGGGAGACGAGGAGGCGTGGGAGCGCGCGCTCTATCTGGCACGACGAGAGATGGAGCGACGGGCGTCCGAGCGACATTTGCCCGACTTCTACGTCTGCTCCCTCTCCTGCCGCACCATCGTCTACAAGGCACTCCTCACCGGGACCCAGCTTCCCGCCTTCTACACCGACTTCCGCTACCCGGAATACGAGAGCGCCATCGCGATCTTCCATCAGCGCTACTCCACCAATACGCTACCGAGCTGGCCCCTGGCGCAGCCATTCCGGTTGCTGGCCCACAACGGCGAGATCAACACGCTGTGGGGAAACCGGAACGCGATGACCATGCGCCAGCCGATGCTCGCGTCGCCGGTCTGGGGCGAGAAGATCGAGCGGCTGCGAGAGGTCATCTGGCGCGAAGGCAGCGACTCGGCCAGCCTGGACAATGCCATGGAGCTGCTGGTGCGCTCCGGCCGCGACGTGGTGCACACGTCGATGATGATGGTGCCCCAGGCGTATGAGAAGTATTCCGACGTCGATCCGGGGGTGAAAGCGTTCTACGAATACCACCAGTGCGTGCTGGAACCGTGGGACGGCCCCGCGGCCATCGCGTTCACCGACGGCGTGCTGGTCGGCGCCTCGGTGGACCGGAACGGGCTGCGTCCTTCGCGCTACAAGGTGCGGCGGGACGGTCTGGTGGTGTCGGGATCCGAAGTGGGCGTGGTGGATCTCGACCCGCGGGAGGTGGTGGAGTGCGGCAAGGTGGGGCCGGGCGAGGTGCTGGTGGTGGACACCCGGCGCGGACAGGTCATCCGCAATCCCGACGCCAAGCGTGAGGTGGCGGCACGGCGGCCCTATGCGCGCTGGGTGGCCCGCTACATGGCGACGCTGGTGCCCGATCCCGCCCGCATCCCTCCGGTCCCCGCCGGCGACGCCCTGGTCCAGGACCAGCGCGTGTTCGGCTACGGCTCGGAGGACCTGCGACTGGTGCTCGAGCCGATGGGAAGCTCCGGCAACGACCCGGTGTGGAGCATGGGCGACGATACGCCGATCCCGCCTCTCTCCGCGGTGCCCCAGAGCCTGTACGCCTACTTCCGGCAGCGTTTCGCCCAGGTGACCAATCCACCGATCGACTCGCTCCGCGAAGCGATGGTGATGTCGCTCCGCATGCACCTCGGCCGGCGGGGGTCCCCGCTGCTGGAGCGTCCCAGCTACGCGCGGATGCTCCGTCTGGAGCACCCCATCCTGGTCGCCGACGAGATGGCCGCACTCCGCAACGTGGCCGGATTTTCGACCGTGACCATCGACGCGGTGTGGGACTCGTCCAGGGGAGTGGATGGTCTTCGGCCGTCGCTGACCGCCCTCCGGCGGGCGGCCGAGCGGGCGGTCCGGCGCGGCGCCAGCATTCTAGTGATCAGCGACCGCGCCGCGGACGAGCGCCGCGCTCCGATCCCGATGCTCCTGGCGGTTGGCGCCGTCCGCCAGCACCTGGTGCACACCGGGCTCCGCGCCCGGGTCGGACTGGTGGCCGAGACAGGAGACGCCTTCGACATCCACCACTTCGCCACGCTCATCGGATACGGCGCGGAGGCGGTCCACCCGTGGCTCGCGCTCGCGACGATCGACGGGCTGTACGGCGAGGGGCGGGACCGCTCCCGCCGCGAGAAGGAGGCGGACGCCGCCCCGCGGCCGACGCCGGCCGAAGGGCGGGCCCAGTTCCGCTCCGCCGCCGAGAAGGGCCTGCTCAAGATTCTCTCGAAGATGGGCATCTCGACGCTCTCGTCCTACTGCGGCGCGCAGATCTTCGAGGTGCTGGGGCTGGGGCACGAGGTCATCTCCACCTGCTTCTCCGGGACGGCATCGCCGATCGGCGGCATCGGCTTCGAGGAGATCGCGGAGGACGTCCTCACCCGTCATCGCGCCGCCTATCCCGACGGGGAGGATGGGGGCATCTCGTTGCCGGATCACGGGCGGGTGCGCTTCCGGAAGGACGGCGAGGATCACGGATGGGCACCGCCGATCGTGGTGGCCCTGCAGCAGGCGGTCAAGGCCAACGGCCAGGACGCGTACGGCGGGTTTCTGGTGAAGAACGGGGCCCGCCGTCCGGCCGGCCCGCGCGACCTCCTCGCGGTTCGCGAGGGCGTCCCGGTGCCGCTGGCGGAGGTGGAGCCCGCGGAGGAGATCCGCCGGCGCTTCATCTCGTCGGCGATGTCACTGGGCGCGCTCTCGCCCGAGGCGCACGCGACGCTCTCGATCGCGATGAACCGGATGGGTGCGCGCTCCAACTCCGGCGAGGGTGGCGAGGATCCGCAGCACTACCACGGTCTCGGCAACGGCGACCGGGCCGACAACCGCATCAAGCAGGTGGCGTCCGCCCGGTTCGGGGTCACCACCGAGTACCTGACGCGGGCGGAGGAGCTGGAGATCAAGATCGTGCAGGGGGCCAAGCCCGGCGAAGGCGGCCAGTTGCCGGCGCATAAGGTGACCGATCTCATCGCCCGTTTGCGCCACGCGGTGCCGGGAATCCAGTTGATCTCGCCGCCGCCACACCACGACATCTACTCGATCGAGGATCTGGCCCAGCTGATCCACGACCTCAAGACGGTGAACCCGCG
>JBBSHB010000048.1:0-19231 GCA_038253515.1 Gemmatimonadales bacterium | reverse complement strand
GGCAGTGCCCAGACCCGCTCGAAGACCGAGTGCTTCTTCAATCCGGTCAGCGCGCGAGCGGTGACCTCCTCCCGCAGAAACGCCTGCTTGTCGAACGGCAGCTTTCTCCAGGACCTCACCTCCCCCTTGGTCGGGGGCTCCACGGCCTTGTAAATCTTGGGGATCTGGATCTCGCCGTCGGCGGTCTTGAGCTGCGCCAGGATGCGGACCAGCGTCTCGATGGCGTTCGGCGCCACCCCGCCGTAGCTGCCGGAGTGGAGATCCCGGCCCAGCGTGCGCACCGAGATCTCGGCGTAGCATAGGCCGCGCAGGGCGGTGTAGACGGCGGGCACGCCCGGAGCGTAGTACGACATGTCGCACACCAGCGCGGCATCGGCCTGAGTCCGGGCCGGCTCGGCGGTGAGCAGGTCCACGATCACCTGCCCGCCGCACTCCTCTTCCCCCTCGAAGATGAAGTGGACGTTGAGCGGCAGCTGTCCGCCGGCGTCGAGCACCGATTCGTACGCCTTGAGCAGACAGAAGACCTGTCCCTTGTCGTCGGCGGCGCCGCGAGCGTAGAGGCGGCCGTCACGAATGGCGGGCTCGAACGGCGGAGAGGTCCATTCGTCCAGCGGGTCCGGGGGCTGCACGTCGTAATGGCCGTAGACCAGCAGGGTGGGCCGCCCGGGTACCTGGGGGCTTTCCGCCCACACCACCGGATGTCCGTTCCCCTCGATCACCTCGACGGTGGGACAGCCCAGCCGGAGCAGCTCGTCGCGCAGCCACTCGGCGGCGCGACGACAGTCGGAGGCGTGCGCGGGGAGAGCGCTCACGCTGGGAATGGAGAGGAAGTCGATCAGCTCCCGGAGCAGGCGGTCCTGCTCGCGGGTGACGAAGGCGGTGTCCATCGGCGCGGCCTCGAGCAGGAGGAACAGTGACTCTGACCGCAGGGAAAGCTACACGCCACGGCCGGCCGCGCGAGTGGACCGAGTCACCTGTCTCACCGACGGGGTGGCGTCGAATCCGAGACGGCCCGCTCCAGGCGCGCGTAGGCGCTATCCCCCTCGACCCCTTCCATCAGTCGGCCGAGACTCGCGACGCTGCGCCGGATGTCCTGGCCGTGCTCGTCATACCAGCGGTCGAACAGGTCGAGGCGGGTGCGGTAGATTCGCGCGCCGATCAGGCGTGCATTGTTGATCGGGCGGTCGGCCAGCCGGCCGATGCGGATGGTGCGGAGCCGCGCGGCCACCGGTCCCTCCAACTGAGCCCGGGCCCAGGCTGCCGCGGCGGCCCGCCCATCCTCCAGCGCAGTGGAGTCGGGGTGCTGCGCGTACAGCGCCTGCAGGCGGCCCACCAGCTCGGCGTAGAACTCCCCCAGCACCATCTCGTCGCGCCACCGGTCGGCGGCCTGGCGTGCCCTGAGGGTGTCGCCGCGCTCGGCAAAGAATCTCTGGGCCGAATGGTAGCCGACGAACTGCGCGTAGCTCTCGTTGAACGGGGTGGCACTCTTCACGTACAGGGTGTTGTGGGCGATCTCGTGGAACACCAGCGCCGCCAGCTCGACCGAGTCGGAGCCGGCCACGGCGGTCGAGAGCAGCGGATCGTTGAACCACCCCAGGGTGGAAAAGGCCGAGGAGGGTCGGAGGTAGACGTCGTAGCCGTCGGTGGCGAGCCGGTCGGCGGCGCGACGCGCCGCCTGGGCATCGAAGAATCCCTTGTAGGGAATCCGGCCGACGATGGGATAGTGCCAGGTATAGGGGCAGATGCAGTCCCTGGCCGCTGCCTGAAGCACCAGCAGGAGGGTGTCGCGTCCCACGTCGGCGTAGGTGGTGTAGGTCTCCTTGGCGTTGAGGCCGAGGCGGGCGGCGTAGTCCCGGGATTCCAGCACCAGGCCCAGGGCCCCGCGCAGCGCGGGGTCGGTGCGCGGATCGGCCACCAGGGTCGTGATCGGCCGGCGCGCCTCAAGGATCCGGGTCTCCTCGACTCCGGCGCGCGTCAGGTAGCGGACGTCGTCGCTGGCGAGATACGCGGTGCCGTACCCGGCGAACAGCGCCGCGACGACCACGAGGAAGATCACCCGCTTCACCGAATCCGGACGAGCCCGGTGCGAGGCGCCACCGAATCCGGTACGGCCATCGTGGTGTCGGAGCCGGTCAGCACGAAGTTCACGCCGCCTGACGACGCTGGCTGGATGATCCGAACGTGGACACCGGACCCCGCCCGGAGAACGCCGGTGCGGTCGTAGCTGCCCGTAGTGGTACTGTCGGGAATCAGAGGGTACGCCAGCGAGTTCGCCGCCGCGAGCGCCCGGAAGTTCCAACTCTTGTAGCGCAGGCGTCCGCTGGGGTCGGAGAAACCGGGGAGGTCATCGAGGTAGTTGGCCATCTGCCACTCGGTCACCAGGGTGGAGAAGTCGACTCCGGTCTGGCTGGCGACGTTTTCGCTGCCCAGCAACGTGGTGGCCTCTAGGCGACGGGTGAAGTCGGTGCCCAGAATGCTGTCCGTCGCGAAGTGATCGGCCAGCCAGCGCACGAAGAGCCAGTTGGCCCCACGTTCCTCCAATGTCCCCTGAGAATTCCCCGGCTCGATCAGAAAGAAGCTCTCCGGATCGGCGAGATAGCCGAACGCGTTCGAGAGGTCGCCGTTGCCGATGAACTCATTGGCGCATGAGCTGAAGTCGGGACAACTCGCGTCAGGCACCTGACGGCCGCCCAGCTCCTCGGCGAAGTGCGACAGGCCTTCGTTCAGCCAGGTGACTTCCGCACCTCCGTGGCGCGTCACCACGTGCTGGCCGAAGCTGATCATGTGCTGGAACTCGTGAATGAAGACCGGAGCCAGATTGTCGGTCGCGAACGACTTGGAAATGTTGCAGGCGGGATTGTTGGGGTCCGGCACCAGCCCGTAGAAGACCTCTCCCCCGTTCGTGTTGGGCTGGGTGGGCAGCAGGTCGAGCCCGAAGAAATACCCCAGGATGACGCTCCCGTCCACGTTGCAATTCGGGCTCAGCTGGTTCACGCGGGGAGTGAGCAAGACGACGACTCTCCCGTTGTTGTCGATGTCGGACTCGTGGCCGAACGCGGTGGTGTCGATGGGGTAGAGATGGTCGTCGAAGAGCTGCCCCACGGTGGTGAGATCGGTCGGAGTGTAGCCGCCCGCAGGTACCGTGTCATCCAGGAAGATGGCCACCCGCTGCCCCACGACCTTCGCTGTCGCACTGCTCACGACGAAGCTGTCGCATTGCGCGGTCGCGCAGACGTTGAACGTCCGCTTGTCGCCGACCATCGGGGGTATCGCAGCTTTGGCGGTCGTCCGGCTCTGGTCGAACAGCCCAGCCCCCGGCGACTGCGAGAGCTCCCGCTCCCGCGCCCGCAGCCGGGCGTGGAAAGCGGCAGCCGAACTGGGGCTCCGGGCGGCGCGGGAGAAGGCGCGAGTCATCGGCGCGACTGCCGCCAGCCCGGGCGTGCTTCCGTGCAGATGGTAGGCTGCCGAGATCCCGTCGGCGGTCACCCGTCCCTCGGTGGCCAGGGCGACGTAGAGGTATTCCGCGCCTTGCGAGCTGGCCGCTGGAAGCCGGACGCAGGCGGTCTTGGCATCGATGACCGTGTGGGCGCCCGCCACCAGGGTGCTCGGCTGGACCGCCGAACAGTCCAGCCCCCCGGGATTCGGCTCGGAGCCGCTGCCACATCCGGAGGCGATCAGACCGCAACACAGCGGGCCGAGCAAACTGGTGGACCGGTTCACGTGGGTGTGCTCCATGCCGGCGGATGGGTGATAGAACGCCAGCAAGATAAGGAATCCCAAGGGCTTTTGACAATCGCCAGAGCTCCCGGTACCTTCTTTCCGGTGTCCGAGAACAGCTGGCTGTCGGCGGTCAGATTCGGGGCCGATGGTCTGGTGCCCGTGGTGGCGCAGGAGAGCCGCTCCGGCGACGTCCTGATGCTGGCGTTCGCCAACCGCGAGGCGCTGGAACGGTCGGCCAGCACCGGGCAGGCGCACTACTACAGCCGATCCCGCGCGGCGCTCTGGCGGAAGGGTGAGACCTCGGGTCACGTGCAGCAGGTCCGGGAGATCCGGATCGACTGCGACGGCGACGCGGTGCTCTACCGGGTCGAGCAGACCGGCCCCGCCTGCCACACCGGTACCCGCACCTGCTTCTCGACCGCCGTCGACTCGGCGGGGCTGGCCGGCGCCGGGGAGGATCCCGGCGGCCATCTCCTGACCCGTCTGGCGGCCACCATCGCGGGGCGGGCCGAGGAGCGGCCCCAAGGCTCCTACACGGCGCAGCTCCTCGACGTTGGGGTGCCCAAGATCTCCCAGAAGGTGGGTGAGGAAGCGGTCGAGGTGGTGGTCGCGGCGAATTCGGAGGATGACGAGCGTCTCGCGTCCGAGGCGGCCGACCTCCTCTATCATCTTCTGGTGCTGCTACGAGCTCGCGGTGTCCCGCTGGACGCCGTCTGGAAGGAGCTGGAGCACCGCAGTCGGTAGGCATGGGCTTCGTCCATCTCCACACCCACAGCGAATACTCCTTGCTCGACGGGGCCAACCGGATCCCCGAGCTCGTCGCGCACGTGAAGAAGCTGGGCATGGACAGCCTGGCCGTCACCGATCACGGCAACATGCACGCGGCCTGGTCGTTCTACGAGCAGGCCAAGGCGCAGCAGCTCCGCCCGATCCTGGGCTTCGAGGCCTACCTGGCCTACGGCCCGCGCCAGGCCCGGGAGAAGCCCAGTTGGGCCCCCGCCGCGTACAGCCACCTCGTCCTCCTCGCCAAGAACCGCGCGGGCTACCGCAACCTGGTGCGGCTCACCTCGATCGGGTACACCGAGGGATTTTACCGCCGCCCGCGGATCGACAAGGAGGCGCTCAAGCAGCACTCCGAGGGCATCATCTGTCTCGCGGCGTGTCTGTCGGGCGAGGTGGCTCACCATCTCCGCCAGGGCAAGTTCGAGGAGGCCAAGCAGAGCGCCGAGTGGTTCGCCCGGGTGTTCGGGCGGGACGGGTTCTGGCTCGAGGTCCAGCACCACGGCATCCCCGAGGAGCGAATCGTCACCGAGGGGATGCTGCGTCTGGGCCAGGAGCTGGGCCTCGGTGTGGTGGCCACCAACGATGCCCACTACCTCCGGCGGGAGGACGCCGAGGCGCACGACGTGCTGCTCGCCATCGGCACCGGCAGTGACCTGGACGACCCCAAGCGTTTCCGCTTCCGCGGCGAGGAATCGTACGTCAAGTCCGAGCAGGAGATGCGGGCGCTCTTCCCGGAGCACGCGGAGGTGCTGGCCAACACCGTGACGGTGGCGGACGCCTGCGAGTTCGACTTCGAGAAGCGCTACTTCCTCCCCAGCTTCCCCCGCCCCGCCGAATACGCCTCCGACGAGGCGTTGCTGGAGGACCTGGCCCGGCACGGGGCGGCGCGGCGCTACGGGACACCGTTGCCGGCCCCGGTCGCCGAGCGGCTGGAGTACGAGCTCCGGGTCATCAACACGGCCGGCTACGCCGGGTACTTCCTCATCGTCCAGGACTTCATCGCCGCCGCGCGCGAGCGGGGGATCCCGGTGGGCCCCGGGCGCGGGTCGGCGGCCGGCTCCATCGTGGCCTACTCGTTGGGCATCACCGACGTCTGCCCGCTCAAGTTCGACCTCCTCTTCGAGCGCTTCCTCAACCCCGAGCGGGTGTCGATGCCGGACATCGACGTGGACTTCTGCTTCGAGCGGCGGGGCGAGGTGATCGACTACGTCCGCGAGCGCTATGGCCGGGCCAGCGTGGGGCAGATCGTCACCTTCGGGACCATGAAGGCGCGCGCGGCGGTGAAAGACGTAGCCCGGGTGCTGCGCATCCCGCCCGGTGAGGCCGACAAGATCACCAAGCTCATCCCCTCCGGACCCGCGTACAGCCTCACCATTCCCGAGGCGGTCCAGAAGGTCGACGAGATGCGGGAGCTGGTGAAGGGAAACCCGGTCTACCAGCGGCTGGTGAGCCTGAGCTCGCGGATCGAGGGGATCTCCCGCCACATGTCGGTGCACGCGGCCGGCGTGGTGATCGCGCCGGGGCCCCTCTCGGAGTACGTGCCGGTGTGCACCGCGCCCACCAAGGGCGCGGGCGCCGGGGCCGACGGCGAAGAGGCGATCATCACCCAGTACGAGATGGGCGCCCTCGAGAAGGTCGGCATGCTCAAGATGGACATGCTCGGCCTCAAGACCCTGACGGTGATCCACGACGCGGTGAACATGGTGGCGGAGCGTCACGGCGTGCGGCCCGACATGAGCACCCTCGACCTGGACGAGCCCGGGGTGTACGAGCTGCTCAGGAGCGGGCGCACCGCCGGCGTCTTCCAGTTCGAGTCTCCCCTCGCCACCGAGACGCTCCGGGCGATGCGCTGCGACCGGTTCGACGACCTGGTCGCCTCCAACGCCTTGCTCCGTCCGGGCCCGCTCGACGCCGGCATGCACACTGTGTTCATCCGGCGGAAGCTGGGCCAGGAGAAGGTCAGCTATCCCCACCCGTCGCTCCAGGAAATCCTGGAGCCGACCTACGGCGTCATCACCTATCAGGAACAGGTGATGCGGATCGCCAACGTGCTCGCCGGGTTCAGCCTGGCGGAAGCCGACGTGCTCCGGAAGGCGGTGGGCAAGAAGGACGCGGAGCTGATCAAGAAGGAGCTCGGCAAATTCTGCGAGCGGGCGATGGCCCTGGGGCACCCCAAGCGGATGGTGGACGACCTGGCGGCCCAGATCGAGACCTTCGGGCGCTACGGCTTCAACAAGTCGCACTCGGTGGCCTACTCGATCCTGAGCTTCCAGACGGCGTGGCTCAAGGCCCACTACCCGGCCGAGTTCATGGCGGCGCTGCTCTCGTCGGAGATCGGCAACACCGACAAGGTGGTGCAGTACATCAACGAGGCGCGCGAGCTGGGGCTCGAGATCCTGCCCCCCGACGTGATCGAGTCGGGGTTCAAGTTCACCGTGGTCGGGGACCGTCGCATCCGCTTCGGCCTGGGCGCGGTGCGCAACGTGGGCGAGGGGGCGATCGCGTCGATCATCGAGGGCCGGCCCGCCGGACCGTTCACCACCCTGGCCGACCTGGTCCAGCGGATCGATCTCCGGCTCTGCAACAAGCGCGTGCTCGAGTCGCTGGTGGCGGCCGGCGCGTGCGACGGGCTGGACGGCCATCGGAAGCAGCTCATCGAGGCGCTGGAATCGGTGCTGGGCGAGGCCCAACTGCTCCAGCAAGAGCGCGAGGCGGGCCAGGCCTCGCTGTTCGGCGAGGCCACGGCGCCGCGGCACCGGCGCCAGGGGCTTCCCGACATCCCGGCCTGGTCCGAGGCCGAGCGGCTGGCCAAGGAGAAGGAAGTGATCGGGTTCTTCATCTCGGGCCACCCGCTGGAGCGGTTTCGAGACGAGGTCGAGCTCTTCGGCACCAGAACCACCGCTACCCTGGACGAGTGGAGCGAGCACCAGGTCAGCGTGGCCGCGGTGGTCACCGGGGTGAAGCGGCAGATCTCCAAGAAAACCGGAAAGGAGTACGCCCGGCTGGTGCTGGAGGACTTCCACGGCACCGCGGAGGCCATCGTCTTCCCCGATACCTGGGCCAAGCTCAATCAGACGATCGTGTCGGACGCCGCGCTGCTCCTGCTCGGTGGCTACAGCGACCGGGACCGGGGCGAGGACCACGCGCCGTTCGTGGTCGAGTCCGCCCGGCCGCTCGAGGAGCTCAAGTCCTCCGGGGCGCTGGCGTTGAGCCTCCGCTGGCGGGCGCCAACCGCCCCCCCGGCCGAGGCCCTCCAGGCGGCGGCCGCCCTCTGCTCGGCCCATCCGGGGCCCACCCCGCTCTATATTGAGTGGAGCGATGGGAACGGAGAGGCGGTCCGGCTCCGGTCGCGTCGTGTCCGCGTCGCGGCGGAGGAAGACCTCCTGCGGGCCCTGCGCGATCTCCTAGGCGCCGATTCCGTTCACTACGTCAAGGCGGGGTGACCCCGATGGCCTCAGCCTACACGCTGGAGTTCGAGAAGCCGCTGCTCGAGCTGGAGCGGCAGATCGAGGACCTGAAGCGGATCGGCACCGAGCGGCAGATCGACATCGAGGGGGAGCTGGAGGGTCTTCAGGCCAAGCTGGAATCGCTTCGGGCCGAGATCTATCGCAACCTCACACCTATCCAGCGGGTCATGGTCGCCCGCCACCCCCGCCGTCCCTACACGCTCGACTATCTCAGCACCATCTTCACCGACTTCATCGAACTCCATGGCGACCGCCTCTACCTCGACGACCCCGCCATCGTGGGCGGCTGGGCCCGCCTCGGTGGGGTATCGGTCATGGTGATCGGGCACCAGAAGGGCCGGGACACCAAGGAGAACCTCAAACGCAACTTCGGCATGCCCCACCCCGAGGGGTACCGGAAGGCGCTCCGGATGATGAAGCTCGCGGCCAAGTTCAACGCCCCGGTCATCACGCTGATCGACACGCCGGGCGCCTACCCCGGGCTCGGCGCCGAGGAGCGGGGACAGTCCGAGGCGCTGGCGCGCAACATCCTGGAGATGGCGGCGCTCCCCACGCCGACGATCGCCGTCGTGATCGGCGAGGGCGGCTCGGGCGGCGCGCTCGCCCTCGGGGTGGCCGACCGGATCCTGATGCTGGAGAACTCGGTCTACTCGGTCATTTCGCCCGAGGGGTGCGCCGCGATCCTGTGGAAGGACGCGAGCCAGCGGGAGCGCGCGGCGGAAGCGCTGAAGCTCACGGCGAGCGATCTGCTCCAGCTCAAGGTGATCGACGAGATCGTGATGGAGCCGGTCGGCGGGGCGCACATCGATCCCGACGCCACCGGGGAGGCGCTGAGGGAGGCGCTGATCCGGTACACCAGCGAGCTGCGGAAGATCCGGCCGGAAAAGCTGGTTCGCCGGCGGGCCGAGAAGTACGCGTCGATGGGCGCGTATTCCGAGGCCTGAGTGAGCCAGACCGTCGAAGTCCGGTTCAAGGGAACCCGAAAGGCGTACTTCCTCTGGGACGAGGCGGCCACGCCGCTCCGGGTCGGACAGCCGGTCGTGGTGGAAGCGGAGCGCGGCCGCGACCTCGGCCGGGTGACGGCGGTCGGCGATATCGCCAGCAAGAAGTGCGGCTCGGGATGCTCCGGCTGCGCCGTCGGCGGCGAGGCGACCAACGAGGCCGCCCCGCTCAAGCCCGTGCTCCGGCGCGCCACCCCCGAGGATCTCCGGACCCACGACGAGATTCGCCGCTCTGAGGAGGAGGTCCGGCGGAAGGTGATCGAGCGGGTACGAACGCACGACCTGGTCATGAAGGTGAGCGACACCGAATGGCAATGGGACCGGGGCAAGCTCACCATCTACTTCACCGCCGAGAAGCGGGTCGATTTCCGGGCCCTGGTGCGGGATCTCGCCTCGCTGTTCCGGACCCGGATCGAGCTCCGCCAGATCGGCGTGCGGGACGAAGCGGCACGGCTCTCAGGAGTCGGCCGCTGCGGCCGGGAATACTGCTGCTCCTCCTGGCTCGGCGAGCTCTCGCCGGTCAATCTCGGCCTGGCCAAAGACCAGCATCTCTCCCTCAACCCCTCCCAGATCTCCGGCGGCTGCGGGCGACTCCTCTGCTGCCTCAAGTACGAGCACGAGTTCTACGTGACCGCGCGGCGACGGTTTCCCAAGGAAGGGAAGACGCTGACCACCTCGGCGGGAGCCGAGAAGGTGGTCGCCGTCGACATCTTTCGCGAGCGAGTCTTCCTCCGGAGCGAGGAGCACGGCTCCCGCATCATCCCGTTGGCTCAGCTCCGGGAAGAAGTGGAGCTGCTGGGCGGCGTGCTGATGACGGCGGAGGCCAGGAACCAGGCCGCGGCCGTGACTGCCGAGCCGGTGGTGGACACCGTGCTGGAGGACGAGGCGAACGCCCTTGGCTCGTTGAGCGACGGCCCCGCCGCCGGTCCCGAGGGCGGCGAGCGGCAGGGCCCCGAACGGACTGGCCGGCGTCGGCGCCGGCGGCATCGGGGCGGCGGATCCGGTGGCGGCGGGTCCGACGGCGGCGGCCAGGGGGATGGCGGACCCGCTTAGATTCCGGGCTGCCGCGACCTGGCTCTTTCCGGCCCGGTCGATCCGGAAAGGAGTCCGCCAGTGCCGAAGTTCTATCTCACCACCGCCATCGACTACTCGAACGGCGACCCCCACCTGGGCCACGCCCTGGAGAAGGTGGGGGCCGACTGCATCGCGCGCTACCGCCGGCTCCGGGGCGACGACGTCCATTTCCTCATGGGCATGGACGAGCACTCCCAGGCCGTGCTCCAGGCGGCCCAGGAGCACGGCGTCGAGCCCAAGGCCTGGGTCGACCGGATGGCGGCGCGGTTCGAGAGCTTCTGGCAGCGGCTGGAGTGCAGCAACGACGACTGGATCCGGACCACCGAGCCGCGGCATCATCGCACCGTGACCGCGCTGCTCGAGCGCATCGCGGAGCGCAACCCGGACGATCTCTTCGTCGGGGAATACGAGGGGCTCTACTGCATCGGCTGCGAGGAGTTCAAGCAGCCGTCGCAGATCGTGAACGGCCGCTGCATCGAGCATCCCACCCGCGAGCTCATCCCCACCAAGGAGCGGAACCACTTCTTCCGGTTGAGTCGCTACCGCGACCGGTTGCTGGCGCTCATCGGCTCGGGCGAGTTCCGGGTCGAGCCCGCCATCCGCCGCAACGAGGTCGTGCGGCTGCTGGAGGACGGGCTGCAGGATATCTCCGTGTCGCGAAACCGCCAGGCCTGGGGCATTCCCTTCCCGGCCGACCCGGACCAGACCGTGTATGTCTGGTTCGACGCCTTGATCAACTACCTCTCGGCAACCGGGTACCCCGACGCCGGTTACCAGCGTCTCTGGCCGGCCGACCTGCACGTGGTCGGCAAGGGGATCACCCGGTTCCACTGCATCATCTGGCCGGCGATGCTGCTGAGCGCGGGCCTCGCCCTGCCGCGCGAAGTGTGGGCCCACGGCTACGTGCAGTGGGAAGGGGCCAAGATGTCCAAGTCCGCGGGGACCGCGGTGACCCTGGATGAGACGATCGATCGCCACGGCCCCGACGCGCTGCGCTATTTCCTGCTGCGCGAGGTCGGGTTCGAGGCGGACGGCAACTTCACCTGGGAGCGACTCGACGAGCGCTACACCTCGGATCTGGCCGATGGCCTGGGCAATCTCGCCTCCCGCTCGCTGGCGATGCTCGCCAAGTACCGGAACGGGGTGGTGCCGGGCGATGACCGCGACTCGTCGCTCGATGAGGCAGGCCGCCAGACCGTACAAGCCTACGCCAGCGCGATGGACGCCCTGGATCTTCGCGGGGGCGCGGAGGCGTCCTGGGAGCTGGTTGCGACCGCAAACCTCTACATCCAGCAGGCGGCGCCCTGGAGCCTCGCCAAACAGGGCAAGGAAGCCGAGCTGGACGCCTGCCTGGCCGCCCTGGCGCGGGTCCTCTATCGTCTGACCGTGCTCAGCAGTCCTTTCCTGCCGGGCAAGACACAGCTCCTCTGGCGCTCGCTCGGTCTCGAGGGGGAGGCTGCGCGAGCGCCTTGGGACAGCCTCGAGACGCCACCGGTGGCGGGCCGCACCACGGTCAAGCCCGAGAACCTGTTCCCCAAGCCCGCGGTCGTGTAGCAGTTACCGGTTTACCAGGCAAAACTATTTGACAGTCAAAGAGTTATCCGCTTTGGCAAGCTCTTGACACGGGTTCGATCGCGGCACACCTTCCGAAAGGCCGGGGTGACTTCTGTCACTCCCCGGTGTGGTACTTCTCAGATTAGCTGTCCGGCAGTCGATACTCTTCCGGGTCTAACACCTGAGGTGGCACTGGATGGCCAAACGCCGCTGGACCGTCGTTCTGGTGCCGCATGGGTCGGAGCCCTCGAGGATTCTCGAGGTCTCCTACGGCGTGCTCAAGATGGCGGCCGGTGGCGCGGGGATGGCTCTGGTGGCGGCCCTGCTGGTCGGGTACGTCACCGTTTCGCGTAGCGTCGATCTCTCCCGGTCCAGCCGGCTGCAGCACGAGAACGCCGTGTTGGCCCGCGAGTTGGGAGAGTTGCACGGTCGGCTGGCCACTCTCTCCGACACGATCGTCCGGATCTCCCAGCGCGACGCGCGAATCCGGGTCCTCGCCAACCTCGAGCCCATCGACCCGCAGGTGCAGGCGGCCGGCATCGGAGGGCCGACGCTGGCCCCTCGGAGCACCGATGGGATCCGGGTCGATCTGGACGGATTGATCCGCCGGGCCAATCTCCTGGCCTCCTCCTACAAGGAGGCCACCGACAGCCTGGCCAGCCACGCGCAGCGCCTGGCGGCGACACCCTCGATCATGCCGACCCAGGGGTGGCTCACCAGCGCGTTCGCCGCGATGCGGGAACACCCGATCCTGCACATCATGCGCCCGCACGAGGGCATCGACGTCACCGCGCCGATGGGCAGCCCGATCGAGGCGCCGGCGGCCGGCATCGTGACGGATGCGGGCTGGGAGTCGGGCTACGGTAACACGGTCACCATCGATCACGGCTACGGCATCGTCACCAAGTTCGCCCACGCGTCCAAGCTGCTGGTCAAGGCCGGGCAGCGGGTCTCCCGGGGGCAGCGGATCGCCCTGGTGGGGAATACCGGACTGGCCACCGGACCGCACCTGCACTACGAGGTGCATGTGAACGGCCGTCCAGTGGACCCGCTCAAGTACGTGCTGCCGGAGCAAGTGGTGACCGACTAGGAAACCGAGGAACCGGTACACAGCAGAGGGGGCACGCCCACGCGTGCCCCCTGTTTCGTTCAGCCCCAGCGGCGCTCTAGAACTGCACCTTGGGCGCTTCCTTCGAGCCGGGCGCCGCCTCGAAGTACTCGCGCGGCTTGCCGAAGCCGAACAGCTTCGCCGTCAGGTTGTAGGGAAAGCGCCGGATGTAGGCGTTGTACTCGCCGACAGCGGCGTTGTAATCCTGGCGGGCCACCGAGATCCGGTTTTCGGTCCCCTCCAACTGGTCCTGGAGCTGACGGAAGTTCTCCTGCGAGCGCAGCGTCGGATAATTCTCCGAGATCGCGAGCAGCCGGCCCAGCCCCTGGCTGAGCTGCGCGTTGGCGGCGGCCATCTCGGGCACGTTGCCGGACTGAATCGCGCCGCCGAGGCGGGAGCGCGCGTTGGCGATCGAAATGAACACGGTGTCCTCCTGCTTGGTGACCCCCTTCACCGTGTTGACCAGGTTGGGAATCAGGTCCGCCCGGCGCTGGAGCTGCGTCTGGATTTGGCCCTGCGCCTGATTGACCCGCTCGTCCAGCGTCTGAATCTGATTGTACCCGCAGCCTGCCGAGAGCAGCACGAGGGCGAGGAGCGGGAGGGCGAAGGACGACGAGCGCTTCATCACTGATCTCCGAGCTGAAGTTGGTCCACGTATCGCGCCGCCTGGGCCACGGTCTCCATGTACCGCTCGAACTCGGCGGGGGCGCAGCGCCAGCCACGCTCCCCCCGATGGCGAAAGACGTGCAGCAGATGTTTCGGGTCGAGCCCCGCGGCGGCCGCCGCGGCTCCGGCGAGCTCGAGCGGATCGGGGGGAACCGACCGGCCCAGCAGATGAAGCAGTCCCCGCAGCAGCACCATGACCGTGGCCGCGCTCTGCCCCGCGAGGGTGCCCAGCGCACGAGGATCGCCGGCGGCCGCCACATAGCCCTGGCGCAGCCGGAGGAGCTTCCCTCGGAACTCCCGCTCCAGGGCGCGGCGCAGGTCCGCCCGCTCGACCCCGAGGGCCACCAAGGGATCCAGCCCGCGCAACACCCGATAGGCCGCGCGCATGTCGGTGATCTCGAGGGGGAAAACGTCGGTGGCCCGGGCCCATTCGGCCCGGCTGATGAGCAGTGGCGGGTCGTACTTGGACTTGCGCCAGCCGGCGTAGGCGCGTCCGAGGCTTCCGAGCACGGCGGGGGAGAGCTCGTCGACGACCAGCATCAGATTGATGTCGGAGCGGCCGGGAACGAAGTCACCCCGCGCCGCGGAGCCGTACAGAACGGCGCTGTAGGCCGGCCCGAGCAGGCTGTCGGCCTCGGCCAGGAACGGGGTGATCACCTTCTCGACCGCATCGTCCACCTAGAAGCTCCTTCCGGCACCGCCACCGCTGGCTCCCCCACCGCCACCGAACCCACCGAATCCGCCGCCACCGAATCCACCACCGCCAAACCCACCGCCCCCGCCCCAGCCCCCGCCGATCCAGGGTCCCCCCCAATATATCCCGCCCCTCCGGCGCCGACCCCGGCCGCTCAGCCCCATGAACAGGAGAAACAGCAGGATGGGAAAGAGCGCACGGAACAGTGATCGCGGAGCCACGGACACGGCGGGCGGCACCGGGGTAGGCCCGGTGGTCAGGCTCGAGTCGCTGATCCCGTACCCTTGCGCGATCCGCGCGGCGAGCGCCCGCGTGCCGGTGAGCAGCGCCGGGCCATACTTGCCTTCGCGCAGCTCCGGCAGCATCAGGTCACTCACCTGGCCGGCCGCCGCATCGGTCACGATACCCTCGAGGCCTTGGCCCACCGCGACGTAGACCTTGCCCGAGTTGGCCACCCCCTCCTTCCGAGGCACCAGCAGCAACACCAGACCGGCGTTGCGCCGGGCGTCCCCCACCGCCGCCTTGGCACCGATCCCCCAACGGCGGATGATGGCCACACCGACATCGCTGGGAGCGTAGTCCTCGATGGTGGGGAGGGTGACCACCGCCAGCTCGGCGCCGGTCGCGCTCCGGAGCCGGGTGATCAAGTCTTCCATCGCGGCGGCCGACCCGGCGTCGAGGACTGAAGCGAAGTCGTTCACGTATCCGACGGGCTCAGCCGGAAAGAGGCGGTCGATCCCGGGACGCTGCGCGGCCGCGAGCGAGGCGGTCAGTTGTAGCACTGCCAGGAGGGCGATAGCTTTGGCTCGTGTTGCTCTCAAATGCTCTCCGGAAGTTGACTCACCCGCTGCTGCTCGGTCTCTCCGTCATCGCTTGCGGGCGACCGCGCGACGTCGCCGTCCGCGTCTCGATTCCCGGGCCCGACTCCCTGGAGACCCCGGTGACCGGCGTGGGCCTCGTCGCTCTGCCCTACGATCGGGACAGCGTGCTCAAGAGCCTGGAGGCGGCGGCCCACGCGCCGCGGCCCCATGTGGCGGCGCTCGACTCGCTCTTCCGCGACTTTCGCGGGCCGTTCAACGCCTATTCCGCCGCGACCTTCCGAGTCGGCAAGCTGCGCGATTCCGTGGCGGAGATGAAGGCGGCGCTCGACTCGCTGCCCCGCAACGCCCCGGAGTACGCGGTGGCCTACGCTCGGTTCGGGCGGCTCTCCGATTCCCTCAAGGTAGCCCAGGCCGGCGCGGAGGGCGCGCGGGGCGCGCTGGACCGGGCCCGCACTGGTTTCGTTGCCCGGAGCGAAAGCTTGCGGGCCGAGGTGCGCAGTTGGGAAGATAGCACCTACCGGGGCTACGACAGCATCGTGCACAACCTGGCGCTCGGACAGCATCGCGAGCCGGTGACCGACACCACCGGCTCCGACGGCTGGGCGCACCTGCGGCTCGAGCCGGGGCGTTGGTGGGTCTACGCTCGCTCGTGGGACGCGACCGATCCGAACGCCGAGTGGTACTGGAACGTGCCGCTGACCGGGGACACGCTGCTCCTCTCCAGCCGGACCGGCCGGCGGCAGCCGCGCTACTGATCGGGATGGAGTCGAGATGACCACGGCACGAGCACTCGTCGGCGCAGTCGTCCTGGCCTGCGTCCCGCTCGCTCATCTGGCGGGCCAGGCCGCCGCGTCCGACCCGCTGGCGGGCCGGGTCAAGGGCTCGCCCACGGCGCCCGTGACGGTGTACGAGATGTCCGACTTCCAGTGTCCCTACTGCCGGCAGTTCGCGCTGGAGACCTTCCCAGTGCTCGACTCGGCCTACGTTGCGACCGGGAAGGTGCGCTGGGCCTTCATCAACTTCCCCCTCACCAGCATCCATCAGAACGCGGTGGCGGCGGCGGAGATCGCGCTCTGCGCGGCCAAGCAGGACAAGTTCTGGCCGGTGCACGACCTGCTCTATCGGCACCAGGATGTCTGGGCCCCGCTCAAGGAGCCGGCCGCCTTCCTGCTCTCGCTGGCCGACTCGGCCCACCTCTCCAAGCCCGCGATGCTCGCGTGCGCCAAGGCGACGGCCACCGATCAGGAGGTCCGGGCCGATGCGGAAGGGGCCAGCCGCACGGGCGCGGGGAGCACACCCACCTTCTACATCGAGGGGGGCCTGCTGGTCGGCGCCCAATCGCTCCCGGTGTTCCGGCACGTGCTCGACTCGGTGGTCGCCAACAAGGCCAAGGCGGCCGGACGCAAATGAACCTCAGGGAGTTCAGTTCACACCTTCAGCGGATTCACCACGGAAACACGGAAGACACGGAAAAACAACACGGAGAAAACAGCAATGATGTGGTTTTCCGTGCCTCCTCCGTGCCTTCCGTGTTTCCGTGGTGAATCCCTGCACCGGAACCCCGCCGCGACATGCCTGACCGGTGAACGGGGATACCTGAGCCTCATCAGGCCACCGACGCCGCCAGCGCCAGGAAGACGTCGTAGAGCGCGTGAGTCCATGCGGTGATCCCGAAGCCGCGCAGCAGATATATGCCACTGAAGAGCACTCCCGCGATGGTCCGGAAGGCGAAGGAGCCGAGCTCGAGCCGGTCACCGTAGGGACCGATGTAGTGAAAGGCGGAGAAGATCAGCGCACCGACCACGGTGGCGAACACACCGGCCGCTCCAGGACTCCAGCCGAAGCCGCGCCGGGCGAGCGAGGCCAGGGTGCCGACCATGAGGACGCGGAAGAGCAGTTCCTCGTAGATCCCGGCGCCCAGGGAGATCATGAGCTGGGTGGGCAGCGCGAGCTGGCTCACGCCGCCGAGGCGGAGCGCCGGCGCGGTAAGGGTGAGCCCGTGCAGCAGCAGGGTGGTGAGTCTCCCGACCACCATGCCGAACACCAGGGCGTAGACGACCGACTCGACCACCATCCAGCAGAATACACGGCCGTCGACGGGGCCGGATTTCCGCCGGTCGCGCCACACCAGCACCACTCCAGTGCCCACCAGCAACGCCCCGAACGCGATGAGTCCATTCCTCCCGCCCAGCGCGAGGAAGAGACTCTTGAGCAGCACGTCCGCCCCGTTCCGCACGCCGATCAGCGCGTCGTGGGACAGGGTGAACGCCAGGGCCTCGTAGGCCACCAGCAACGGAAAGGCGAACGTCAGGCTGTAGCGCGGCGCGCGGGAGGCGCGCCAGTAGTCGCGAAAGGCGGAGGGCATGGTCAAAAAAAGGGGCCGCCTTTAGCGGCCCCCCCCAGGTTCGAAGTGTCGCCCGGGTCTCAGCATGCAGCGCTGTCTAGCGTCCGCAGGCGACCCTTGACTCTGTAGACAATGGATCACCTCCTCGGTTGCGGGTGGAACATGACGTGCGTGAATGCATTTTATCTCCGCTGCCAGTCCGGCGGCAACCCCCACACCTCCCGGGGCGATTGACGTCCCGCCAGACCGTCACGACATTGCCGCCATGCCATCCACAGCGCCCGGCTACCGGGCGGCGGTTCGGCTGGGCGTCGCCCTGGGCGCGGTCGGCGGGCTGTTCGACGCCAAGCTCGGGACCGGCCACCGGGGCCGCCGCGAGTCCGCTGAGCGGCTCAGCGCCTGGGGCCTAACCCGGCGCGACCGGAGCCGGCCGCTCGCCTGGTTCCACGCCTCCTCGGTGGGCGAGGGCTTGCAGGCGGAGAGCGTCCTGCTCGAGCTCCGGCGGATCCGACCCGACTGCCAGCTCGCCTATACCCACTTCAGCCCCTCCGCCACCAGCCTTGCCCGGCGGCTTCCCGTCGATGTCGCCGATTACCTGCCGTACGATCTGCCGCGAGAAGTCGACCGCCTGCTCGCAGTACTCGCTCCCAATCTCCTGGTGTTCTCCAAGTTGGACCTGTGGCCCGAGCTCGCCATTCGGGCGGCCGCGCGAGGGATTCCGGTGACGATCGTGGCGGGCACGGTGAGCCGGGGAAGCGGGCGGCTCCGCTGGCCGGCTCGGTCGCTGTTGGCCCCGGGGTACGCCGTGGTTCGCGCCGCCGCGGCCGTTTCCCGCGAGGACGGAGAACGGCTGGCGCAGCTCGGCGTGCCCGAGGAGCGGATCCGCGTGCTGGGCGACCCCCGGTTCGACAGCGCGGCGGCGCGAGTGGCCGGCGTCACGCCCGATGATCCGTTGCTCCGGTTCGGCGGGGATGCACCGACGCTGGTGGCTGGCTCGACCTGGGCGCCGGACGAGGCCGTGCTGCTCGCCGCCTTCGCCGCGGTTCGCGCACGGCGAGAAGACGCGCGCCTCATCCTGGTTCCCCACGAGCCGACCGCGGATCACCTGGCGGCGGTGGAGCGGAAGGCGGAGCAGGCCGGCCTTCCCTTCCCGACGCGGCTGGGCGCCGCTCATGCGCCGGTGCCGCTGCTGCTGGTGGATCGGGTGGGCGTGCTGGCCACGCTCTACGGCAGCGGGACGATGGCCTATGTGGGCGGCGGGTTCGGGCGAGCGGGTCTGCACTCGGTGCTCGAGCCCGCGGCGTGGGCCCTGCCGGTCGCCTTCGGTCCGAGGTGGCAGGAGAGTCGGGATGCGGAGCTGCTCCTGCACGATCGAGCCGCCACCGCGCTCCGGAGCCGGAGCGCCGCTGCTGCCGGCGCCGAGCTGGCGCGGGTGTGGGAGGGTTGGATGGCGGACGATGGAGAACGAGCGGCACAGGGCCGGCGGGCGCGCGAGGCGGTGACCAGAGGGTTGGGCGCGGCGCGGCGCGCGGCCGAATGGCTGGCGGAGCTTATTTCGTGACGACGCCCTCGAACGTGACCGATCGCGGCACGATGATGCCGGCGGTGAGCAGCGTGATCAACAGATCGGAGAACCGGCTGCGTACCCGGATCTTGACGTCGGCCAGCCCGCTGCCGCCGCCGAGCTGTCCGGCGAGCGCCGTCCGGAGCGAGGGCTGCTTGAGGCGGGCGATCCCCCAGAAGGCGAACACCGCCCTGCTGGTCAGGGTGAAGCGGTCGCCCTGAGGGGGCTGTGCCGCCGCGGAGGCGAGGGTGGCGGGGACGCCGAGCGTGGTGGCGTCGAAGGTCTGCGCGCAGCTCCCGAGGACGGTCGTGGAGAGCAGGAGGGCCACTGCAATCGGTGCGTGGAGCGAGATGTGGCCCCGGCGGGCGCTCACAGTCCGGGTACCCGGAACGTGTAATGGGCTCCGATGCCGAACACTCCCGGGTGACTGGATCC
>JBBSHB010000047.1:0-19348 GCA_038253515.1 Gemmatimonadales bacterium | reverse complement strand
TGGGTGGCCGACATCGACGCCGTGCGCGGGTTCAACAAGCGGACCGGCGCGCCGGTGGCCACCGTGAACCTCCCCGGCAAGCCGAAGTTCCTGAACGACATCGCCGTGGGGGCCGACGGCATCTACATCACCGACAGCGGGTTCGGGAAGGACGCCAAAGGGCAGTTCGCTCACCCGGGTCCCGACCGCATCTACCACGTCGGCCCCGGCCGCAAGGCGACGGTGGCGCTCCAGAGCGACAGCCTCGCCGCGCCCAACGGCATCACCTGGGTCGCCAGCCGGAGCCACTTCGTCATCGTCCCCTTCGCCGGGACGTCGATCGAGGAATGGTCCCCTGGGGAGAAGGCGCCCAAATCGATCGGGAGCGGGCCGGGCCAGCAGGACGGCGTCGAGTCGCTCGCCGACGGTCGGCTCCTGGTGTCGAGCTGGACCGATTCGACCCTGTTCGTGCTGGACGGCGGACGCGCCGTGACGGTGGCCAAGCCGGTGCCCAGCCCGGCCGACATCGGGGTCGACACCAAGCGGAATCGGGTGGCGGTGCCGCTCCTCATGGAGAACAAGGTGGAGTTCTGGGACATTCCGGCAGACAGCGCCGGCCCGCGGTGAGGCTCCCATGAATCGCAACCGCATCTCGATCCGCGGCGCCGCGTCGTACGTGCTCGTGGCGGTGCTCGCGGCCGCCCTCGGCGCCGCCGGCGCGGCCGCCGTCAGGTCGCGGACGACCCTCGACCCCATCACCACCCACGGCGAGTGGGTCCACATCAAAAACGGCGCGGACTCGATCCGCGCCTACGTCGCC
Organism: Gemmatimonadales bacterium; assembly: GCA_038253515.1. Lineage (GTDB taxonomy): Bacteria > Gemmatimonadota > Gemmatimonadetes > Gemmatimonadales > GWC2-71-9 > CAVVWJ01. The sequence continues at coordinate 18,549 of JBBSHB010000047.1, read as the reverse complement.
TATCCTGAGCGGAAGGCCAAGGCGCCCGCCGTCATCGTCATCCACGAGATCTACGGTCTCACCGACTGGGAGCCCACCGTGGCCGACCGGCTGGCCAAGGAGGGCTACGTCGCCGTCCTGCCCGACCTGCTCTCGTCCAGGTACGGCAAGTCGCCCGCCGACGCCGACTCGGGCCGGAAGCTGGTGGCCGAGCTGGAGCCGGACCGGATCACCAGCGATCTCGATGCGGTGTATGCCTACGTCAATGGGCTCCCCGCGGTGCTCAAGGACCGGATCGGCACCATCGGCTTCTGCTGGGGCGGCGGGCAGAGCTTCCGCTACGCGACTCACAATCCCAACCTCCGCGCGGTGGTCGTATGCTACGGTCCCGCGCCCGATACCGCCGGCATTCGCCGCATCAAGGCTCCGGTCCTCGGCGTCTACGGTGAGAACGACGCCCGGATCACCGGCAGCCTGTCGGAGGTCGCGGCCCAGATGCAGTCGGCAGGGAAGACCTTCACCTCTGAGGTCTATCCCGGCACGGGGCACGGCTTCCTCAAGCCCGGCCGGGAGGGATCCGACGGGCCACAGGTACAGCGGGCGTGGACCCGGATCCTTCAGTTCTACCACGCGCGGCTGGGGAAGTGAAACTGGTCCGCACCGCCGTCTTCTGCGTGCTGCTGCTCTGGAGCCGGCCCGGCCGGCTCCTCGCGCAGGTGGATACGACGGCGCATACACCGCTCCAGTACGACATCACCCTGGTCACCAGCGACACCAGTGCCCACGTCCTGGCCGAGGTGCAGACCGCCTGGCGTCTCCGCACCGTGAATCCGGTCGAGCTGCGGCTCGACTCGACGATGCGGGTCGTGCGCGTGCTGGTCGACGGCAAGCCGAACACCCGGCTTTCCCGCACGATGTACGCGCGCCAGGGCGGGGAAGTGGTCGTCCCTCACGAGAAGGCGCCGGGCGACACTTTGAGCACGCGGGTCCGCTACCACGGTATACCAGGAGGCGGGCTCCGCGTCGGACCCAACCAGTACGGCGATCGCACGCTGGCCGCCACGACGTCCGATGGAGCGGCCCGCTTCTGGCTGCCCGTGCCCGGCGGGCCACCGGGCAAGGTGGCGCTCTCGTTCCATGTCCAGGCCTCGGACGGCCAACGGGTCGCGGCCCCGGGCACCCTGCAGAAGATCGACACGCTCTCCTACGGGAACAGCACCTGGCACTACCGGCTCGATGCGCCGGTGCCGCTCACCGGCATCGCGGTCGCGGCGGGTCGCTATGTCGTGTCGCCGCTGGCCCGCGGCCGCTGCCCCGGCGCGTGCGTGCCCGTAGCCGCGTGGACCTATCGGCAGGACGACGAGTTCGCGGTGAGCGGGCCGTTCCGCCGGGCTGCCCGGATGGTGGATTACTTCGCGGGACTGGTGGGGGCGTTTCCCTATCCCGGTCTGGTGCACGTGGAGTCCACGCTGCCAGGAGTCGCGGCGGGAGCGTCGGTGGTGCTCTACGACGAGACCGGGTATCGCGGACGCACGCTGGACGAAGCCTCGGTGGCCCGCGCCACCGCGCGGCAGTGGTTCGGGAATGCGGTGACACCGGGCGACTCGGCGGCGCGGGTGCTCTCTGACGGTCTGGCGGAATATCTGGCCGCCCTCTGGCGTGGCCACGCCGATGGTGACTCCGCGTTCCGCGCCGGGATGCGAACGCTGGCCGACAGCGCTCGGCGCGCGGTGCCCGGCGCGCCGTCGGGCGTCCTCGGGGCTCCCCGCGGAGCCTGGCTGGTGCACCAGCTCAGAGGACTGGTCGGCGATGCCGCGTTCTTCGGGGGGCTCGCGCGGTACTACCGCACCTACCGGGACAGCACGGCGAGCGCGACCGAGCTCGAGCGGATCATGTCGGCGGCAGCGGGGAAGGACCTCGGGTGGTACTTCCGGCAGGCACTCGCCCGGCCGGGGTACCCGATCATCGAGGTGCACTGGCGGCAGAAGGGACGCACCCTCACGCTCGACCTGCGGCAGACGCAGCCGCGGGAATGGGGAGTGTTTCGGCTCCCGGGGTTGGGGGTGAGGGTGGATGGGAGGTTGGTGACCGTGGACGTGACCGGACCGGAGACGCGGGCGGAGGTGAAGGACATCCAGGGGAAGGTGAAGCGGGTGGAGGTGGATGAGGGGGGGTGGTGGCTGGTGCGGGGGAAGGTCGGGGAATGAGCCGGCAAGATCCCTCGCTGCGCTCGGGATGACAGGTTCGCTCGGCGCGAAGGGGGTCGGCGCGAGGATGGTCGGCGGCGTGGCGTTGTGCGCCCTGGTCGCCTGCGAGGGGACATTGCCGCCGCTTCGGGGGCAGATGGAAGTGGGGCGGGATGCGTATGCGGTGTTCGTGGCGGGGAAGGGGATCGCGGGTGGCGATCTCTACGCGGTGCGGACCGAGGGTGGGAACGCGCTGCCGCTCACCTTCACCAACGTGGGCGAGATGCGCCCCGCGCTCTCGCCCGACGGCGGATCGGTCGCCTTCCTCCGCGGTCAATCCCTGCGCGACTCGACCCCGGGAACGGTCTGGGTGATGAACCTGCTGAGCGGCGCGGACCGCGAGCTCGCGCTGCCCAAGGGGGCGGGGCTGCCGAGTCGGGTCGGCTGGTCCCGCGACGGCCGGTCGATCGTGGTGGCCGCCGCCGGGGCGCTCTACCGGTTCGGGGCCCCGCCGGCCGCTCCCGATCCGCACCCGATCTCGCCGGCAGAGCGCGCCGCCGCCGAGTCGAGCCTCGCGGTCCTCCTGGGCGAGCCGGTCTTCACCCGCGTCGTCCCCTGCCGCGAGCCCGGCGCACTCTGCGTGGCGGGCGACACCGGCGCGCCCGGGCTCCTCGCCCACGGCGCGCGAGACGCGACCCGTTGGGGCCCGGACTCCGTGGCCTTCGTCGTCGGCGGCAACGTCGAGATTCGCCCGGTGGGGCCCGGGCGAGCCCGCAGACTGCAGGTGAGCGGCGCACCGGGGCCCTTGCGGCAGATCACCGTCTTCACCGGGCGGCCGGCGCCGTAGCGTCCCGGGCGGTGATCGCGTCCCAGGCGGCGTCGAGCGTCATCGCCACCGAGGGACTGTCGGCCGACCAGAGCCCCGCGCCCACCCGCTCGGCGGCGAACGCCACCAGGGCGAGCCAGACGTCGGTCCACAGCTCGGCCGGCCCGGGCCGCAACAGCCCTTCCGACTTTCCGCCCGCCACCACCTGCCGCAGGGTGTCGTGGAACTGCCGCTCCGCCTCCCGGCTGCCCTCGTCCAGATGCTGTTCGTCCCGGCGCCGGAGCAGCATCCGGGTGAGGGCCGCGTCGTGCGCGGCGGCCTCCACCAGCCGGCGGGCGATCTGCTGCAGCCGCTCGGGCGCCGCCGGCCGGCCGCCCTCGTCCTCCCGCACGAGGGAGACGCCCCAATGCTGCGCGTTCCGGAACACCTCATTGAGCAGGTGCTCCTTGCCGCTGAAATGTCGATAGATGGTGCCCTCGGCGACGCCGGCACGGGCCGCGATGGCGGGAGTGGTGGTGGCCCGGAAGCCGACCGTGGTGTAGAGCTCGAGTGCCGCGCGGAGCAGCCGCTGGCGGGTCGCTTCACCGTCGCGGCGAGCAGTCGTTGGAGGAGTCATGACTTGATCACAAGAAGAGGGACCGCCGCAACATCTTGCGGATGCACGGCTTGAAGCGACCCGGCCGCCCCGACTATCTTCGGGGGCTTTTTACCGTCACTTTGCCTCGGGGTCGTCGATGAAAATGCTGGTCCTGGGTGCTGGGCTTCAGGGGTGCGCATGCGCGTACGATCTCCTGCAGAATCCCGCAGTCAGCCAGGTCACCCTGGCCGATCTGCGTCCCGATAATCTTCCCCGCTTCCTCGCGGGGGACTGGGGCGGCCGTCTCCGCACCATCCGGCTCGACGTCACCGACCCGGTGGCCGTGAGCGAGACCCTTCGGGGACACGCGGCGGTGATGAGCGCCATCCCTTACTACTATAACGCTCCGATGGCCAAAGCTGCGGTCGAGGCCGGCTGCCACTTCTCCGACCTGGGCGGCAACACCGAAATCGTCTTCGAGCAGCGGAAGCTCCACCCGGAGGCATTGGCCAAGGGCGTCTCGGTGGTTCCCGACTGCGGCCTCGCGCCCGGCATGGTGAACATCCTGGCGGCCGAAGGGATCCGGCGGCTCGAGCGGGCGGAGCAGGTGAAGGTCTACGTCGGCGGCTTGCCGCAGGAGCCGGAGCCCCCGCTCAACTATCAGATCGTCTATTCCCTCGAGGGCGCGCTCGATTACTACACCACCCCGTCCTGGGTGCTTCGGGCCGGGAAGCCGGTCCAGGTCGACGCCCTGAGCGAGCTCGAGGTGATCGAATTCCCCACCCCGGTGGGCACGCTCGAGGCGTTCCACACTGGGGGCGGCATCAGCACGCTCCCCTTCGCCTACCAGGGGAAGATCGAGGTGATGGAGTACAAGACGCTTCGCTACCCCGGCCACGCCGCCATCATGCGTCCCATCCGCGAGCTCGGCCTGCTGGACATCAAGCCGCTGGAGGTCAAGGGCAAGTCGGTGGTGCCGCGGGACGTGTTCATCGCGTCGGTGCAGCCGAAGCTGCACAAGCCTCGGGGCCGCGACCTGGTGGCGCTTCAGGTGCAGGTGACCGGACAGAAGGACGGGCACGCCCGGCAGGTGACGTTCCGGCTGATCGACTACTACGACGCCGAACACGGCATCAGCGCGATGATGCGGACCACCGGGTATTCTCTTTCCATTACTGGACAGATGCAGGCCGACGGGAGGATCACCCTCAAGGGCGTGCATACACCCGACGAGTCGGTGCCGTTTGCCGGATACGTGGCGGAGCTTGCCCGCCGCGGCATCGAGATCCAGGAACTTTGATGCCGCAGAATGGGTTCTATGCGGTATGATCGACTTCACAACACTGTGGGACAACGGGTACACCTTCGAGGCCTTCCTCGCGGCGAGCACCGAGCACCGGGGACTCTGGGAAGGGATTCACCGCATCGCGCGGATCCCCGACTGGGCCCCGGCGGCCGTTCCCGCCGGCATCCGCCGCAAGCTGCTGGTCATCGCCGAGGACTGGTGCGGCGATGCCTCCAACACGATTCCGATCCTGGCCAAGCTGGCCGAGGTCACCCCGGGGCTGGAGCTGCGCATCATTCGCCGGGATCAGCACCCCGAGCCGATGGACCAGTACCTCACCAACGGCTCGCGTTCGATTCCCATCGTGATCGCGCTGGACGCCGAGCTGCGGGAGATCGGCCACTGGGGTCCTCGGCCCGCGGTGCTGCAGTCGTGGGTGATGGCCAACCGTCTCACCACGCCGAAGTCCGAGCTCTACCCGCTGGTACGGAAGTGGTATGCCCGCGATCGCGGCGAGGCCACGCTGCGTGAGGTGCTCGAGGCGGCGGGATTGCCCGTGGCCAAAGTGGCCTGATCAGAACGCCCAGCCGTTTCCTACCGAGAAGTTGAAGCCGTCGGGTCCGCCCGCAAAGTTGAAGGTGAAGATCGTCGAGCGCAGGATCCGGAGCGCGAAGCCGCCCCCGCCGCCGACCTTCATGTGCTCGGTCGTGAGACTGAACGATTCCTGCTCGAACACCCGCCCCGCATCCACGAACCCCAGCAACGTCACCGCGCCGAGGTCGCCGAACGGCAGGAGGTCGTGGCGGACCTCGAGGTTGCCGAACAGGGTTCCTTTGCCGGTCAGCCGCCCGGTGTCGAGCGAGCGATGGGAGTACTCCCCGCCCAGCACCGGGATCGGGTTCTCCCATCCTGGCAGCGTGAACCGCGCGTTGAGCGTGGGACGGCCGCCCATCCCCGAGCCCGCCAGCCGGAGCGCCACCACGGTCCCCTCCCGGATCTGGAGGTAGCCGCGCAGGATGGCGTACTGGCGGGTGTAGCCGTCGTTCCCGCTGCCGACCTGGGTGCCCGCCTCGAGCAGCAGTCCCTGATGGGTGTCGTACTCGTTGTCGCGGGTGTCGTACACCAGCGCGAGCCGGCCAGCGATGTCGTTCTGCTCCAGCTCTCTCGAGGGGACCACCTGGGCAAAGACGGAGGGACCGGGCAGTGAGGTGAACCGGATCTGCTCGGCGTTGACCTGCAGGGCGGCCTGGAGCGGTCCGCGGAGCCGGCGCGTCACCTCCACCACGCCGCGATACCGGGTCCGACGAACCCGGTAGAAGAACGGCTGCGCGTCGTTCACCTCGTCCTTGTCATAGACCGTCTCGTTGCCCAGGCCGAAGAAGCCGTAGCGCACCAGCCGGTCGGCGCCAGCCAGGGCGAACAGTCGCCACCCATCCCAGAGCAAGGGCGCCCGGAACTGCGCCGTGACGCCGCGGCTGCCTTTGGCGGTGATCCCGGCGTCCAGGCTGAGCGCCGCGGTCGTCGTCACCCGGGCCTCGTAGTCGGCGGGCTGCCAGTAGCGAATCCGGCCTACCAGCGCCGGTCCGTCGTTCGCGGCGCCGCTGAGATACGGGAAGTAGCTCGTCCGCCAGGGAGCTCCGGGCTCTTTCTCCGTGCGTCGGGCCTTGGTGGTGTCGGCCTTGGTCGTGTCGGCCTTGGTGCTGGCCTTGGTGCTGTCGGTGACCTGTGCGGCGGCGCCCGGTGCCGAGGCCAGCAACAGGAGCAGGAAGGGAGTGACCCGCATCAGGTGGGTTTCTCGAGCTCGGGCGCGCCCGTCGCTCCGAGAAAAGTGCGGCGGGACCGGCGATCCTGCATCTGGCGACTCCGCTCCGAAAGGGATTCAGAATGGCTGCCGGGATTTAGGGCGGCCCGCCACGGATGTCAACCGCGGCTGGACCGGACGACTCGTGTGATGCAACGCACAGCGGCAGCCAACCGGGCGTCTATCTTGCTCATATAGTGTGAGTATGGCGGGACGGCAACTGCGAGACGTCCGAACCAGCCCTGAGTCCCCTGCTCTGCGGCCGGATGTGCCATCCAGCTCTCTACCCTCACTGTTGATCCCCTCAGACACCCATCTTATATATCTCGCGGGAACGGGCGGCAACGCCCGTTCCACCCACCTTTGTAGCTCGCCTGTGAGCCCGCCCACAGAAGGACGATACGGCACCGGGATGTTGACTGGGCCGGTGGGTATGTGAGCCGCGAGGCTTCACCCTCAGCAGGAGATGCATCATGCCGCGAGGCGACAAGTCGGCCTACACCGACGCTGGCGCTGAGTCCGGTGACCAACCGCGTCGGCTTCTACATCGGTGCGGGTCCGGCCCTGCTCACCCGTGGGCGCAACACCTTCGACGACGACAAATAACGGTGACTTCGGAGGCGGCGACAAGTTCCAGAACGATCTGGTAGGGTCTCTGGGGCTCTCGCTCTCGCTCGGCGGCAAAGCCCAGGACTAGAGAGTCTGACGGGTGCCTGGGCGTCCACATGGGCGCCCAGGCGTCCCCCAGATTCAGGCGGCTTCTCTTGCCGGCGATTGCATCAGGACTGCCGGTATGGGAGCCGACGGGTCTGCTGCGATGATCCCCTCGGGGTAGGCCAGTACTCCCATCTCCGGAAGATCCAGACCCTTGTCTTCGACCTCGGCCGACACCCGGTGGCCCTGGGTGAGCAGCGAAGTGACGTACCAGGCAACCAGCGTGAGGGCCCCGACCCCCACGAAATTGGCCACGACTCCGATTGCCTCCGCTACCAGCTGACCGGGATCGCCGTAGAACAGTCCGGTCACGTTGCCCTCCACCCCGTTCCAGCCCGCCCCGTAGGTGCCGTCGGCCAGCAAGCCCAGAGCCAGGACTCCCCACGCCCCGCATACTCCGTGGACCGAAATGGCGCCGACCGGGTCGTCAATCCGGAGGGTGCGGTCGAGGAAGATCACCGACAAGCAGACCAGGACTCCCGCCGCCCCACCGATCAGCACGGCCGACGGGGCGGTGACGAAGGCGCATGGCGCGGTGATGGCCACCAGGCCGGCGAGCGCACCGTTGGCCAGCATGGACGGATCCGGCTTCCCGTATCTGAGCCACATGTAGAGCATCGCCGTGATGCTGCCCGCTGCCCCAGCCAGCATGGTGTTGGTCGCGATCACACCGATGCGAAGATCGGATCCGGCCAGGGTCGAGCCCGCATTGAAGCCGAACCAGCCGAATGCCAGGATGAAGGTCCCCACCATCGCCATGGGGATGTTATGCCCGGGGATCGTGTTCACGGTGCCGTCCGCACCGTACTTGCCCCGCCTCGCGCCGAGCAGCCTGGCGGTGACCAGCGCCATCACGCCGCCGGTCATGTGCACCACGGAGGAGCCAGCGAAGTCGACGTGGCCGTGGCCCAGTCCCGCGTTCTTGCCGAGGCTGGCGAGCCACCCGCCACCCCAGACCCAGTTGGCGTAGACCGGATAGATCAGCGCCCCGACGAACACGCTGAAGATCGCGAAGGAGGCGAACTTCCACCGCTCGGCGAGAGCGCCGGTCGGAATGGTGGCGGCGGTGTCCATGAACACCATCTGGAACAGGAAGTAGGCGAAGACCGGGGCGGTGTAGGCGACCCCGGTCAGGAAGAAGCCGGTGGTGCCGAACAGGCCCCAGCGGTTCCCCCCGATGGTGAGCGCGAACTCGTTGGCCAGCTTGTCGTACCCGCCGAGCGTGCCGAGCGCGCCGACTCCGCCCGCCTGCAGCGCGAAGCCCACCGCCCAGTACGCCATCATCGCGATGCCGTACACCATGAAGTTCATGGTGATGGTGTGGGCCGCGTTCTTGGCGCGGGTGAACCCGGTCTCGACCATGGCGAAGCCGGCCTGCATGAACATGACCAGGAAGCCCGCCACCAGCGTCCAGACGAAGTTGATCGCGACCGTATTGGCGGCCGAGGCGTCGGCCGTGGCCTTGAGGAGCGAATCCGGGGCGGCGGGGGCGGCTTGAGCCGCCAGGAGCGCCGGACAGGCCAGTGCGATCAGCCCGGCGAGAGCGGAGGTGGTTGTTCGTCTCATGGGCGGTTCCGGTGGAGGTTGAACAGCTGCTGCACCAATGAAGGGCCCCTCAACGACACGCTTCCGCGCGACGGGCCTCGGGAGGCGGGGGCGTGGAAGCGGCGAAGGGCATCCCTGCGAAGCCAAAGCTATCTGCTACATTTTCGACTGTCAAGAGTTTTGTGCACATTTCGCAAGAATTGGGTTACAATACTGCAGATTTCTGCTTAGTAGTAGTCCAAATTGAAGTCAAGTTTGCGAAATATGCCGCACTGAATGTACACTTCGGAGTTCCCGAGAAGGCCCTCGTCCCTCACAGCCCGGTGCATGGGTGGTATGCCGCAGAGCCGGAGGAAGATCGTCTTCAAGATGCCGTCGCTCCTCTCCGAGGCCGCGGCCGAGCGCCATGCCGAGCATCGGCCGGCAGCCGCGCCCCCGGGCGACCCGGCTTCCCCCGAGCTCACCGAGGGCCGGAAGCTCGGCACCCTCATGGAGGTCAGCGAGGCGCTCACCGGCACCCTCAACCTCCAGGCCGGGCTCTACGGCGTGCTCGAGGTGCTGGAGCGGCGCTGCGGCGCGCTTCGGGGATCGGTGACCCTGCTGGAGGCCGAGAGCGGCATGCTGGCGGTGGAGGCAGCGCTCGGCTATCCCCGGAGCGCCGGGCGGGTGCGGTACCGGCTGGGTGAGGGAATCACCGGCCGGGTGGCGGAGAGCGGCCGCCCCGCGATCGTCCCCCGGGTGAGCGGTGAGCCCGGATTTCTCCACCGGGCCGCCGGCCGGACCGAACGCCAGGAGGAGGTCACCTTCATCTGCGTTCCCATCCTGCTCGACCAGAGCACCGCCGGCACGCTCGCCATCGAGATGCGGGTCGCGCCGGAGCGGGACGCCGAGCGGATGGTGAAGGTGCTGCGGATCGCCGCGGCGATGATCTCGCAGGCGCTCCGCATCCAGCGGCTGATCGACCTCGAGCGACGGCGGCTGGTGGAAGAGAACACCCAGCTTCGGGAGGAGCTCAGGGAGCGCTACGAGTTCAGCAACATCGTGGGCAACAGCGGCCCGATGCGGCAGGTCTACGAGCAGGTAGCGCAGGTAGTAGGGACCACCGCCACTGTGCTGGTACGGGGCGAGTCGGGCGCCGGCAAGGAGCTCATCGCCCACGCCCTGCACCATCACTCACCCAGGGCGGGCAAGCCGTTCATCCGGGTCAACTGCGCCGCGCTGCCGGAGACGCTGGTGGAGTCCGAGCTGTTCGGCTACGAGCGCGGGGCGTTCACCGGGGCGCACGCCCGCCGCAAGGGCCGATTCGAACAGGCCGACGGGGGGACCCTCTTCCTCGACGAGATCGGGGAGCTGAGCCCGGCCACCCAGGCCAAGCTGCTCCGGGTACTGCAGGAGCGCGAGTTCGAGCGGCTGGGGTTCACCATCTGCGTGCCGCCCCTCAGGGAGCGGAAGTCGGACGTGCTCCTGCTGGCCGACCACTTCGTCGCGAAGTACGCCGGGGTCCACAGCCGAAGCATCAAGCGGATCTCCACGCCCGCCATCGACATGATGATGACGTACCATTGGCCGGGCAACGTGCGCGAGCTGGAGAACACCATCGAGCGCGCCGTGCTGGTGGCCGACGGCGACGTGATCCACGGGCACCACCTCTCCCCCACGCTGCAGACGGCGGAGGCGTCCGGCACGGTCGTCTCCCGCTCGCTGAGCGAGGCCGTGGGGGTGTTCGAGAGCAACCTGATCCAGGACGCGCTCAAGAGTTCCCGGGGTAACCGTGCGCGCGCCGCGCGACTGCTCAGCACGACCGAGCGGATCCTCAACTACAAGGTTCGCCGCTACGGGATCGATCCGGGCCGATTCCGGGGCTGAGGTCCTGTTGCCATCCTCGTCCGACATCCTTGCGCCGCCCTGGCGGCCGGCTCGACGAATTTGTCGCTCGTCCCGAGCGCCTGCTCCATTCCTCCGCTTGGGCTCTTCCGCTTAACCGCTCCTTCCGTAACCGCTTAGCTCCGGTCTCCCGAAGGCGGACGCAGCGCCCGGATTGGGGCACGCGACTTGTCTTTACGGGGGCACGGCGCGTGACCGTCACGCGACGCCGCACTCACGGGTTCGATGCGGACACGGTCGAGCTTGCGGGCGCATCCGGTGGTTCCGGAGCGCACGACCACGCACACAGAGGAGCATGGCATGGATCGACGACGACACTGCGGAGCGGCCGCGGCGCTCGCGCTCGCCGCGCTGATCCCTCCCGCCGGGGCCGCCCAGAGCGCGCTGGAGCCCGCGCGGGTCTCTTTCGCGCTCGCGGGGGACGCGCCGACGCCCGTGGCGCTCAAGACCGCCTATCACGTCCGGCTCACCAGCACCTGGCCGCAGGAGACCGCGGGCGACTGTCGCAACGGCGGCGAGGAGACGCTCGACGGCACCCTGACCCGGAACGCCGACGGCACCTACTCGGGCAGCTTGGCGCGCACCACTCGGCTCCTCTTCTGCGGGGCACGGCGCAGAGGGGACCGCCGCGGTGAGCTGCGCGCTCACGCTCGACGGGAAGGGCAGGGTCACGGCCAACGGTGTGGTGGTGAACGACGAGACCAGCCCGAGCGGCTGGTCGGCGCGGATCGAGTGGACACCGGTGCCGGGGCACGCGGCGGTGGTGACGGGCGCCTGTCCGGCGGCGTTCAAGGACGCCCTCCGGGGGATGTATCTCACCACCCGCCATGGGGTGGAGGTTCCGCTCACCACCGCGGGCGCGGGCCCGCGGACGGAGCGGCTGGAGAACTACGCGTGGACCGTCGAGCTCGACTGAGCGCGGCTCAGAGCTTGAGATTCACGTCGATGTCGATCATGACCGCCGGCGGCACGTCCTCGAAGACGACCCGGCGGTCCACCGTCCGGATGACCATCCTCTCGAGCGGGCCCCTGCCCCTGCCGCGGCCGTGATTGCCGGCCCGGTAGTAGACCACCTGGGTCGCGCCGACCCGCTCGATGCGGACCACGTTGAAGCCCTGGCGGACCAGCACCGTGCGGGTGACGCTCACCGCGCGGTCGGAAGTGACGGTGTAGTGCTTGGGCTTTCCCTTGCCCTGCGCGTTCGCGGGGGCAGCGGAGAGGACGAGGGCGCCGAGCACGAGGCCGGTGATGAAGCGGCGGGGGTGCATTGAACCTCCTGGGGATCAGGGGTGGGGCGATCGGCTGGGGAGGGGCAAGAAGCGTGCGGAATCGGGCTGCCGCGGGTTACTGCGCAGCGGGATCGTGCCTTAGGGTGCGCGGCCGCCGGCGGACTGCCAGGTCTTGCAGGAGAGGCGGATGGAGAATGCGAGACGCCGTGGCGTAGGCCAACGGGGTGAATTTATGGCACTGCTCCCATCCGGCGCAGGATCGCCTGGAAGCGGGAGTTGTTCTGGGCGAACTGGAGCTGCGTTCGCAGGTCCGTCGTCAAGGCCCCGCTATGTGAATGGGTGGATTCATTGTGCCGGTCGCGGCGCCCGCCCCGCGAGAATGGTGATGTTGTCGCTTCCGCCGCGCTCCAGCGCCAGGTCGAGCAGCGCATGGCAGAGCTGCTCGGAGGACTGCATGCCGCCGATCTGCGCGGCAATCTCCGCATCCGAGACGTGCTTCGTCAGTCCGTCGCTGCAGAGGAGGAGCACCGAGTTCCGGTCCCGAATGTCGAGTCGGGTCACCTCCGGTTTGGACGCATGCCCGCCGATGGCGCTCACCAGCACATGGCTCAAGGGCGAAGTGGCCAGGAGCTCGGGAGCAAGCGCTCCCTGGTCCACCAGGGCCTGGGCCATGGTCTGGTCGCGGGTGACCTGCCTGAGCGTTCCGTTCAGGTAGTGGTAGCAGCGGCTGTCTCCGACCTGCACCACGTAGACCCAGGGCCAGATCACGATCGCAAGGGTGAGCGTCGTCGCCATGCGGCTATGCTCGTCCTGGGAGGCGGCTTCCGTCTTCACGGCCGTGTGGGCCTCGCTCGCCGCGGTGCGGAGCGCCTCCTCGAACTCCCCGCCCCGCGTCGATCCGGCGGCGTGATAGGAGCGGAGACTCGAGGACACGTATCGGGTGATGGTCTCCACGGCCAACTGGCTCGCCTCGGCGCCTCCCGACGCGCCGCCGACACCGTCCGCCACCAGCATGATGGTCGCGAGCCGCTGGCCCCTCAGGGGCAACTGGTCGGGTGCGGGGAGACTGGTCCCGTGCACCAGCACCTGCGGGTGCACGGTGCAGAGCATGAAATGATCCTGGTTCTGTTTGCGCGCGCGGCCGACGTGCGTCAGCCCGAAGAGGTCGAGCTCTTCGTCCGTCGGCTTGGGTCCGGCGCCCGCCGGAATGGAGGCGGTGCGCAGCTCGGTGCTTGTCATGGGTTCATTCTCCGGCCGGTGCTCCCGGTCACTTGCCTTCGCCGGCCATCTGCGCCATGCGGGCGCGCACCTCGCGCACCGCCGGCTGGAGCGCGGGATCGGCGTCCTTCCACAGCTTCACGAATCGACCATAGAATTCCTGCGCCCGCGGCCGGTCGCCCAGTTCCTCGTACAGCTCCCCCAGCCGCTTGAGGCTTGGCGCCAGTCCCCAGGCATCCCCGATCGGTTTCCAGACCGTGCCGCGGCCGGCGGCGCGCTGATAGGCGGCCAGAGCCGAATCCGGCAGATGGGCGCGCTCGAACGCCACGCCCTCCTCCCATGCTCCACAGTCAGGGCAGGTCTCCGCGTGCCTCCCTTGAGTAAATGCGGCGACGGCATCGGGGGCTCGTCCCTCCGCCAGCGCCACCCACCCGCGGGCGCGATACCACTGCCACCGGCCGCGCCGGATGCCCTCCGGCACCTGCTTCTCGTACGCCGTGAGGAGCTGGCGCGCTCTGGCGGCCTGGCCGGCGACAGCGTACACCAGCGCGATCTCGGCGCCGGGTCGATCGAGCGCCGGGACCGAATCGAGCGGGTGCTGCTGCAGCGCCGTCTCCACTATCCGAAGCGCGCCGGCCGAGTCGCCGCGGAAGAGGACGTACTGCAGCGCGATGTCCGCGGCACCGGCCAGCGCGCTCCCCGCCAGTCCACGTCGTTCGCTCACTCCGATGCCGAGGCGGGTCTGCCGCTCCGCCTCGGCGAGTTTGCCCCGGGTCTGGGCCACGCTGGCCAGACCCGCGTGCATCAGGCTCTGGAAACTCGGATCGCGGGTGTTGAGCCCGAGGTCCAGCCAGGCGCGCTCCGCGCCGTCGTAGTCGCCCATGGTCTGGAGCGCGAAGGCCCGGGCCCACAGGTACAGTGGTGAAGTCGGCCCCAGCCGGGCCATCATGTCGAGCGTGCGTCTGGCGTCGTCATCGTGCCCCTGGCCCACCTGGGCGGAGAGCAGTTGCAGGTGGATGTTGCCGAGGGTCTGGGTTGCCCGAGCCGCCGGCGCAACCAGTGACTCCGCCTCCGCCGCCCGACCCAGCTGGCTCAGTGTGAGGGCCAGATTGTTGACTGCCACGGGATTGTCGGGACTGATCGCCAGCACCCGCCGGTAGGCCGACTCCTGCTTGGCCGGGTCGGCCTCGACGGTCCCGTAGTAGTAGGCGGTCGTGAGCTGACGCTCGACTTCGGGCAGGCGGTCGCGATGCTGGTAGGCCCGGGTGATGGCGTCAATCACCCGTTCCTCACTGGCGCGCGAATTACCCAGGGCCACCGCCAGCTTGCGCCAGGCCATGGCGAAGCCGCTGTCGAGTGCGATGGCCTGCTCCAGCATGGGGATGGCCTTCTCGTGCGAGCCCTGGTCGCTGAGCCGCGAGGCCTCGGAATAAAGCCGCAGCGCCTCCAGCGAGCCGGTGGTGACCTGGTCCAGAGGCTGACCGCCGCGAATGGTCTTGAGCGATTCGCCGATCCGCTCCCGCACCCGTCCCGAGAGCTTGTCCAGCGCCGCGACGATGCCCGCGTCGTCCGCGGCGGTCTCCCGCAGCGCCACCAGCTCGCTGCCGTCCGCGGCACTGAGGATGCGCGCCGAGAGGACGTATCCCTTCCCGAGAGCGCTGATCTCGCCCGCGACCACCGCCTTGGCCCCTTCCCGCGCGGCGATCTCGCGGGCCAGCGCGCTGGTGATCGGCGTGGCTGGGTCGCGCTGCATCCGGGTCAGTGCATCACTGACCTGCGCGGTGCTGAGGATCCGCACCACCGGCGACTGGCCGAGGTCGATGCGGAACGCCTCGGTGATCGAGCCGGCGAGGCTGGAATCGGCGCTCCGGTTCTCGAAGTCCGCCACCACGAGCTGGTCTTTTTCGCTGAGCCGTCCCGAGGCCACCAGCGTCCCCACCGGCCCGATGCCCAGCAGCCGCATCGCGGTGTAGGCCACCGCCGCGACGCCGAGGGCAGCGAACGCGAGGACACCGCCGCGGATCGCCTTCTGCCAGGTGAACCAGCCGGGCAGCCCCACGTTCGGCGTGGTCACCACGCTGCCGCTGGCCCGGGCCAGCGCCCGCCGGCGCTCGAGGTGACCGGTGACCAGGATGATCGGCAGCCCGACCAGGAGTAGCACGACTGCTCCGTAGAGCACCCAGTCGGGCAGGCCGAGCTGGTGGACCAGCAGGTAGACGGCGGCCAGCACGCCCGCCGAGGCGGCCGCGAAGAGCAGGGCGACCCGCACCGGGTGGCTCTTCCGGATGGCCTCCTCGGTGCCGCTGGAGATCACGGGCGTCGTGCCGGTCGGGGTGAGCCCTCCGCTCGGGGTGGCCGCGGCCTCGAGCTGGCCCAGCAGCTCCGCCGCGCTCTGCCAGCGGTCGGCGGGACGCTTCTCCAGGCAGCGCATGAGGACAGCGTTGAGCGCCGGGGGCACGGCGGGCCGGTGCTTCGCCACCGGCTCCGGCGTCTGGGTGATGTGCGCGGCGAGCAGTGCCTGCGGTGTGGGTGCCGTGAAGGGCGTGCGGCCGGCCAGCATCTCGTAGGCGAGCGTCCCCACGGCGTAGATGTCGGCCCGGTGATCCACGTGCGGGTCGGCGGCGGCCTGCTCCGGCGCCATGTAGGCCGGGGTACCCAGCGCGACGCCGAGCGAGGTGAGGGAGGACTTCCCGCTGGAGGCGCTCACCGCCTTGGCGACGCCGAAGTCGGTCACCACGGCGTGGCCATCCGAGAGCAGCACGTTGTCGGGCTTGATGTCGCGGTGCACCACGCCGCTCCGGTGGGCGTAGGAGAGCGCGTCCACGATCTCCCGCAGGAACTTCGTCGCCTCCGCCACCGGCAGCTCGCCTTCCCGGGCGAGCTTGGCCCGGAGCGACTCGCCGGCGATGTACGGCATGATGTAGTAGAGGATGTCGCCCGAGGCGGCGGCGGTCAGCAGCGGCACGATGTGGGGATGCTGCAGCCGGGCGGCCAGCTGGATCTCCCGCTCGAACCGCTCGACGTTGACGGCGGCACCCGTCTCTGGAGGCAGCACCTTGACGACCACCTGCCGGCCCAGCCGGGTCTCCTCCGCGAGGAAGACCCGGCTCATCCCCCCGCCTCCCAACTCCTTCAGGATGCGGTAGGTCTCACCGAGGGCGGCTTGGAGTCGTTGCTCGAGGTCGTTGATCGTGGGGTCCGGTTGGAGGGTGACTCCTAAGCTAGGGCACGGGGAAGGCGGGGGCTAGCGGCGTCACTTCCGCTCCACCTCGGCCACCCACACGTCCGCCTTCCGCTCGACGAGGGGGAAGTAGAACCGTCCATTCGACACGGCGAGACCATACCGATGGAGTTGCTGGTCCGGGGCGTTGGCGTACACCAGCGTCCTCCGCGCCCCGCCGGCGGCGGGAACCGCACGGATGGTGAATCGCTGGAGAGAATCGTTCTCGGCCCAGTAGATCGTGCGGCTATCGCCGGACCAGGCGGTCCAGTTTCCCCCGGAGGCCCCGCCAGGAGATGCTGCCGGCCGGTCCCGACATCTATGACTCGAATCCCGGAGTCACCACTGAAGGAAATCGACCGGCCATCCGGGGACCACGCGGGTATGGCCGCGGGGCCGTGGAACGGAAGTGCGCGGGGCGTCTCCCAGCTGCCGTCCGGCCTCCGCCGTACCATCCAGAGCGAAGAGTCGCGGTTGAGCTGTTCGTCGAACACGAGCGCTCGCCCGTCGGGCGACCATTGGGGGTTCCAGTCGTGCTCGCGGCTGGTGGTCACCTGAACTGCCCGGCCACCCGAGGAGGGAATGACGAAGATGTCCCGGTTTCCGGTGCGGAACGAGTGAAACGCGACCTCCTTGCCGTCCGGTGAGGCCGAGGGGCTGAACTTCGCGCCCGGATCGTTGGTGAGTTGTTCCGGCGCACCCGCTGTCACGCCCCCGGCCAATGGGATCCGCCAGATGTCGGCGTTGCCCTTGAGATCGGACTCGTAGTAGAGCCACTTGCCGTCCGGCGACGCCGCGGCTGTCTCGATGTCCTGACTGCCCGACGTCAGCTCGGTCGCCTGAGAAACCGGGACCGAGTCCCGAAGCGGAATCGGGAGACTCCACACGTTGGACGTCTCGCCGTACACGGACCAGGCCAGCCGCTTTCCATCGGCGGACACGGCGATCCGATCCGGATTGAGGCCCGTGGTGATCCGGCTCAGTGCTCCGCTCGGCTTGCCCGAGCTCGAGAGGGCCAGCTCGTACACGTCCCTGCCCCCATCCTTGTCCGAGATGAAGAGAAGCGCGGTGCGCCCGGGCCGCCAGACGGGACTGGTGTTGAGCGCCGACGAGTCCGTCACCAGAATCGGGGTTCCTCCACTCGCGGAGACCACCGCGATGGCGCTCGGTGCCAGGTTTCCGTTGATCTCGAATTGCGGATTGCCTTGAACGAATGCGACCCAGTGGCCATCGGACGACCAGGCGGGCGAGTGCACGGCCCTACCGTGCGCGATGGCGGTTTGAGCCGATTCATCAACGTCTTGGACGTAGACAGTATCGCGCCGGGTGTAGACGATCCGGCGCCCATCCGGCGACCACGAGCCCCACAGCCCCGCAACTGCGCTTTCGGTGAAAGCGCTCGAGCTCGGACCGGGAGCGATCGGCCTCGCCTGTCCCCCCAGCGTCGGCACCACGTAGAGCCCTTGCCGCGTGAGAAAGAGCAGCCGGCTCCCGTCCGGGGAGATCGCGCCGCAACATTGCCAGTCGGGAAGCTGGGTGGTGATCGCGAGGGGAACGCCTCCGTCCACCTGCTCAACATACAGATGGGGCGTTCCCCGATCGCTCCGGGTAAACACGATCGTCTTCCCGTCAGGTGACAGCGACGGCCACCGCTCCGTCTCGGGGCCGACCGCCACCGCGATCCGCTTCCCTACCGCCAGGGCCGGCTCGGCCCGGCGCGCCAAGGTCAGGGCCAGCGCACCGCCCGCCACCAGCGCGCCGCCGGCCGCCCAGCCGAGCCAGCGCGGGATGCCTCTCGGCGGCGCGAGATTAGGACTGGCGGCGGTCAAAGGCCGCGTGGAGGTCGGCGTCATCCCGCCGCTGGGGGTCGCGAGCGGCTCGAGCTGATTCACCAGCTCGCTGGTGCTCTGCCAGCGGTCGGCCGGATGCTTCTCCAGGCACCGCAGCACGATGGTCTCCACCGCCGGCGCCACGTTCCCCCGGAAATTCCGGATCGGCTCCGGCGGGCGGGTCATGTGCGCCGCCAGCACCTCCTGCGCCGTGTGGCCGGTGAATGGGGGCCGGCCCGCCAGGAGCTCGTAGGCC
>JBBSHB010000046.1:0-19353 GCA_038253515.1 Gemmatimonadales bacterium | reverse complement strand
CTTCACCAGCAGTCCCGCCCCGGTGAGCAGGGTGAGCGCGAGCGCCACCTCGGCCACCACCAGCGACCGGCGGACGGCCTGCCCCGCGCGGTCGCCGGCGGATCCCCGGCCGCCTTCCTTGAGCGCGCCGTGCAGGTCCGCTCCTGAGAGCTGCAGCGCGGGTGCGAGCCCGAAGAGCAGCCCCGTCACCAGTGAGACGATCAGGGTGAAGCACGCCACCCTGAGGTCGATCCCGATCTCGTCGGCGCGAGGCAGATTGGCGGCGTTGATCGCCACGACGGCACGCAGTCCCCAGAAGGCGAGTCCCAGCCCCAGCGCCCCGCCGCCCAGCGCCAGGAGGACGCTCTCGGTCAGCAGTTGCCGGATCAGCCGGTCGCGGGTGGCGCCGAGCGCGGTGCGTACCGCGATCTCCTTGCTCCGCACCGCCGCGCGCGCCAGCAGAAGGTTGGCCACGTTGGCGCAGGCGATGAGCAGCACGAAGCCGACCGCACCGAGCAGCACCAGCAGGGCCGGACGGATGTTGCCGGTGGCCAGCTGGCTGAGCGGGGTGACGGTGAGACTCCAGTCGGGGGCGTACGCGTCAGGGTACTGCCGCTTGAGCCGTTCCGCGAGCGTCTTCATCTCGGATGCGGCCTGGGCAAGGGGGACGCCATCCTTCAATCGGCCGGTCAGGTTGAGAAACTCGTTGGTCCGGGCCGCATCCACGTACTGGTCCGGCGTAAAGACCAGCGGGGTCCAGATCTCGGCGTTGCGGTTGAAGAAGTCCCGGAATTCACGGGGCATGACGCCGAGCACCTGGTAGCTCTCGCCGTTGAGCGAGAGGGTGCGCCCGACCACGCGTCGCTCGCCTCCGAGGAGTCGCTGCCAGAGCCCGTAGCTCAGCACCACGACGTGCTCGCGTCCGGCGCTGTCCTCTCCGGGCTGGATGGTGCGACCGAGCAGCGCCGGGATCTCGAGGGTGGCGAAGAGCCGTCCGGTCACCCGCGCGCCCTGCAGCCGCACCGGCTCGCCGACACCGGTCAGATTGACCGCCCAGTTGGTCTGGACCGCCATCGAGGCGAAGGAGCGGCCCTGCTGCTGGTAGTCCCGGAAGCCGGGCACCGAGACCGGCGCCTTCAGCGCGTTGAGCGATGGATAGAGGTGCTGGATGGTGACCAGCTGCGCGGGATCGTGGTAGGGCAGGGGTCGGAGCAGCACCGCGTTCACCGCGCTGAAGATCGCGGTGTTGGCGCCGATGCCGAGCGCGAGGGTCAGGATGACGACGAGGGTGAAGCCCGGCGATTTGATCAGACGCCGGAGGCTGTACCGGAGGTCCTGCAGCAGGGTGTCCATGAGGCGCTCGGGCGGGGGAGACGTTGGGACCGACTCAGCCGTCCGGTTGGACAGCGCGGAGTCGGAAAGGGTTGGGCCTCATCCGTCGATCGTCTCCCGCGCCGCCTCAGCCGCCTCCCAAGATGATGTCCGGCCGACTCGGCATCTCTGGGTGGGCGTCCAACCACGCGCGAACCCGGTCGCCGACCGATGCCTGGGTGTCGTCCGGCGTGCCTTCGATGCTGGTGATCGCCTTCGGCCCCAGGGTGATGTACCAGCGATCCGCGCCGACCGGCGCTCCACCGCCCTGGGCGGCACTGCCGGGCCGACGGCCACGTTCGACGGTGTACTGCTGGTCATGGTAGAGCACGGTGAACTTGTCTTGCATGCGATACCTGCCTCCGTGCAGCCCCGGGGTGAGCGCCGCGCTGTCGTGCGGCCCCTGGGTGAGCGCCGCGCTGTCATCCCGAGGAGCGAAGCGACGAGGGATCTTCTCCCCCGGGGCTCGACCTCGGCCCAGCAAGATCCCTCGTCGCTTCGCTCCTCGGGATGACAGTCCCGGCCACTCCGCTCCTCGGGATGAGAGTCCCAGCCACCAGCCATTTCCAAACTACAGCCGGCCCGGCCAGACCGCCCGTATCATCCCGGCCGCGAGGCCGACCACGCTGGTGACGAAGGTACGCCAGATGAGGCCCATGCCGGGCTCGTCGACCTGGAGGACGCGGACGGCCGCCAGAATGCCGATCCCCCCGGAGATCGCGAAGAAGCCGAGCAGCACCCAGAGGAGGGCACGCATGAATTGATGGGGCAGGCGCTCGTCGTGCACCCCGGCGAGGGTCTGGCGGATCGCCTCGTCGTAGTACGCCTTGAGACGCGCGTTCCGGCAGTCGGCGCGGAGACGGTGGAGGTCGGGAAGTCGAGCGAGGTTCACCCGGGCACCCGGAAGACCAGCTCGACGTTCTCGGGGTGCACCCGGGTCAGGTCACCGAACTGATCCTGTACCAGGGTGGGGATGTCGCGGAGCGTGGCGTAGGCGCCGATCTCCCGGCCCCTCGCGTCGACCACCCGGAGCTCCAGGCGGCCCCGGCCACCACGGACGAGCACCTGCAGGAGAGCGATTACCGCACCGAGCGGCAGTCCGGTCAGCGCGGCCACCACCATGGGGTCCAGTGGCGCGCCCCGGGGCGCCCGGCCGACCACCTGCTCGACTCTGGCGAGATCGTCCGCCCATTCGGCGTGGACCTCAGGCTCAGGTATGCGCCTGAATCTGTCCCAGAACATACCGTACCTCCTGCACCAGCGAGTCCCGGGTGAAGCGGACCATGCTGGTGCCGGCATGGATTTCGGTCGGCACCTCGCGCAGCAGGTGGGGCGCTCCGTTCTGAGTCGAGTGGCCGGGGAGCCAGACGTATCGCCCTGAGTCGCGCACCGCGATGCTGGGCCGCACCGCCTGAAACGCCTGCATGGCGCGCACGTCGGGGCCCGAGGCGAGGATGTCGATCCGGCCGTCGATGGTCGAGCCGCGGCCTTGCGGCACCCGCACCAGGTTTCCGGCCTCGAGCCGCAAGAGCGGACCCTGGAGCGGGAACGGGACGAGCGGCGTGCCCAGCAGCGCCTCCGCCTGTCCGGCGTAGAAGGTGTAGTAGTCGAGCGGCCGGCTGCCATGGGGGTGGATCAGCCCCGGCGGATCGAGCGCGAGCGTGACGAAGCCGCTGCGGCGATCGGCGTCGAGCACGATGACCTTCCCCGCGCGCCGCCAGCCGACCCGTTCCGCCGTGAGGTCCACGGTCGGGTGGCGATGGGTCTCGCTGAAGGTGACCCGGATCTGCTCGGTATCGATGTAGGAGTAGTTGGCCCGGGGCGAGTCGGGCAGCGACTCGATGCGCGCCTCCGACCAGGTCCGGATCCGGTGCGGGTAGCGGGCCAGATCGACGTGGACCAGGGCGGAAGGCTGGGCCCGATAGAGGTAGACCCGCTTGTTTCGGTACTCCAGGAACTCGGCGATGGCGCGGTCGACGACGTCCCCGGCCAGTCGGCCGGCCCCGACGTAGTCCAGGATCCGTTGGACCACCTGCACGCGGGGGTCGCCCATGCCGGCGGGAAGCTGCTGATACCGCAGGAAATACTTGAGCTGTACCCCGCTGGCCAGCCGCAGGCCGGCTCGGCGGGCGGGGCGCAGCCGCGATGCCTGACGCACATCCATAAGGGACACTCCTCGGGCTGCCGGCCACCGGCCGGACACCCGAAGATATCCCGAAGATCGGGAGCCCGCCAGGTGGGCTCCGCCGCAGCCTTCCTGGGGGTGGCGCCTGCAACCTTCTTGAAGGGATGTAGAGAACGCGCCGCCGGCTCCGACTTCTCTACGCAAGCGCCAACAACGGCGCCACAACCGAGAGGAGAACGAACCATGAGGTATATGCTGATGATGCACGCGCCGCGAGGGACCGGCGATTACCAGGTCAACACCTGGTCTCCGGATGATCTCAAGGCCCACATCGGCTTCATGCAGCAACTCAACAAGGAGCTCACCCAGGCCGGGGAGCTGGTGGATGCCCAGGGACTGACCCCGCCCGGCCAGGCCAGAGTGGTACGCGCGGGAAAGAAGGGTGTGCCGGTCGTGACGGATGGACCGTTCCCCGAGGCGAAGGAGTTCCTCGCCGGCTTCTGGATCGTCGAGGTGGACCGGCCGGAACGCGCCTACGAGATCGCGGCCAAGGCCTCGGCGGCACCGGGACCCGGTGGTGCCCCCCTGATCATTCCCATCGAGGTGCGTCAGGTGATGAGCGCACCCCCCGTGGACGTCTGACGTCGGAGTCCCTGGACCTCACCATCGGGCACCTGCTGCGCGAGCTTGCGCCGCAGGTGCTCGGCGCCCTCGCGCGTCGTCATGGCGACTTCGCCGCGGCGGAGGACGCGGTACAGGAAGCGCTGATCGCGGCGGCGCGGCAATGGCCGGTCGAGGGCATGCCCACCAATCCCCGCGGCTGGCTCTTTCACGTCGCGGTCCGGCGGCTCACCGATCACCTGCGCAGCGATCTGGCGAGACGCCGCCGCGAGGAGGCCGTGGCGAGCCAGGTGTGGGCGGAATGGGCATTCGTGCCGCCGGCGGACGGAGAGTTCGGGGTGGAGCAGGACGATACCCTCGTCCTGCTCTTCATGTGCTGCCATCCCGCCCTGACGCCGCCGTCGGCGATCGCCCTCACGCTCCGCGCCGTGGGCGGCCTGACCACCGCCGAGATTGCCAATGCCTTCTTCGTCCCGGAGGCGACGATGGCGCAGCGGATCAGCCGGGCCAAGCAACGCATCAAGGCCTCCGGCGTTCCGTTCAGCATGCCCACCGCCGGGGAGCGTGCCGAGCGACTGAGCGCCGTGCTGCACGTGCTGTATCTGATCTTCAGCGAGGGGTACACCAGCAGCGTCGGCCCGGATCTGCATCGTACCGATCTCTCCAATGAGGCGATCCGGTTGACCCGGGCCGTCTGCGGCCTGCTCCCGAACGATGGCGAAGTCGCGGGGCTGCTCGCGCTCATGCTGCTCACCGACGCGCGTCGCGCCGCGCGCACCGGAGCGAGCGGTGAGCTGATCCCGCTCGATGAGCAGGATCGAGCGCTGTGGGACCAGAGACTGATCGCCGAGGGGGTCGCGCTCGTCTCGGATGTCCTCTCCAGGGGCTCGATCGGCTCCTATCAGCTGCAGGCCGCGATCGCGGCCGTTCACGATGAAGCGGCCCGCGTCGAGGACACCGACTGGCCCCAGATTTTCGCGCTCTATGGTTTGCTCGAGCGGATGTCCGACAATCCGATGGTGGCGCTCAATCGCGCGATTGCCGCCGCCATGGTGCATGGTCCAGCGGTCGGGCTCGAGCTGCTGACGGCGCTCGACACCGACGCGCGAATGACCGGGCATTACCGCCTCGATGCCGTCCGGGCGCATCTCCTGGAGATGGCCGGCGACCTCGAGCGCGCCGTCATACACTACCGAGCCGCGGCGGATCGAACGACGAGCATCCCCGAGCGGAACTATCTCACCGGCAAGGCCGCTCGACTCATCGCCGCGCAGCGCCAACACGACCTGGCCTGCGACGGGTAGTCATTGGCCACGGAAGATCCGGTGCAGGGTCTCTCCGAAGGCGTCGGGGTGAGTGCCGTAGCCGCCGTGATCGCCGGGGAAGGTGACCGGCTCGGTTCCCAGCTTCTCGGCCAGCGCGATCGCGCTGCGGTAGGCGAGTTGCCCCGTCGAGTGTTCGCCGACGCCCACCACGATCTTTGCCGGAACGGCACGCAACGCCTCGACATCGGGGACGTAGAAGGAGATCGGCATGACCCCGTGCGCGAGGAAGTAATCCAGATTGCCGCCGATTCGGGCGAAGGCCTCGCCAGCCTCGGGGCTCGGCTCGACCTGCGGTGGCCCGTGCCGCTGCTGCGGCGCGCCACCCACGGCGGCGAGCTCCATAAACTTCCGCATCCCGGGCCCGACGCCCTCCCGGCGGTAGGTAGCGTAGACCTCCTGCGTCCCGGCCAGCACCTCCGACGCGTCGGGAAGCAGCGTGAGGCACGGCGGCTCATGTGCCACCAACGTGCGCACCAGCTCGGGGTGCCGGGCAGCCAGGTTGAGCCCGATCTGCGCGCCGCCGCTGCTCCCGAGTACGTAGGCCGCCTCGCCGCCGAGCGCCTCGATGAGTCGCGCGGCATCATCGCCGTGAACGTCGAGCTGTTGCTCCTCGGGCGTTCCGTCGAAGGTGCTCCGCGAGTTTCCGCGCGGGTCGTAAGCCACGGCCGTGTAGCGATCCGCGAGACTTCGGGCCAGACCGGCGAAGACGCCGGCGTCCGCCGGGCCACCGGGGATCATCACCAGCACCGGGCCGGACCCCTGAACCTCGTAGTAGATGCTCGCGCCCGGCACCTTTATGGTATTCGACTCGGTTTTCGACATCGTCGGGTACCTCATCTCGGCCATCTCTCCTTTCGGCAGGATTTCGAAGCTGGGCGCGGGAACGGCCCAGGCCTGAGCTCCGGTTCTAGTGTTGCGACGTACGAGGCTCGCCGAAAATCGACATGGTCAATCATTAGCGGGCGATGACCACCCGTGCCGCCCGGTTCATCTCGTTCCACCGGGCGGCCGTGCCCTCGGGGTCGGCGTCGTTGGCGGTGTTGATCACACCGAGGATCGCGGCCGAGGTCCGCGGGTTGAGGTAGATGAACGAGCGAAAGCCCGCCTGATCGCCGGTGTGCCCGGCCAGCGCGCTCCCGGCCTCATCGAACAGGAAGAAGGAGAGTCCCACCGCCTGTCGGCCCGCCGCGTCGCCGGTGATCGGCCGCACCGCCCGCCACATCTCGAGCAGAGAGGACCGGGTGAGCACCCCCTCGTAGCGCCGCGCGGTGGCGGTGTCCCTTCGGGTCGCGCCGGTCAGGAAGGCGACGTAGGTGGCGAGATCGGCCAGCGGGGCGTTCCAGCCGCTGTTGGGGATGGTCACGCCCGGATCGAAGTCCCGCCCATTGGCCACCACGGCCTCACGGCCGGTGCTGTCCCGGATCAGGGTGTAGTTGTTGGAGCGTTGGTCGGCCAGGTGATAGGGCGTCGCGCCGAAGTAGCTCCGGGTCAAACCGAGCGGGGTCCAGATGTTCTTCTGGATATAGGTCGGGTAGGGGTCGCCGGTGACCGCCTCGATGATGCGGGCCAGATAGATGAACGCCGGGTTGCTGTAGCTGAACCGACTGCCCGGCGGGAAGGCGATCTCCTGGTACGGCATCATCGCCACGAGCTGCTCCCACCGGGTGGGCTCGAACGGCTCCCACGGCTTCCCCGCCCCATACGGCCAGGTGGGATCCTGAAAGCCCGCGGTGTGGGAGAGGAGCATCCGGATGGTGATGGCATCCATCGAGCCGAACGGATCGTGCACCTGCCTGAGCTCGGGGATGTAGCTGGTGACCCGGTCGTCGAGGGAGAGCCGGTGCCGGTCGCGCAGCTGCATGATGGCGATCGCGGTCAGCGTCTTGGTGATCGAGGCGTAGTGATAGATAGTACGCTCGTCGGTTCGCTGCCTGAGGTCGCGGTCGGCGTACCCCGCTTCCTGATGGGCGAGCACGCGACCGTCGCGCAGGAGGAGCGTGCTCGCCCCGACCACGCTGTCGGTCGCCAGGAACGAGCGAAATGCCCTGGTAAAGTCGGACCAGCCGGGCGCGGGGTCGGACCGGCGCTGTGCCTCGAGCGGAGAGGACGCCAGGAGAGCGAGGACAGCGAACCGACCGATGCACCGGTGCATGCCGACATCCTGGCGGTGGGAATGGGTGGCGGGTCGGGAGAAGAAAGTCCGCGGCGGCGGGGAGCGCAAGCCGTTGCGAAATTCGACCGAGGGAACGACAATGTCGGGGACTCTCTTGCCGGAGTTCCCATGCGCTACCTGCTCCTGGCCGCCGCGCTTCTCGGATGCGCGGCGCGTTCCCTCGAGGCCCAGCACCTGCAGCACGAGCTCTCCGAACTGTTCATCTTCGGTGAGGGCGACGAGCCGCTCTTCCTCGGCGGCACCGGCGACCCCAACAATCCCGACGCGGTCCGCATCCACGGCAGCCATTTTGTCCCGGCCGCGGTGGCCGGCAACGGCACGGTGATCTCGTTCCTGACCAACTCCATCGGCAGCAACGTCGCCAACGTACCGGTGAGCGCGGCGAGCGGCGGCTCGACCTTCAGTTTCGAAGGGGGGGTGCCGGTCCGGACGTCGAGCTCCGCCGGCCCGATCTTCGGCGAGCGCGCGCAGACCCTGGGCCGGGGCCGGATCCTGGCGAGCCTCACGCGGACCGGCATCAGCTTCAAGACGCTGCGCGGCGTAGACCTCGACAATCTCTCGTTCACCTTCACCCACGCCAACTCGGACTTCGAGGGCTGTGACTCGATCGCCGGGGGCGACTGCTCCCTGCTTGGCGTGCCGCTGCTGGAGAACGAGACCATCGACCTCAGCCTGGCGCTGGACGTCCGGCTGACCGTGACCTCGTTCCTCCTCAGTTACGGGCTGACCGACCGGATCGACCTGGGCGTCGTCCTCCCGATCGTATCCACGTCGCTTCAAGGCACCAGCAACGCGCAGATCGTACCATTCGGTCCGCCACCGGCGGTGCATTTCTTCGGCGGCACGCCGACGAACCCGGTGCTCACCGCGTCGCGGTTTGTCGAGGGGTCCGCCACCGGAGTCGGTGACGTCGCCGCCCGGGTCAAGGTCAACCTCAGCCGGGGCGCGCCGGTCTCGGTCGCGGTGCTGGCCGACACCCGCTTCCCCACCGGCAGCAGCACCGATCTTCTCGGCTCGGGCTCCTTCGCGGTTCGCGGCCTGGCGATCGTCTCCGCCCGGTTCGGTGATTTCTCCCCGCACGCCAACCTGGGCTATCTCTACCGGGGCGGCGACTTCGAGAACGATGCCGTTCTCGCCACGGCCGGCTTCGATCATCTGCTCGCGCCCTGGGCCACCCTGGCCGCGGATCTCGTCACCGAGCTTCAAGTGGGAGACAGCCCACTCCAGGTTCCCGGCCCGGTGGTGATCCAGTCCCCGTACCGCCGGGTGATCATGCCGACCACGATCCCCGACCGCCGGGACGACCAGGTGAACGCATCACTGGGTGTGAAGCTTGCCGCGGCCCGAGGCCTCACCGCCATCGCCAACGGCGGATGGCCGCTCAACCGCGGGGGGCTCAGACCCGATCTCATCTGGACCTTCGGATTGGAATACAACTTCTAGCCGGTTAGCGAACCTCGCCGATGCGCCACCCGGCCTCGCTGCGGTGGAGGATGGCCTGGAAGCTCACCGGTTGGTGCTCCGTTCGGCCGGTGCTGCCGTTGCGATAGGTATAGCTGCCGGTGATCCGTGCCGTGGCGGTACCGCCGGAGGTCTCCAGCTGGCCCAGGTCGAGCTGCGCCCTGACCTCGCGGACCAGCTGAAAGAACTGGTCCCACCCTCGTTCCTGCACCGGTGTCATTCCGGGGTAGACCCGCCGGATGTTGGCGATACTCCGAGACTCGATCGCGCCGGCATAGTCCGCCACCACGCGGCGGATCTCGGGACGGGGGTCGGCCGGCGGGGGCGGGGTGGGAGCCGTCACCGGGGAAGGCGCGGCGACCGGTGGAGGAGGGGGCGTGGGGCTTGGCGCGGCGGCGGAAACCGACTCCGCCGGCGCGGAAGCAGAGTCGCGGGTCCCGGAGCCGAGAGCCGGCTGCCGCCTCTGGGGCGGCTTCCTTTCCGTAGCGCGGACTGGAGTGCGGACCGGGGGCGTCGTCTCGGCCGTTGGCGGCGGGGCCGGCTGGGGCACCATGGCCGTGGTTTCCGGTCTGCTCGGGGCCACTACGGCCGCGGATCCCTTGGACGCTGGTGCCGGCCGGAGCCAGAGCGTGACGGCCAGCAGCAGCAGCAGGGCACCTGCCCCGACGGCGCCCGCCAGGACAACACGCCGGCGTCGATGCGGCGCTCCAACGATCGACACGGGCACCGTCGTGGCCATCGTCGGGGTCATGCCGCCGCTGGGCGTCGCCAGCGCGTCGAGCAGATTCATGACCTCGTGTGCCGACTGCGGCCGGTCGGCGGGGCGCTTGGCGAGGCAGGCGGTCACTAACGCGGCGAGCGCTGAAGGAAGGACGGGCCGGAGGCGCTCGACCGGCTCGGGCGTCTCCACCACATGGGCGGCGAGCACGGCCTGCGGCGAGCGTCCGATGAACGGTGGACGGCCGGTGAGCATCTCGTAGGCCATGGCGCCGAGAGAATAGAGGTCGGCGCGATGGTCGATCTGCGGATCGCCCGTCGCCTGCTCCGGCGCCATGTAGGCCGGCGTGCCCAGGGCCATTCCCAGCGACGTGAGTCCCGTCGTCTGATGACTCTCGGCCGAGACGCTGACCGCCTTGGCCACGCCGAAGTCGGTGACCACGGCCACTCCGCCGGACAGCAGCACGTTGTCCGGCTTGATGTCCCGATGCATGATGCCGGAGCCGTGGGCGTAGGCCAGCGCGGAGACCACGTCGCGCAGGATTCTCACCGAATCGCCCACCGGCAACTCGCCCTCGCGTGCGACCCGTCCCCGCAGTGATTCGCCCACCACGAACGGCATGATGAAGTACGGCAGTCCCTCGGACTCCCCCGCCGCGAGGAGGGGGACGATGTGGGGATGCTGCAACCGGGCGGCGAGCTGGATCTCGCGCCGGAAGCGGCTGACGCTCACGCCGGCGGCAAGCTCGGGGAGCAGGACCTTGATGACGACCTCACGCCCGAGGGCCCGCTCCTCTGCGACGAACACGCGGGACATTCCTCCCCCGCCGAGCTCGCGCTCGATCCGGTACGCCTCGCCCAACGAGGTCTGGAGTTGCTGCTGCAGGCTGGGGCTCATCATGCGGCGCGGGAAGGAGAGGAGAGCAATCTAGACCGCCGCCGGGTTGAAGGCCACCCGGCGGCCTGCATCGACGCACCTGCGCCACGGCGACCCGACCAGCGGGCCTACCGCGCGCCCGTCGCGCCGGCCGCCGAGTCCGCGTTCCTGGCCACGACGTAGAAGTTCTGGTCCACCCGGAAGTCGGCCGGCCGGCGGAGCCGGAGCCGCGCCTTCTGCCACGTCTGGGTGGGATGCACCAGCGCGTAGCCGCTGTCGGACAGCGTCAGCCGGAGCGGCATGGCGAACCCGGGCACCACGTCGGTCCAGCGGTACCGCAGCGTCGACCCGGCGATCCGGTATTCCAGCACCGGGACTCGGGTGGTGCGCAGGTACTGGTCGAACACCTTCCTCAGATCGATCCCCGCCTCACGCCCGATGTATTCCTCGATCTGGCGGCTGGTGACGATCTGGTGCCGGAACGTCCCGGTGAGGCCCCGCAGGATGCCGCGCCACCTGGCGTCGTCGGCCACGATCTGGCGGATCGTGTGCAGGAGGTTCCCGCCCTTGTAGTACATGTCCTTGGAGCCTTCCCGGTTGATCCCGTACGCACCGATGATCGGCCGGTCGTTGGCGATGTTCTTCCGACTGCCGATCACGTAGGCCGACCCCGCCTCCCGCCCCTGCTGGCACTCGGTGAAGAGGTTCTCCGAGTAGTTGGCGAAGCCCTCGTGCACCCACATGTCCGCCACGTCCGCGGTGGTGAGGCTGTTGCCGAACCACTCGTGGGCGCTCTCGTGGATGATGATGAAGTCCCAGCGGAGTCCGACACCGGTGTGCGACAGGTCGCGCCCCAGGTAGCCGTTCTGGTAGTGATTACCGTAGGCGACGGCGCTCTGATGCTCCATGCCGAGGTGAGGGGTCTCCACCAGCTTGTAGCCGTCGGTGTACCAGGGATACGGTCCGAACCACCGCTCGAAGCACTGGAGCATCGGTTTGACCTGCTGAAACTGCCGGCGGGCGGCGTCCAGGTTGTACCCGAGCGGCCAGTAGTCCAGCGTCAGCTTGCCGTCCTCTCCGTCGTAGAGCTCGGCGAAATGGGCGTAGCTCGCGGCATTGACCGCGACGTCGTAGTTGTTGATCGGGTCGGCCACGAACCACTCGTAGGTGGTGGTCCCGTCGGGGTGATGCGCCACCCCGCGGAGCCGGCCGTTGGACACGTCGAACAGCGAGTCGGGCACCGTGATCGCCACCCGCTGGCTGTCCGGCTCGTCGGCCTGGGTGTCCTTGTTGGGCCACCAGATGCTGGCCCCCACGCCCTGGCACGCGGTGGCGATCCAGCGGTGACCCAGGCTGTCCGCACTCCAGACGAATCCGCCGTCCCAGGGTGCGTGCGCGGCGACGCGCGGCCGCCCGTGGTAATACACCGTGAGCGTCTTGCGGTCGCCCGGCTGCTGAGGCGACGCCAGGGTGACGAAGAAGGCGTCCCCGTCACGCCGGTAGGAGAGCGTGCGTCCGTCCTGCACCATGCTGTCGACCTCGAGCGGCGTCATCAGGTCGACCTGCATCTCCCGGGCGGGCGCCACGACCCGGTAGCCGATGCCGTTCCAGCCCCGGATGCTGCTGTCTGCCGGGCTCACGGCGACGTGCAGATCGTAGAACGTGACGTCCCACCAGGCGCGTTCTGGCGTGATGCTGCCGCGGAGCGTGTCGGCGCGGGTGACGGCGGCGGTATCCTGCGCCTGCGCCGACGCCGCCGGGCACAGGACAAGGGCCGCGATCCAGGGGAGCAGCTTGGACATGGTGGGAGTCAGCTCCGCGGAAGCTTCGCCGCCCAGGCGGTGAGCGTGGTGGACGTGACGCCGAATTCGCGCTCCAGGGCCGGGATGTCCGCGTCGAAGCCGACCCGGTCGAACCACTCGAGCATGATCGCGGAGTCCTCGCTATTCTGCCGGACCTGCTCGATGGGGATGCGTACGAACTCGATCGGTCGGCCCAGGGCGGCGGCGAGCGTCTTGGCGGCCTCCGTCATGGTGACGGCGTCTCCCGCCAGGTCGATCTCCCGGCGGTTGAGCCGCGACGCGTCGGTGAACGTTCGCGCGCCGTACCGGCCGATGTCCTCTACCGCGATCATCTGCAGCACCGTGGCCGGGTCGAGTGCCGTGTAGATCGTGTCGCCGTTGAGGAAGAAGGGAGAGGTCAGGTTCTCCATGAAGAACACCGGTCGGATGATCACCTGGGAGGGGAACTGGAGGCTCCGAACGGCCTCCTCGATCCGCGCCTTGTTCTCGAAGTGGGGAATGCCGGTGTGGCGGTGGGCCGAGCCCACGGAGGTGTAGACGAAGTGCTGGACTCCCGCCTCCCGCGCCAGCGTCGCCATGCGCTTGCCCTGCTCTTCCTCCCGCTCCACCCCGGCCTCCCAGGTGTTCTGCACGGCAAACACCCCCCAGGCACCGGCGAGCGCGGCGCGAAGCGAGGCTGGATCGTCCAGGTCTCCTCGGACCACCCTGGCACCCGTGCCGGCCAGCGCGCGGGCGGCCTCACCGTCGGGGTGGCGGGTCATGGCCCGAAGGTCGAAGCCCTTGCCGGCCAGCGCGCGGATGACGGCACCGCCTTGCTTGCCGGTGGCGCCGGTGATGAGAATCGTGCGCTGGTCGGCCATGGAGTCCATTCTCGCTGAGTGCTTCGTCCCATGCAGGTGGTCGAAGAAGGTAAGCGCCGATCTGGAGCAGAGCGATAGCCTACGCCAGGGCCGCCTCCAGCCGGCTGATCAGCTCGGCCTGCGCCGAATTGATCTTCTCGCGCGCCGCCTCCGGGCCGAACCAGCCGCAGCGATCGACCTCCGGAAATGTGAGCCATCGGCCGGAGCCCCGGGGCCACTCCGTCCGGGCCAGATTGCTGGTGACTCGGTCGGGGTCCGCATCTCCCTCCCAGGCCCACGCGTGGATCTCCTTCCCGGCCTTCTGGCGGATACTTCCGAGCGGGAGGAACGGACCCTGGGGTGCTATGCCGGTCTCCTCCTCGAACTCCCGGCGGGCCGCGTCGAGCGGGTCTTCGCCCGGCTCGATCAGCCCCTTTGGAATGGTCCAGGCGCCGGCGTCCTTCCGCGACCAGAACGGTCCTCCGGGATGGGCGAGAAACAGCTCGAGCCCGGCGCGGCCTCGGCGGAAGAGCAGGAGACCGGCGCTGATCTTCACCGTACGACGGCTTCACGAGGAGATCGATGACGATGGCGCAGCGGGCTCAATCGCGGATGACCTCGCGCCGGTCCAGGTGGGCCCAGGCTTGCCCGCGACGAAGCCGGGCCTGAAGGGCGCAGGCCGTCACGCCATTGATCTTCGGGATATATTCGGGTACTGTATCGGTGACCGCTACGGAGGGCGCCGACATGAAGGGTGAGCTGGACCTCAAGAAGAAACTCCAGATCCTGATGTCCCTGGCCGCGGGAGACCGGGACGGACCGCCGCCACCGCCGCGGCTGCGCCATGCGCAGGAGGTGGGCGCGCTAGGGCCGCTCAACATCCGGAACCTCCGGCCCGGACCCGGGAGGCGGACTTCGCTGCTCCGCGTCCTCATGACCAACGCCTGCAGCTTCAACTGTCATTACTGCCCGATGCGGCGGGATCGGGAGATGCCGCGGACGCTGCTCAAGCCGGAAGAGCTCGTCCGCATCTTTCTGGAGGCGCGGCGGCGGGGCTGGTGTGAGGGACTGTTCATCACCACGGGAATCCCCGGCCGCCCCGTCAAGGTGGTGGACGATCTGATCCAGGCGCTGGAGCTGCTGCGGGAGCGGCACCGGTTCGACGGCTACATCCACGTCAAGCTGGTGCCCGGCGCGGAAGCGTCGCAGATCGAGCGGCTCACCGGCCTGGCGAGCCGGGTCTCACTCAATCTCGAGGCGCCGTGCGGCGCGCATCTGTCGCGTATCGCCCCGGAGAAGAGCCTGCCGGTCGCGCTGGGCGATCTCGAGCGGGTACGGGAGCTGGTGCTCCGCGAGCGCACGGCGCGGGCTGCCGGCAGGCCCCGCGATCCGCTGCATCCCGGCGGGGTCTCGGGGCTAACCATGCAGTTCGTGGTCGGCGCCACGCCGGATACCGATCGAACCATCCTCGACATGGTGAGCCGACTCCAGGGTGGTGGCGGGGTGCATCATGCTCACTTCAGCGCCTTCCGGCCGATCACCGACACGCCGATGGAAAACGTGCCCGCCACCCCCGTCCTGCGCGAGCACCGGCTCTACCAGGCGGAGTACCTGCTGCGGGACTACGGCTTTGCGGCGGACGAGGTCGTATTCGGGCCCGGCGGCAATCTCCCGCTCGCTGTGGACCCCAAGAGTGCCTGGGCGCTGGCGCACCCCGAGCGGTTCCCGGTCGAAGTCTCCACGGCGGCGTACGAGGAGTTGCTGCGGGTTCCGGGCATCGGTCCGCTCGTGGCACGTCGCCTCGTCACCGAGCGGGCGTCCGCCACCCTCCGGGGCCTGGCGGATCTCCGCGGCCTCGGCGTCGTCACCACCAGGGCCGGCGGATTTCTCACTCTCCGGGGACGTCGGCTCCAGACCACCCGCTGGACCGAGCAGCTCGGGTTCTGGGCGCCCGAGGAGGAGGTCGGGGTGCATCACGTGGTCTACGAGGTGAGTCCCGGAACCTTCCGGTAGCTCGCGCACACGGATGGGCCGCTCGGCTACTCCTCCTTGTAGGCGTCGACCGAGATGCTCAGGTCGCGGTGCAGGTCGGCATCGCCGCCGAGCAGGGTCCGCCAGGTCAGCTCCGGCCCCTTCCGCGCGCCCTTCGGCGTGATCTTCACGCCTTCCGGCGAGATGGTGACCGTGTAGAGCTTGCCATCCAACTCCAGCTCGCGCTTGATCGATTTGTCGAGTTTCGCGGCCATCAGGTGCTCCAGGTGTGCGTCTGTGGGAGATCAGCGGCTGGTCGCAGCCGCCGGGCGAAGGTTCTTGTACACGATGCCGCCCTTCATCACGAAGTGTACCCGCTCCAGCTGGGTGATGTCCTGGAGTGGGTCGCCCTCGACCGCAACGATATCGGCATAGAGCCCCGGTGCCAATGCGCCGACCCGATCCTCCCAGCCGAGCAGGGTGGCCGCGCTGGTCGTGGCTGACTGGATCGCCTGCATCGGGGTGAGTCCATAGCGGACCATGAAGGCGAACTGTTTCCCGTTCCAGCCGTGGGGGTAGACCCCGGCATCCGTCCCGTACGCGACCTTCACGCCGGCGCGCACCGCCTTGCGGAAGTTCTCCCGCTGGAGCCGGCCGATCTGCCGCTCCTTGTCGAGAATGATGTCGGGGTAGTTGAGCCGCTTGTACTCGGCCAGGATGTAGTCGTCGTTGTAGATGTCGGCCACCAGGTAGGTGCCCCGCTCCTTCATCAGTCGGATCCCCTCGTCGTCGAGGAGGCTGCCGTGCTCGATGGAGGCCACGCCGGCCCGGACGGCGCGCTTGATGGCTTCGGCGCCGTGGGCATGCGCCGCCACCTTGCGGCCCCACGCGGCCGCCTCCTGCACCGCCGCGTTCATCTCCTCCTGCGAGTACTGCGGCGCGCCCGCCGACTGCTCCTCGGTGAGCACCCCCGCGCTCGCGATCAGCTTGATCACGTCGGCTCCGTTCTTCACCTCGAAGCGGACCAGCTTCCGGATCTCGTCCACTCCGTCGGCCACGCCGGAGAACTGGCCGAACTTGAGGTAGGGCGAGAAGCCCACCAGGTCGTTGTGCCCCCCGGTCGCGCCGATGGCCAGCGTGGCCACCTGCATCCGGGGACCGGCCACCAGCCCGGAGTCGATCGCCCGCCGGAGTGCCACGTCGATGAACTCGCCGCTCCCGACGTCGCGCACGCTGGTGAAGCCCGCCTCCAGGGTTCGGCGGGCGAAGGTGGGGGCGGCCACCGCATAGTCGATCGGGCTCCGCCGGAAGAGGCTCTGGTAATAGTCTCCCGGATCGCCGCCGGTGATGTGGGTGTGGCAGTCGATGAGACCGGGGAGCACCGTCGCGCCACCGAGATCGATGACGTCGGTGCCGGCTGGAATCGCGAGATTGCTGCCCACCGCGGTGATGCGGGTGCTGTCGATGATGATGACCGGGTGGAGCAGTGGCGCGCCGCCCCGGCCGTCGATGAGCCGCCCCGCGCGGATGGCGAGGTGACGGTGGACCGCCCCTGTATCGGGCGTCTGCCCCTCCGCCCGGCCGGGGCAGAGCCACGCCAGCCCGAGAGCGAGGCCGAGGAGGATCCTCACGACGAGACCCGGTCCATGAGCACCGGCATGAACGGCACCCAGGGGCCGACCGCCTCGCGGTACTGCTTCGCCATCACCCGGGTGACCTGCGCTATGTGCCCGAGATCGTGGACCACCCAGGCCGCGAGCAGTTGCCGGAGCGTCACCCGGCCGAACGTCGGGTGGATGCCGGTGAGCTCGAGCTCCGCCTCAGTGAGCTTCCAGGAGCGCAGCAGGTCGAGGTTCCCGGCCCGCAGCCCGGCGAACTCTCCCAGCAGCTCGCCCAGGGAGCGCCGCGCGTTGCGAGCCCGGTGGCGGAAGCGATCGTACGGCTCGAAACGGGGGTCCGGCTCGCGGGCGAGGATGATCCGCGCGCGCGGGATCCAGTCGGTCTCCTCGCCGTCGATGAGATGGCCGACCACATCGAATGGATTGAAGGTGTCGGGCCCCTCCCGGCCGCTGATCCAGGGCTCCGGCAGGTCGGCCAGCAGAGCCTGCAGGGTGGCAGGGGTGCGCGCGAGTACGTCGGTCGAGGAGTCGAGGTCGAAATCCATCACGGCTCGGGACGGGGACGGCTCAAGATACGCCCTCCGCCGGGGCCGGACCAGACGGCCATACTCTCGCTCCCCCTGACCGGAGGCTTCAGCCGCGGCGCTTGAAGTACTGCACGGCTCGTTCGTGCTTCTCCGCGGCCGCCCGGGTCTTGAAGGTGCCCAGGTTGCGGCGCTTCCCGGTCTTGGGGTCCTTCTTCCTGGAGTACAGACGGTACCCGCCGGAAGCCAGTTTGCGGATCATGGGAGAGCCTCCTGCCTCATTCGGCCGACTCAGAACGGCATGCTGTACTCCGGCGGAGTGACCCCATTCAGCCGAAGATAGGGCACCACTTGTCCCAAGGTCCACACCGAGTGCTCGAATGAAAGGGCCGCGAGCCTGACGGCCGGTTGCGGGGCTTGGCCGAACATCGCGACGGGGCGGCGCAATTGCGCCGGCGACGCATGTCGGAGCGCATCGAGCAGGTAGTCGTACGTGGACTCGGCGTATCGCCGCAGGGCCGCCTTGTCCCGGAGATACACCGCGCTGTCGGCCAGGGTTGGAGCCGCCTTGAGTCCGCGCAGGGCGATCGCCGCGACCTCGAGATTGGTGGTCACGATGTGGTCGAACTGCTGGGCGAAGGTTCGGACGCCGGGCGTGGGGCGGAACCCGGTCGCGGAATCCGGCATCGCGTCGATGTAGGCGAGCACCGCCGCGCGGTTGCGCTGCCAGTCGGCGAGGAGATCGGGATACGGGCCGGCCTGAGCCCGGACCAGCATCGGGGCGGACGAGAGAAGCAGGATGAGGGCTGTCACGCGCATGGGAGGATCCTCGGAAGTTGCGATCGTTCGACGGAGACCACGGCATTCAGAGACTGACGAGTCTACGCTGGCCAAGGTGCCAGACGGAAGCCGCCTCCAGGCCGCTCAGGGGGTGGGGTCGATCTCTTCCTCGAGCTCGCGGGGATGCTCCAGCGGCACGCCATCGGCGCAGAAAGGGCATTCGGCAGGCGTCCAGACATTGAAGGGCAGCCTGGCCACCGCTTCGACAGCCAGTCCCTGCTGGAGGAAGAAATCGGCCCCGGCTGACCCCAGCAGGAGCAGCGCCCCCACGACGACGGGGTACGCGCCGTGCGCCTGCAGCTCCGTGTATGTCGCACGGGTCGAGGAGCCGGCGCTCATGACGTCGTCGACGATGGCGATCCGTCTCCCACGAGCCCGGGACGACAGCGCCGGCGGCAGGCGGTAGCGAGCCTGGTAGAGGCCGGTGCTGGCCGGGGAGAGCACCCGCTCGGTGAAGGAGAATTCCACGTCGAGCGAGGCCGCGACGCTCTGGGCGAGCAAGGCGCCGCCCACCAGCGGGCCACAGATGCCCCCCACGTCGTGGGGACGGAGGGCCGCCGCGAGTCGAGCGATCAGCGGTGCGATGCGACCGGGCTGGGCAAAGAGTCCGTCGAGATCGAGCCACAGCTCACCGTGATGCCCGGACTCGAGCTGGAAGTGGCCCCGTCTGCCGGCCACCAGCTCCAGAAAGGCGTCGGCCGCCGTCTGACTCATGCCGCTCGCCCCCTCGGCCGGCGCCCGGGCTCAGCCGGTGTATCGATCGTGGTACCGAACCCAGGCCTGGGTGAAGTCCAGACCGTCTTCGTCGCGCCCCTTGGGAACCAGGTCAAGGTAATTATACGCGGTGTTCAGCAGGTCGATGCCCCGAGCGTAGCACGAGTAGGTGTGAAACACGGCGCCGCTCTCGTCCCGGTAGAACACGCTGACCCCTCTCGGTCGGCCATGGGCATGTCCGTGCTCGCGTAGGGGTGCTTGCACCCTTCATCATAGTCGGGGCCGAACATTGAAATGGTAGACGACGAGCTGGCTCCTTACCATCTCCTCGGTCGCGGGCCGCCCGCCCAGCTTCGATTCCGGAGGCGTCCGGTTTGCCCCCCACTCGACCGCGG
>JBBSHB010000045.1:0-19770 GCA_038253515.1 Gemmatimonadales bacterium | reverse complement strand
TGGAGCCCTTCGCCCTCGAGCCAGTTCCCCACCCGGAAGGCGAGATCGCCCACGATTCCGGCGTCGTAGACGTGCCGGATGGCGGGGTGGTCCAGCTGACCGAGCGCCTCTGCTTCCCGGAGGAACCAGGCGCGGGTGGACGGGTCGGTGTAGAAGTTGATCCGCAGGCTGACGCGACGCTTGAGTGTCTCGTCGTAGGCCTCGAAGAGTACCCGCGCCGTCGAGGCGGCCGCGATCCGTTCGAGTCGATAGCGTGGCCCGAGTGCCTCCCGGGTGCGCTCGAACGCCAGGATCGGCGGCGGGGTGGTCAACGGAGCGAGCCGCGCCTGCGTTCGACTCGAGTGTGCCGGCCGCAGATCGAGGGATCACACCAGCGGCGGCTGCGGGTTGGGGAGCCGTCGGTGAAGAAGACCGAGCAGGACTGGCTGGCGCAGCGGCGCACGGTGACCAGCTGGTCGGCCAGGGTCCGGGCGGCGGATTGGGCGATGGCGTCCAGCGCCGTCAGCGGCCGGGAGGGCGCGAAGCGCAGTCGCCATTCGCCGCTCACCCGGGTCAGCTGGTGGATGCCGGGGCTTCGGGCCAGCTGCTGGTTGAGGGCCTCGATCACGCCGCCGGGAGGCTGCTGCCCGGCATCCAGCGCCTCGGCCAAGGTGGTGAGCCAGGCCCGGAATTCCCGGGCGCGGGCGAAGGCGCCGGGATCGGCTTCCATCTCGAGGTGCTGGATGCGGGCCCAGCGCTGGTAGGCCGCGGCGTTCGGCAGCAGATCCGGGGGAGAGGGCACCCGACCCCGGGCGCTGTTGACGAAGTCGAGCCAGATCGCATCGCCCAACAGGGTGAATTCGGTCGCGGCCATGTCGGCTAGTTGCCCGCGACCTCGACGGCGTTCCGGCCGGCCCGCTTGGCCGTATAGAGCGCCGTGTCGGCCGCTGCCAGCACGCTGCTCACCGTGGTGCCGTGCCGGGGAGACTCGGCGATGCCCATGCTCAGCGTGCAGGCACCGAACTCGGGGTTGGCCTGCTCGAACTCCCGCAGGCTGCTCCGCACCCGACCGACGAAGACCTGGGCCTCCGCCGGCTTCGTCATCGGCAGGATCACCAGAAATTCGTCGCCCCCCAGCCGGCCCACCACATCCAGCGCGCGGCACTGCTGGCGGAGCACCTTGGCGATCTGGATGAGCAGGCGGTCGCCCGCGGCGTGGCCCATGGTGTCGTTGACGACCTTGAAGCGGTCGAGGTCGATCATGAGGACGCTGGTGTGGAGCTGGTGGCGGAGACTGCGGGAGATCTCCGCGGCCAGGCGCTCCTCCAAGGCGCGTCGGTTGTAGAGACCGGTGAGCTCGTCGGTGGTCGCCGCGCTGTGCAGCTGCTCGACCAACTCCGAGTTCTTGAGGGCGATGGCCGCGGCGAACGACAGCGTGCCGGCCAGCTCGAACTCGGCCCGGCCATAGAGCTTGTCGCTGATGCGGGAGCCCAGGATGAGCACCGCCATGCGCTCGGCGCCGGCATCGAGCGGGACCACCAGCTCGGCACCCGGTCCGACCAGTGCCGCCACCGCCACGTCGTCCGCGCCGGTCGACGCGCTCCCGGTGGGGAGCGCCTGGTCCAGACGTGCCTTGTCGATCGGGGCGGGGCGGAGGCGGTCGTTCAGCGAGCGAAACACCTTGGGGGCGTAGCTCTCGCCCTCGGGCCGGTAGAGGCAGGCCCACCAGGCGAAAAACACCTCGGCCATGAAATCGAGGATCAGCCGCTCGGTTTCCTCGGTCGAATGCACCGAGGAGAGGAGCCGCGCGACCTGCCGCAGTGCCCGGAGCTGGAAGACCGCGTCGTCCAGCGCGGCCTGGCGGTCGAGCAGGATGCTGCGCAGCTCGAGCACCACGCTGAGGCCGAGGGCGAGCGGCATGGCGACGGCGCGCATCTGGCCGGCCACGCTGGGATCGGCGTGGATCAGCACCTCGGTCTCGCCGCTCGCCAGTCGGGCGACTTCCTGCGCCACCCCGAAACCCTCGGCGGGCCCCACTCGGGGCAGGCTCTCCCCCGGGGACACCATACTGAACCAGATCAGCTCGCTCTGAAACCGCCGGACCAACGCGACCCGGCAACGCTCGAACAGCTCTCCCTCGGTCCGGGAGAGTCGGCACGCGGCGGCAAACGCACTGGGGAGGGTAGTGAGCGCTGCCGAGGGGGTGGACGCCATGGCGTATAATACCAACACCAAGAGTGGGAAGGGAGCACGCGTCGCAACCCCGCGGGCTTCGGGGGCCCTCGCCGTCCCTGCCGCTCAAGTTCGCGGCTGGACCTGCCGATAGTCACCTGGTAAGCGCGGAAGCGCCTCGTAACGCAATGTAACGACGGCTTGTTTCTGTCTACTGGACCGAGTAGCTTACTTGCCAGACAGTGATGGACATAGCCCTTTGGGGCCCCAGGGATTTCAGCTTTGCAGCCTGGGTGATCAAATCTGCTAAGGCTGCCGGTCCCGGCGAGCTCACGCTCAGCCGGGATTTGTGTTTGTCTTCCTGACGATGCGCCCGTCCGTCGGCGCCTGGATCTCCCCTCTCAGCGAGTCCGTCACGTACTGCATCAGCAGGTCCGCCGCGCGCGGCGCCGATTGCCACGCGGCGCAGGCCGGAAGCGCCTCCTGGACGTCGTAGCCATCGCCGTGCTGGCACGCCGGATAGACCGGGAAGGCCAGCCGGACCGTGTCGTTTCCGCCGATCGCCCCGCCGCCGGTCCGCCGGACCTCACCCGTGATCCGATGGTCCGATGGAGCCGCCGGATCGTAGGTGAAGGACACCCCGGACACCTGCAGGAACCCCCCCTTGCCGAGCGAGCCGTCGGACACCCCGTGCTCCAGGATGGTCCGGAGCCGGGCCCCGCTGATCGGGAAGCCGAGCACCCGGGTCTCGTCGGCGAAGAGGAAGATCGACTCGAGCTGGTAGCGGGTGATCGGTCCCGGCCGGATGAGGTCGTCCAGCCGCAGCGTGCCGGCGTTGAGCAGCGCCACGTCGGCACCGGTCCCGGCCCGCATCGCGTCGGTGACCAGATCTCCCAGGACCGACTCCTGCTTCCGCCCGACGGCATCCCGGGCATCGATCGGCACGACGGCGCGGCCGACGGTGCGCTCCGGCCCAAGGTGGACCCCCAGACTGTCCTGCCAGGCGTCCACCACCGGCGCCACCGCGGTGTCGTCCGGAAGCCGGGAGTCGATCGGCACCAGCCCCACGGCCTCTCGCCATTTCTCCTTCCCGCCCCACAAGGTGACGAACTGCGCGGTGCGCGCGTTGGCGTCGGCCTTGACCACGTGCCGGCCGGAGACAACCGAATCCTGGGCCTCGTGCTCGTGGCCGCCGAGGATCAGGTCCAGCCGGAGCTCGCGGGCCAGCAGGTCACGGTCGGCGCCGATGGTCTGGTGGGTGATGGCCACGATCAGCTCCGCGCTGTCCGCCGCGAGTCGCTCGATCGTCTGGTGGGCAGCGGTGTCGGGATCGGTGCATCGCACCTGGCGCGGGTAGGCGCCCTGCAGGGTAAGGCCCAGCAGCCCCACCTTGTGTCCCGAGACCCGAACCGTATCCCAGGGGAGGACGTGGGGGAACGGCGTGCCGTCGGCCCGGCTGCAGTTGCTCGAGATCCACTTGAACTTGGAGGCCGCGATCCGGGCCTCGAGGGTGTCCACCGGAAGGTCGAACTCGTGATTCCCGAAGGTGGCGTAATCCAGCTTGGCGGCGTTCATCGCCTCGACCATCTGGCGCCCGCCGTAGAACTTGCTGAGCAGGCTGGGAGCGAGAAGGTCGCCGGCCAGCACGAAGAGGACCGGTCCCTGGTCGGCCAGCCGGTGGCGCACCGTCGCCACCCGGGCGAGACCGCCGCGTCCGTCCGCCATGGTGTCCGCCACGTAGACGTCGTTGACCAGGAGGAAACGGACCGGGTTGAGCGGCTCGGGTGCGCGGGCTCGGCCTCCACAGGCGGCGAGGCCGAGGAACGCGCCCGCAAGGGCCAGTCGTCTCACAGTTCGTCCTCGCTTTCGCGCAGGCTCCGCACCATCTCGGCGCTCATCAGCCGCAACTCGGCCAGCATCTCGCGGTGAGGCCAGTCGGAGCGGCCGGCGACCACCTCCAGAAGGGAGCGATACCACCAGATCGTCTGCTCCGAGCCTGCCCGTGAGACCGTCTTGAGGTATTCCACGCCGAGTCGGCGGAGGGCGGTCATGGTGGACCCGCAGGTGTGGATCTCGTCCGCGATGATGATGTCGAGCGCGCGAGGCTCGGCGGTCGCCAGCTGGCCCAGGTATTCCTGCTTGCACGACTGCCAGGGACGATCTCCCCCCCGGCGGTTGAACTTGGGCTCCAGCGCGTCCTTAGCCACCGCGAGGGTCACCGGACCGAACTTGTCGGTGATCTTGTGCTCCAGCACCGGCCAGCCTTCCGGCGGAGTCTCCTCCAGGACGTGGTGGAGAATGCCGGCCACGATAGTGAGCTGGTCGCAGTCGTAGCGAGCCAGGATGATGGCGACGTTGGCCGGGTGCGCCAGGTAGTCCATGCCGGCGCCGGCGGGGGCAACGGCGCCGTAATATTTGGCGGCGAAGGCAAACGCGTGATTGATGCGGTCGGAGTAGCCGTGCATGCTCGCGGTCGAGGCGGGAAGTCGGGGGGCGGAGGACCCGCCTCAGGGAATGCCGAGAAGCTTATGCGTCTGGAGGCTGAGTCGCCAGCGCGGATGGCTCAGGCAGTAGCGCACCGCCGCCGCCGTATTGGCTTCTCGGACCGGGCTGTCCATCGGCTGCAGAAAGAAGTGCCGGAACTCGAGAGCCGCGAACCGCTCCGGCTCCGCGCCTGCCTGAGGGAACACCAGCTTGAGCTCGTCGCCTCGATTCACCACCAGAGGCGCGCCGGCCTTGGGGCTCACGCAGAGCCAGTCGATGCCGGGCGGCGGCGGCAGCGTGCCGTTGGTCTCCACGGCCACCACGAACCCCCGGGCGTGCAGCGCGCCGAGCAGGGGTGCA
The DNA here is from genome assembly GCA_038253515.1 of Gemmatimonadales bacterium. Classification (GTDB taxonomy): domain Bacteria; phylum Gemmatimonadota; class Gemmatimonadetes; order Gemmatimonadales; family GWC2-71-9; genus CAVVWJ01. Next base: position 14,775 of record JBBSHB010000045.1, on the reverse strand, counting down.
TCGAGCTGGAGCAGCGGCTCACCGCCGGTGCAGACCACGAATCTGGAGGCCGGCTCCGAGGAGGGCCAGGCCGAGTCCACCGCGGCGCCGAGCGCGTCCGCATCGGGAAACCGGCCGCCCCCCGGCCCGTCGGTCCCCACGAACTCGGTGTCGCAGAAGCGGCAGGTGGCGGTCTCCCGGTCGGCCTCACGGCCGGTCCACAGGTTGCAGCCCGCGAATCGACAGAAGACCGCCGGCCGCCCGGTGTTGGCGCCCTCGCCCTGGAGGGTGTAGAAGATCTCCCTGACCGCGTAGCTCATGCGCGCGAGCCCTGATACACCAGTGGGTCGCTTACCCCCGCCTCGTCGAACCCCTTGAGCCGGAGCAGGCAGGCCTCACAGCGGCCGCAGGCGCTGCCGTCGGCCCCGGGGTCGTAGCAGCTCGAGGTGAGGCCGTAATCGATCCCGAGTGCCCGTCCCCGGGCGATGATCTCCCGCTTCGAGAGGCTGATGAGCGGGGCGTGAACGGTGAGCCTGGCGCCTCCCTCCACCCCGGCGCGGGTGGCCAGGTTGGCCATCCGCTCGAAGGCCGCGAGGTATTCCGGCCGGCAATCGGGATAGCCGCTGTAATCCAGGGCGTTGGCCCCGATGAAGATGTCGCGCGCGTCGAGGGTTTCGGCCCAGGCGAGGGCGAAGGAGAGAAAGATCGTGTTGCGCGCCGGCACGTAGGTCGGCGGAATGCGCGCGCCGATCTGGTCCATCGGCGTGTCCAGCGGTACGGCCAGGTCGCCGGTCAGGGCGGAGCCGCCGAAGGCGCGCAGGTCGATCTCCAGCACCACGTGCCGCCGGATGTCGAGCCGGGCGGCCACCCGGCGCGCCGCCTCCAGCTCCACCGCGTGCCGCTGACCGTAGTGAAAGCTCAGCGCATGCACGTCGAACCCCTCTCGCTGGGCGATCGCGGCGGTGGTGGTGGAGTCGATTCCGCCGCTGAGCAGGACCACGGCCTTGGGCTGGGACATGGCGGAAAGTTAGCGCGTCTCGCGCCCGAGCACGAACCGCAGCGCCCCCTCCAGTGCCGGGTGGCGAAACCGGTATCCCGCCTGGATCAGCCGCTCGGGAACGACGCGCGCGCTGCCGAGCACGGCCACCTGCCCCATCTCGCCCAGGGCCAATCGCAACGCGGGGACGGGAACTCGGAGGAGGGCCGGCCGCCCCAGCACTCGCGCCAGCGTGGCCGTGAACTCCTCGTTGGTCACCGGCCCCGGCGCGGTGGCATTGACCGGACCGCTCAGCGCCTCGGTCATCATCGCGTGGTACACCGCGCCGGCGGCGTCGTCGATGGAGATCCAGCTCATCCACTGCCGGCCGCTGCCGAGCGGCCCTCCCAGACCGGCTCGAAACGGCAGCAGCATCCTCGCGAGCAGGCCGCCGGCAGGGCTCAGCATCGGCCCGAACCGGGTCATCACCACCCGGATGCCCGCGGCCCGCGCCGGCTCGGTCGCGGCCTCCCACTCCCGGCCGACCTCCACCAGGAAATCCGGAGGCGCGTCGAGGGTGGGGCTCGCTTCGGTGAGGATCTCGTCACCCCGGTTGCCGTAGATCCCGACCGCCGAGGCGGTCACCAGGACCTTGGGTGGCCGGCGGAGCCGGGCCAGGGCCTCGCAGAGGAAGCGAGTGCCGATGCTCCGGCTCTCCCGGATCCGTCGCTTCCGCTTCTCGGTCCAGCGCGCACCGATGTTCTCTCCCGCCAGGTGCACCACCGCGTCCAGGCCCTCCAGCTTCCCGACGTCGATCCGGCCGGTGTGGAGGTGCCAATAGATCTCGTCGGGCGCGGCGTGCCGGCGCACCAGCCGCGTGACCTCGTGCCCGCCGGTCGTGAGGAACGGGACGAGTGCTCGGCCCAGGAGACCGCTGGAGCCGCTCACGGCCACCCGGAGCCGGCCGGTCGAGCCGAAGCGGCCGTGCGCTTCCAGGTCATCCCGCAGGACCGCGTGACGATACGCGAGCAGCCGCTCGAGCCGGTGCCGGATGATCGGGTCCGCGACGGTGCCGACCGAGCCGAGCGGCGGGGTGTACTCGATGCGGTCCGTCATCCGGCTGCCCGCCGGACCATCGGGGTCGAAACGGTGGAAGTGCACCCAGCGGGCGAACGGTCCATCGACCTGCTCATCGACGAACCGTCGGCCGGGCAGGGTGTCGCGATGGCGCGAGACCCAACGCAGGGACACCGGGCCGCTCCTCACCCGGAGAATCAGGCTGGCGCCGTCCCGCAGCCCGCCGGTGCGTTCGACGACCGAGACACGCTCCCAGGGAGGCAGCAGCCGCTCGAATGCTCCGGGGCGCTCGTGCCAGGCGTACGCCGAGTCGGCCGACACCGGCAGGGCGCTGCTGCGCTCGACTACGGCGATGGAGCCTGGCATCGTCGGACGGCCTTCCTAGATTGCGGGCATGACGCGGGTCTCCCTGGTCATCGCGCTCGCACTGCTGGAGGTCTGGGGCCTGGCGGGGCGGCCCGCGCGGCGCCAGGGCGACCAGTGCGCCGTCGCTCTGGTCGTGGATGGGGACACGTTCCGCTGTCGCGACGGTCGGAGAGTCCGGCTCATTGGGATCGACGCACCCGAGCGCGGCCAGGGTGAGGCGGGGCGACTCGCGCGGCTGGCACTCCTTCGGTATCTCCCGCCGGGCCGGATGGTCCGTCTGGAGCGGGACGTCCAGGCTACCGACCGCTACGGTCGGACGCTGGCCTTCGCCTGGACCGGCGGCACGCTGGTGAACCAGGCGATGGTCCGTGAGGGGTGGGCGGTGCTCTACACCGTGCCACCGGACGTGAAGTATGCCGAACGCCTCCTCCAGGCGCAAAAAGAGGCCCGCGCTGGACGCGCGGGCCTCTGGGCGAGCGGCGGCTTCGATTGCCTTCCCCGCGACTATCGGCGCGACCGGTGCCTCACCCGATCGTGATCGGCTTCGCCATCCCGTGCAGCCTTCCCGACGTGAGCGGCGTCGAGAGGTCGAAGCTGTAATCCCTGGAAGCTGTAATCCCTGAGCGTGACGACGATGTCGGCCTCCTCCGGCGCGGCGGTGCTGGAGCCCGGCGTATTGGATTTTCCAGCGGGCCCGGTTTGCCCGCCGCTCGTCCGGAGGTAAGTTGGTCGCCATCCTCCACCACATGGGGTAGGCATGTCCGGTCGCTTGTCAGGTGCCGTCCTGCTCGCCGTCGCCCTGGCTTCCTCCGCCGCGGCTCAGCGGCCCGGCGCCCCGCCGGGCGCCGGGCCGGCCGACAGTCTCTCACCGTTCCGCCCGCTCCCCCTGCCGACGCCCAACCTTCTCCGCAACGGAGCCGGCCGGCCCGGCTCCGCCTACTGGCAGCAACGGGTGGACTACCGCATCAGCGCCACGCTCGATCCCGAGCATCAGGAGATCCGCGGCCGGGAGACGATTCACTACGTGAACCGCTCACCGGACCCGTTGCCGTATCTGTGGGTCTTTCTGGAGCAGAACATCTGCGGCCCGACCAGCATCACCGAGCAGCTGGATCAGCCGCCGCTCGTCTTTCTCGGCTCGACCTTCGACTTCTCCTGCAAGGGGTTCGCCGGCGGCCTCAGGCTGGAGCGGGTGCGCCTCGGGCTTCATGAGCTGAAGCCCGTCATCTACGGCACCACGATGCGGCTGGATCTGCCGCGGGCGCTCGCCCCGGGGGCCTTCCTCGACCTGGAGATCACCTGGCGCTTCACCGTGCCGGATTATGGGGCCGGCCGGATGGGGCACGACGGGTCGGACTACGTCATCGGCCAGTGGTACCCCCGGGTCGCGGTCTACGACGACGTGAGGGGCTGGAACCACGAGCCCTACATCGGCGGCGGCGAGTTCTATCTGGAGTACGGCAGCTTCGACGTGGCGCTCACGGTACCGGCAACCTACATCGTCGGTGCCACGGGCGTCTTGCGGAATCCGGAGGAGGTCCTCACTGCCGAGCAGCGGGCCCGGCTGGCCCGGGCGCGCGGGTCGGCGGAGCCGGTCGCAATCATCTCCCAGGACGAGGCCGGTCGGCCCGAGCGCACTCGGCCAGCGGCCAGCGGCCTGCTCACCTGGCATTTCACCGCAGATAGCGTTCGGGACTTCGCGTTCGGCGCCGCGCCGAACTTCCGCTGGGACGCGAGTGGATACCGGGGCATCCTGATTCATACGCTCTACCGCCCCTCTGCCCCGGAGTGGGAGGAAGCCAACCGGATCGTGCGCTCCGGACTCCAGTACTACAGCGAGCAGTGGTATCCCTATCCCTACCCGCACATGACCAGCATCGAGGGGCCCATCGAGGGAATGGAGTACCCGATGATCACCTTCGATCCGCGGAGCCCCAGCCGGGAAGAGCGGCAGTGGGTGCTGGCCCACGAGCTGGGGCATCAGTGGACCCCCATGATCGTCGGGTCGAACGAGCGCCTGTATCCCTGGATGGACGAGGGCTTCAACACGTTCATCGATCTGGCCAACGCGGCCAAGTACTTCGCGGGATCCGCCTACGGAGACAGCATCGAGGTACATCCGCTCCACTTGTACCCGGACCACGCCGTCCCCGGCCAGGAGCAGCCGCTCATCACCCGGCCCGTCGAGTCGAAGGATCTCTTCTGGACCGGCTACCAGAAGCCGGCCCTCATGATGCAGACCCTGCGGTACGAAGTCCTGGGCAAGGAACGCTTCGACCCGGCGTTCCGGGCATACCTTCGCGCCTGGGCGTTCAAGCACCCGACCCCGGCGGACTTCTTCCGCCTCATGCGGGACGAGTCGGGAATGGACCTCGACTTCTTCTGGCGGGACTGGATCTACACCACCGCGAGGCTGGACCAGGCGGTCGATTCGGTGGGGATGGCGGACAGCACCCAGAAGGTCTTCCTCACCAATCGCGGGACGATGACGCTCCCGCTCGAGATGGATCTCACCTACGTCGACGGCTCGACCGAGCGGGTGCGGCTGCCGGTCGAGATGTGGAACCTGGGGCGGGCGTTCGCCTATCGGATCCGAGGCGGCAAACGGGTGACGGCAGTCGAGGTCGATCCCCGGCACGCGCTGCCCGACGTGGATCGCTCGAACAACACGGTCAGGCGCTGACTAGCGCCGCGCGCCGCGCACCAGCAGCAAGTCGGTGATGTTGTCCAGGGTGAGAATTCCTACGAGCGCCCCGCTCGCGTCCACCACCGGCAGGGCAGGGAGACCGCTCGATCGCAGCCGGTCGAGCGCCTCCTGGAACGGCAGCGTCGGGGGAACGGAGGGTGCGTTCGGGGTCATGGCTTGGGCAACGGTCGAGCCCGGCCCGTGCTGGTTGAGCCCCCGGATCAGGTTGTCCCGGGTGAGGATCCCTTCGGTACGACCCAGATTGTCCACCACCGGGAATTCCCGTTGCTCGCCGGCGAGCAGCAGGTCGACCGCCTGCGACAGCGTGGCGTGAATCGGGATGGTCCGGAAGTCCGTCACCATCATGTTGGCCACCCGGAGGCCCTCTCCCGCCGCGCGGGTCTCGACGGCGGTGGTCTCGGCGCCGGCGCCGAGAAAGACGAACACGGCGATCAGCACCAGGAGCGGCGCGTGGTAGTTGAGCGCGGCGAGGCCGCCGACCACCGCGATCGCCTGCCCGATTCCCGCGGCCACCCGGGTGCCCCGCACCAGCCCCATCCGGCTCGCCAGGAGCGCGCGCAGCAGCCGGCCGCCGTCCAGCGGAAATGCCGGAAGCAGGTTGAACAACAGCAGCATCACGTTGGCCAGGAGGAGCTGGCTGACGAACGGGAGCTGGCCGACGTCGTCTTGGGGCAGCTCTACCCGGAGGCCGCGAATCGTCATCCACAGGTAGAGCAGGGCGGCGATCAGCAGGGTGACGGCCGGCCCGGCGGCGGCGATCAGGAACTCGTGCCTGGGCCGGTCCGGCATCCGCTGGAGGCGCGCCACGCCGCCGATGGGCAGGAGAATGACGTCTGGCGTCGACACCCCGAACCGGCGCGCCATGGTGATGTGCCCGAACTCGTGGAGCAGCACACAGAGGAACAGGGCCAGGAGGAAGAACACGCGCACGAGCGCGCCCTCCATCCCATTGTGCTGGTATCCCGCCCACGCCCAGAATGCCACTAGCAGCAGAAAGGTGACGTGCACCTTGACGTCGGTGCCCGCCACCTGTCCGATCCGGAAGGACCATCTCATCGCTCCGCCTCCTCACTCGCCCCCGCCCCAGGGCCTCCGGAAAGATACACCCGGGGCCCGAGCCCGCGTTCGGGCTCAGCCGATCATGCGCAGGCCGGGGACCAGCCGCATGGGCAGCTCGAGCGTGGCGCGCGGTGAGCAGACCATGGCGGTAGCGATCTCGAAGGCGGCTTCCCGGTCGGCCCACTGCGCCAGCGTCCGGCGGAAGACGATCTGCGCTTCGAGGGAGGGCAGGTCAAAGTAGCGGATGTAGTGCATGATGGCGTCGTCCGGTGGCAGCTCCTGGGTCAGCAGCTCGACCGTCTCCAGCGCCATGGCCACGTGAGTCGCCGTGATGGCCTCGTCCGACAGCGACGCCGCCATCCGGCAGTCGAGGCCCATGGCTTCGATGCTGTGCGCCCGCCGCTTGAGGGCCTCCAGCAGCAGCTCGGGGCGAAGTTGGTTCCAGGACGTGCCCCCGCGGGTCTCGGGCTCCGCCTCGGAGGTATCCTGGACGCTCTCCGCCAGCGCCATCAGGGCGCGGGCCCGCACCGTTTCGACCATCGCCGCCGGCACGCCGACCTCGCGAAAATAGCGGTCGAGCGCCTCTTCCACGGACAGCCTGCCGCGGAGTCGGTGTACGAACTGGGCAGCCTGCAAACGATACGTCTCGGCGAGCGCCTCGAAGGCCTTCGCGAACAAGATCTGAAGCCGGAGGCGCCTCGGCCCGGAGAATCGGCGGGCGGTCATCAAAGTAGGTGTTGACATAGCCTCACCTGTGTCGGTTTCGACCTCTGGTTGGTGCTTCGAATCGTGGGGTGCCAGCACCCCCCGGAAACGCGAGCTTTGTGCCCTGCCGAAGGAGCGGCTCAGCCGGTTGAGCCCTGTGCAGGGCACGGCGAGACAAGCAGTTAGGGCTGCTGCCGAGGACTGCACGCGTTGCGCCGGTGCCCGATTGTGGCGCGGCCGCCACTCCAGGAATTATCCCCCGGACCGGATTACATTTGCCGTTCGCCCTCGAGCAGGAGCCGCTCCATCGCCACGACTGTCGCGCCGCCGATCTGGACCGCCAAGGACGCCGAGAAGCTCTACAACATGAGCGGCTGGGGCCTGGGGTACTTCCGGATCAACGCCGAGGGGCACATCACCGTGCACCCGGATTCCGCCAACAAGAAGCGTGGGCTCGACCTCTACACCCTGGCGATGGACCTCAACGCCCAGGGCGTCGGCTTGCCGCTGCTGCTCCGCTTCTCCGACATCCTGCGCTCCCGGATTCATGCGCTGGCGGCGGAGTTCGGCAGCGCCATCTCGGAGTTCGGGTACACCGGGACGTACACCACGGTCTACCCGATCAAGGTCAATCAACAGCGCCACGTGGTGCAGGAGATCGTCGAGTTCGGCGCCCCGCACGGCGTCGGGCTGGAGTGCGGCAGCAAGCCCGAGCTCCAGGCCATTCTCGGCTTGAACGAGAGCACCAATCATCTGATCGTCTGCAACGGCTACAAGGACGAAGAGTTCATGCGCCTGGCCCTGATGGGTCAGAAGCTGGGCCACGACGTCATGCTGGTGCTGGAGCAGCTGAGCGAGCTCGAGGTCCTGCTCAAGGTGGCCGACGAGATGAACGTGCGTCCGACGGCGGGGGTCCGGATCAAGCTCGCCACCGAAGGGTCGGGCCGCTGGGCCAAGAGCGGGGGGGAGCGCAGCAAGTTCGGGCTGGGAGCGGTGGAGCTGATGAAGCTGCTGGACCAGCTCGAGCGGATTGGCCGGAAGGACATCCTCAAGCTGGTGCACTTCCATCTCGGCAGCCAGATCACCGACATCCGCTTCGTGAAGGCGGGCCTGGAGGAGATCGGCCGGTACTACGTCGAGCTCAGGAGCATGGGCTTCGACCTGAGCCACGTCGACGTCGGCGGCGGGCTCGGGGTGGACTACGACGGGTCGCGCTCCACCCGTCCGGCGAGCATGAACTACTCGATGCGGGAGTACGCCAACGACGTGATCTATACCATCGGATCCGTCTGCCGTACCGAGGGGATCCCGATGCCCCACGTCATCTCCGAGTCGGGCCGGGCCATCACCGCCCACCACTCCCTGCTGCTGCTCAACGTGATCGACGTGGAGTCCCAGGTCGAGCCGGTGGCGCCCCCGCTCCGGGACGAGCCGCACCCGCTGCTGGTGGAGATGACGGAGAATCTGGAGGGGATCACGGCGGACCGCATCGAGGAGGTCTTCCACGACGCCGTCTTCGCCAAGGAGCGGGCCCAGGAATACTTCGCCAGCGGCGTCTTCTCGCTCAGGGACAAGGCCGACGCCGACCAGTTGTACCTGTACACCCTGAACCTGCTCCAGGGCGCGATGGGCGATGACAAGGCCGCCTACCCCGAGATCGCCGGCCACATCGAGAGCGAGCTGGTCGACCGCTACTTCTGCAATTTCTCGGTTTTTCAGTCGCTGCCCGACAACTGGGCCATCGATCAGATCTTTCCGATCATGCCGATCCACCGCTTGCTGGAGCAGCCTGTCCGCCGGGGAACCCTCCAGGACGTGACCTGCGATTCGGACGGGGTGATCGACCGTTTCGCCGGGGGACGGAAGGGAAAGCCCTCATTGGAGCTGCATCCGTTCCAGGAGGGCGATCCCTACATCCTCGGCATCTTTCTCACCGGAGCCTACCAGGAGATTCTGGGCGATCTGCACAACCTCTTCGGCGACACCAACGCCGTCCACGTCCGGCTCACCGACCAGGGCTACGAGGTGACCGATCTGGTGCATGGGGACACCGTGACCGAGGTCCTCAACTACGTGCAGTTCCACGGCTCCGACCTGCTCGCCACGTTCCGGCGAAAGGTCAGCAACGCGAAGGATCTCTCCCGTCAGGAGGCGAACGGCTTCATCGCCGACTTCGTGGCGGGTCTGGAGGGGTATACCTACCTGGAGGGCGACCTGCCGGTCGACTAGCGCGCCGCCGACGCGTGGTCCGCGATTTCCGCGAGGCGGCGCTCCAGCTCTCCCGCCACCTGCTCGTGCACTCCCCGCTCCGCCAGACGGATGAGCTCCGCCAGGACGTCCGGCATGAGCAGCGGCGGCCCCTGCATCTCCCGCTCGGTGACGATCTGCAGCAGCACGGTCCGGGTCAGATCGGCGCCGCTGCGGGCGTCGACCACCCGAAAGCCGACCCGCTCGAGCACCAGTCGTCGTACGTCCTCCTGGGTGACGTACCGGCTGAGCGTCGTGTCGTACAGGCGTCGGTTGGGATACTTCTTCAGAACGCGTTCTTCCTGCATACCACCGCTATGAAGTGGGCGCGAGCTTACGCTTCCTGCGCCTCGTACATGTCTTTCAGCCGACTCACTACCGCCGGGTCCGCCAGGGTCGTGGTATCGCCCAGGGCCCGCCCCTCGGCGATGTCCTTGAGCAGCCGCCGCATGATCTTGCCGCTTCGGGTCTTGGGCAGATCGGCGGAGAAGAAGATGTCGTCCGGCCGGGCGATCGCCCCGATCTTCTTGGTCACGTGGGCCTTGAGGTCGTCCTTGAGCTCGCTGGAGCCCTGGCGTCCGTCCTTGAGGGTGACGAACGCCGCGATCGCCTGGCCCTTGAGCTCGTGGGCGCGCCCCACGACCGCCGCCTCGGCCACGGCCGGATGATCCACCAGCGCACTCTCCACCTCCATCGTGCCGATCCGGTGGCCGGCGACGTTGAGCACATCGTCGACCCGGCCGAGAATCCACCAGTAGCCGTCCTCGTCGAGCTTGGCTCCATCGCCGGTGAAGTAGCGGCCGGGAAAGCGACTCCAGTAGATCTCCCGATAGCGCTCGTCGTCGCCGAAGATGGTGCGGAGCATGCCCGGCCAGGGCTGGGCGATGGTCAAGAATCCGCCACCCGCCTCGAGCCGATTGCCCTTGGTATCCACCAGCTCGGGGGTGATGCCGGGGTAGGGGATCGTCGCGGAACCGGGCTTGGTGGTCACGACCGCCGGGAGCGGCGTGATCATGATTCCACCGGTCTCGGTTTGCCACCAGGTGTCCACGATGGGGCAGAGCCCCTTCCCGATGTGCTCGTGGTACCAGATCCACGCTTCGGGGTTGATCGGCTCGCCCACGGTGCCCAGCAGTCGCAGCGTGGACAGATCGTGCCGGTCGGGGTGCTCGGTGCCCCACTTCATGAAGGCGCGGATCGCGGTCGGCGCCGTGTACAGAATGCTCACGCCGTAGGTCTCCACGATCCGCCAGAACCGGTCGCGCTCGGGCCAGTCGGGAGCCCCCTCGTACATGAGGACGGTGGCCCCGTTGGCCAGCGGGCCATAGACGACGTAGGAGTGCCCGGTGACCCAGCCCACGTCGGCAGTACACCAGAACACGTCGTTGTCGCCGAGGTCGAACACGTGCTTGGCGGTGGAGGCCACGTGGGTGAGATAGCCGCCGGTGGTGTGGACGATCCCCTTGGGTTTCCCCGTGGTGCCGGAGGTGTACAGGATGAAGAGCATGTCTTCGGCATCCATCGCCTCGGCCGGGCAGGCGGCCGATTCGCGCTCCAGCAGGCGGTGCCACCAGTGGTCGCGTCCCTCGGTCATCTGGGCGAAGGTCTCGTCGCCCTCGTCGCCGCTTCGCCGGCGCACCACCAGGCAATGCTTGATCGACGGCGTCTCGGCCAGGGCGGCATCCGCCATGCGCTTGAGCGGCTGGATCTGGCCTCGGCGGTAACCCCCATCCGCGGTGATCAGCGCCACGGCTCCGGCGTCGTTGATCCGGTCGCGCAGCGCTTCCGCGGAGAACCCGCCAAAGACCACCGAGTGCACGGCGCCGATCCGGGCGCAGGCCAGCATGGCGACGGCCGCCTCGGGAATCATGGGCAGATAGATCGCGACCCGGTCTCCCCGCTGGACGCCAAGCCGCTTGAGGGCGTTGGCGCAGCGTCCGACCTCGCGGGCCAGCTCCCAATAGGTCAGGGTTCTCCGGTCGCCGGGCTCGCCCTCCCAGATGATGGCGGCCTTGTTGCGCCGAGGGCCGCGCAGGTGCCGGTCCAGGCAGTTGGCCGAGGCGTTGAGCTTCCCGCCGACGAACCACTGGGCATGGGGCAGCTGCCAGTCGAGCACCCGGTCCCACGGTGCCATCCATTCGAGCGCGCCGGCCTGCGCTTCCCAGAAGCGTTGCCAGTCGTGCCCCGCGGCGTAGAGCGCCGTCGTGGCGGCCGACCGGGCGGCGAATTCGACCGTAGCCGGGAACCGGCGCTTTTCCGAGAGCAGGGTCTCGATTTGATCGCTCATCCGGACCTCAGCGCTGGTCGAGCGGGACGTAGGGGCGCTCCTCCTGGCCAGTGTACACCTGACGTGGCCGCGCGATTTTCTGGTCCTTGTCCAGCAGCATCTCCTCCCACTGGGCCAGCCAGCCGGGCATCCGTCCCAGCGCGAACAGGACGGTGAAGTACTCGGTCGGGTATCCCATCGCCTGGTAGATTAGCCCGGAGTAAAAGTCGACGTTGGGGTAGAGCTTCCGCTTGATGAAATATTCGTCCTCCAGCGCGATGCGCTCAAGCTCCAGCGCGATCTCCAGCTTGGGATTGAGGCCGGTCTGCCGGAAGACATCGTCCGCCACCTTCTTGATGAGCTTGGCGCGGGGATCATAGGATTTGTAGACCCGGTGCCCGAAGCCCATCAGCCGGCCGCGGCCCGCTTTCACCTCGTCGATGAATCGAGGGATGTTCTTCTTCTCGCCGATCTCGTCCAGCATAGCCAGCACCGCCTCGTTGGCGCCGCCGTGGAGCGGCCCGTACAGGGCGGCGATGCCGGCGGAGATGGCGGAGAACGGATCGACCTGGGACGAGCCGACGGCGCGGACGGCGCTGGTGGAGCAGTTCTGCTCGTGATCGGCGTGCAGGATCAGAAGGATCTCCAGAGCCCGCTGCAGCACCTTGTTGGGCTTGTGCCGCCCGCCGATGCTGAACGTCATGTTGACGAAGTTGCCGATGTAGTCCAGATCGTTGTCCGGGAACACGAACGGGAGCCCCCGCGAGTGCCGGAAGGCGAACGCCGCGATGGTCGGCGCCTTGGCGAGCAGGCGGACGCGCTGCAGCCAGCGATTGGCCGGGTCGTGGATGTCCTTGGCGTCGGGGTAAAACGTCGACAGCGCGCCGACCACGCCGAGCAGCATGCCCATGGGATGCGCGTCGTAGCGAAACCCCTCGAGGAACTTGGTGATGTTGGTGTGGACGTAGGTGTGGAACTTGATCGTCTCGCCCCAGTGCTCCAGCTCCGACCGGTTGGGCAGCCGACCCTCGCACAGGAGGTACGCCACCTCCAGGAAGGTGGCCTGTTCCGCCAACTGCTCGATCGGGTAGCCCCGGTAGCGGAGAATGCCCCGGTCGCCGTCGATGTAGGTGATGGCGCTCCGGCAGGCGGCGGTATTCATGAATGCCGGATCGTAGGTCATCAATCCGAAGTCGTCATCCGCCACCTTGATCTGGCGCAGGTCCACGGCGCGGATGGTATCCTCAGCGACGGGCACTTCGTAGCTGCGGCCGGTGCGGTTGTCGGTGATGCTGAGGGTATCCTTGGCCACGAGCCGACTCCTCCGGAGTTCGCGCTGCGAGGTGGGCGTACTGCACTGCGGGCGAGTCAGTATAACTTGTGCCGGGGCGCCTCCGCCACTCGAATCGCCGCCTCTGCTTCAGTCTAAGGAGAGCCGGATGCCGAGGCTACTACCCGCGTTGTCGAGCCGTGCCGAAGGCACCCTCATGGGCCTGGCGGTGGGGCGGTCGCTGGCCCTCGGCGCCGCCCCCGACGGTGAGCTGGCGCTGGCCCGTATTCTGGCCGAGGAGCTCGCCGCGGGTCGGGCGGATCTCCGGCGGGTGGCGGAGCGGTGGGTGGAACGCTACCAGACGGACCCCCGCGGGATCGGCCCGGAAACCGCGGCCGCCCTGAGCCATATCGCGCGGCACGACGCACCGCCCGCACAGGGCGCCGGTCGGAGCGCCGATCCCCTGGCCCGGTGCGTCCCGGTGGCGGTGGCGATGTTCCATTCCCCGCGGAACCTGGTGAGCGGCACCTATCACATTGCCGCGCTGACCCATCCCGATCCGGCGGTCGCCTGGGCCGCCGTCGCGCTCAACGTCGCCCTGGCGAGGTTCCTTCAGGGAAAGCGAGACTTCATCGCCGACGTCCTGGAAGCGCTCCGGAACAACCCGGTGCCGGAGGAGCTCCTCGGCGCCGTCCGTCGAGTGCCGATCGAGCGGCACGAGGACTCGGTCGCGGCGGAACTTTCTCCCTCGAGTGCCGTCGGATGTGTGAGGGCGGCGCTCTGGCTGGCCTACCACGAGCCGCTCGCCGACCGGGGACTGCGCTGGGCGGCGGAGGGCGGGCCCGGCCGCTCCGCCCTGGCCGGGACCGCCGGGGCGCTGCTGGGCGCGAGAGACGGCGTCGAGGCGCTCGACCGATGGTCGACCGTCCCGATCAGCGAGGCAGAGTCTCTGAGGCAGCTCGCGGTGGTCCTGGCGCTTACCACTCCAACCTGAACGGGATGATCGGCTGATGCACAGACCCTCTGCCGCTCGACTGACGCTGCTGGTTCTTCTCCTCGGCGGGGCTCCTCTCGCGGCCCAGACCCGGGTGGATACCACCGGGGCCGCCACCCTGATCGCGGAAGCGATGGACCACTCCGAGCTCATGCAGAACCTGGGGCACCTGAGCGACGCCATCGGACCACGGCTCACCGGCTCGCCTGCGATGCGACGGGCCAACGATTGGACGGCCGAGCGCTTCGAGGCGTACGGCCTCGCCACCCGGCTCGAGCCGTACACCTTCGGGGTGACCTGGGAACGCGGCGCCGTGTCGCTCCGGCTCGTCGTGCCGTTCACCCGCGCCATCACTGCCCACAGTTGGGCCTGGACGGCCGGCACTCATGGCAAGGCGGTGGCGGGCCCGGTCATCCTGGCGGATCTCTCGACAGCCGACAGCGTGGCCGCGTACAGGGACAAGGTCCGCGGAGCCTGGGTCCTCCCCCGCAGCGCCTATCCGTTGTGGAATCCCGATGGTCCCGCGATGACCACCGACGACTCGATCCACCTGGCGGAGCAGCTCCAGCGCCGAAACCAGGCTACCGCGGACACCTCGGCACCGGCGGTGCTGGGCCGCCGCCAGTTCGGCATCGACCTGCCTTACGTGCTCAAGTCCGCTGGCGCGCTCGGTACCCTGGTGGACGGCTCGAAGGAGCAGGCCCTGATGACCATGAGCGGGTCACCCAACCGGGTGTCGCCGCTGCCCAACCTGGTGATCGCCCATGAGGACTACGCCATGCTGGAGCGGCAGGTGCGCGCCGGGCTGGCGCCGCGGGTGGTGGCTCGGGTGGAGAACATCTTGGGACGCGCCCCGGTGCAGCAGTGGAACACCGTGGCCGAGCTCCGTGGAAGCGAGCGGCCGAATGAAGTCGTCATCCTCGGCGCCCATCTCGATAGCTGGGACCTGGGGACCGGCGTGACCGACAACGGGACCGGATCGATGGTGGTGCTGGAGGCGGCCCGGGTCATCGCTCGCTCGGGGCTCCGGCCCAAGCGAACGATTCGATTCGTCCTGTTCAGCGGGGAAGAGGAGGGCCTGCTCGGCTCCCGGGCCTATGCTGCCGCCCACGCCGCCGAGGCGGACAGC
>JBBSHB010000044.1:0-20128 GCA_038253515.1 Gemmatimonadales bacterium | reverse complement strand
GGCGCTCTCGGTGGTGGAAGCGGCCCGGCGGATCGGCGCGGGTGCGGTGGCCCACGGCTCGACCGGCGCCGGCAACGACCAGATCCGATTCGACGTCGCGCTCCGGGTCCTCGCTCCCGATCTCCAGATCGTCACCCCGATTCGCGACCAGGGGGTAAAGCGCGAGCAGTCGATCGCTTACCTCGAGCGGCTCGGCCTGCCGGTGCCCGCCAAGGCCGGTGCCTACTCCATCAACCGCGGCCTCTGGGGTACCACCTGGGGCGGCGGCTGGACCCACGACACCTGGGCGGGACCGCCGCCGGAGCTGCTCGACCCGCCGGCCAACGCACCCGCTCCCCGCGAGATCGTGCTGGCGTGGGAGCACGGCCTTCCGGTGGCCCTCGACGGCTCGGCCTTGGCCGGTCCCGCGCTGGTCGCGCGTCTGGGCGAGCTCTCGGAGGCGTACGGTCTCGGCCGGAACATCCACGTGGGTGAGACGGCGCTCGGCATCAAGGGACGGATCGGCTTCGAGGCCGGGGCCGCGCTGCTCCTGATCGGCGCGCATCGCGAGCTGGAGAAGCTGGTGCTCACCAAGTGGCAGACCTTCTGGAAGGACCAGCTGGGCCGCTTCTACGGCGACCGGCTCCACGAGGGCCAGTACTTCGACCCTTCGCTGCGCGACATCGAGGCGCTGATCACCAGCTCGCAGGTGCGCGTCACCGGCGAGACGCGCGTCCGTGTCGCGCCGGGCCGATTCCAGGTGGTGGGCACCAGGAGCCCGCACTCGATGATGGATACCTCGGTCGCTACCTACGGCGAGGAGAACCTCCTCTGGACCGGGGACGAGGCCCGCGCCTTCGCCCGGGTGTCCGCCGTTCCATCGCTGCTGGCCGCGAGGGCAGCACCGAAGTGAAGCTCTTTCCCCGGACGAGATAATCGATGGTCGTCACCAGCCGGGTCCGGCTCGACCGGATCAGCAGCTCCACCAGGAATGCCGCGCTCTCACCCGAGGTGATCGTCGGCGACGAGATCGTGGGGGCCGAGGGGTACGTGCTCGCGGTGCGCATCCTGGAAGACAAGTCGGACTACAACACGGTCGAGGACGTCACCGGACGAATGCTCGCGCTTCGTGCGGGCGATGTGCTTGCGGGTACCCTGGGGACCCGCCGGGCGCTCCGGGGCTACGCCGGAGTGGTGCCGGCACACATCGCCGTCGGTGACACGATCGAGGTCCTCAATCTCGGCGGCATTCTCGGCCGCTGCACCTCGGTCAATCCGGAGGTCGGGCCACCGTTCAAGGCCGAGGTGCTGGGCGCGATCCTCGCTTTTCCCGAGCTGGGCGACCGGATCGGCCGGCCGGCCCACATCCGCGACCGCGCCGTCCCGCCGGCCGACACGCTGGAGACCAAGGTCCCCGTCGTCTACGTCGCCGGCACCTGCATGAACTCCGGCAAGACGGTCGCCGCCACGGAGCTGGTCCGCGGCCTCACCCGCGGCGGTCTCCGGGTGGCCGCGGCCAAGCTCACCGGCGTCTCGCTCATGCGCGATGCCCTCTCCATGCTCGACGCGGGCGCGGTGGCCGCGCTCACCTTCAACGATGTCGGAATCGCCAGCACCCACGCGGGGGTCACCGTCACCACGGCGAAGGGAATCTTCAACCGCCTCGCCGGCACCAGGCCCGACGTCATCGTCGCCGAGCTGGGCGACGGCATCCTCGGCGAGTATGGCGTACAGGACATCCTGCACGACCGGGAGCTCACCCGGGTCGGTGCGGCCTACGTCATGGCGGCGCCCGATCCGGTCGCCTGCTGGGGCGCTGTCGAGCTGATGCGCCGGGAGTTCGAGCTGCCGATCACCGTCATCACCGGGCCGGCGACCGACAACGAGGTGGGCCAGGTATACGTCACCAGCGGCCTGGGCCTGCCGGCGCACAACGCCCGGCGAGACACCACGGGCTTGCTCGCCGTGGTGCGGGCCGCGCTCGACGCCTACCTGCCCCCCGGAGCGGACCTCGCGCGTCTTCGGGCCGCACCGGTGGCCGCGGGCGCATGAAGGTCGCCGTCGTCGGCGCGGCTGGCTACGCCGGAGGCGAGCTGCTCCGCCTGCTGCTCCAGCATCCCCAAGTCTCCGAGTGCGTGGCCACCAGCCGGAGTCAGGCCGGCAAGCCGATCGCCGGAGTCCACCCGGCGCTCGCGGCCGTATCGGATGCTCGCTTCGCCGGCGTCACGCCGGGAGAGGTCGCCCGGGGTCGCGATGTGGTCTTCCTCTGCCTCGAGCATGGGGAGTCGTCGCGGGTGGCCGGCGAAGTCTTCGAGGCGGGGCCCGGGCTGGTCGTCGATCTGGCCGCGGACTTCCGGGTGCAGGATCTCCGCCTGTACGAGCGGTTCTACGGACCGCATGCCGCGCCCGAGTTGGTGAGCCGATTCGCCTACGGACTGGCCGATGTGCGCGGCTCCGAGCTCCGGGGCTCGGCCGCCATCGCGGCGCCCGGCTGTTTCGCCACCGCGGCGCAACTGGCGCTGTATCCGCTCGCCCGCGCCGGTCTCGACGTATCGCCGTCGCTCTTCGGGGTCACCGGCTCGAGTGGAGCGGGCGTACACCCGCGGCCGACCACCCATCATCCGATGCGGGCGAACAACCTGTTTGCCTACTCCGTGCTGGGCCATCGCCACGAAGCGGAGGTGTTGCAAGGTTGGCGCGAGTGGGTCGGACGACCCGACGCCACGGCACGGCTCATGGCCCACTCCGGCCCATTTGTGCGGGGAATCTATCTCACGCTGCACGCCTACCTCCCCGAGGCCATGACGATCGACGACGGTGATCCCGGGACCGTGGCCGGCGGCTGGTACCGGGACGCCTATGGTGATCGGCCGTTCGTGCGGGTGCTGGATGCGCCGCCCGAGCTCACCCACGCCGTGGGCACCAACTACGCCTTGATCCACGCCATCGAGAGCACCGACGGCCGGGAGGTCCAGGTGACGGTCGCCATCGACAACCTGGTGAAGGGGGCCGGCGGCCAGGCCGTCCAGGCCATGAACCTCGCCCTGGGTATCGACGAGCGCGCCGGCCTCAGCGCCGCAGGGATCTACCCGTGCTGAGTCATGGCACCGCTTCCGAAGTCGGCGTTCGACCCGCGCTCCTCCCGGTCTACGCCTCGATGCCGGTGCGGCCGGTCCGTGGGTTCGGCTCCTGGCTCGTCGACGAGCATGGGGACCAGTGGCTCGACGCCTACGGGGGTCACGCAGTCGCCTCGACCGGCCACAGCCATCCCGATGTGGTCCGGGCCATCGCGGAGCAGGCAGAGCGCCTGTTGTTCTACTCCACCGCGGTGCCGCTTCCCCAACGGGAGGAGCTGGCGGAGAAGCTGGCCGCGCTCTGTCCCGATCCGTTGGGTCAGGTCTTCTTCTGCAACTCCGGCGCGGAGGCCAACGAAAACGCGCTGCATCTGGCGCGGAGATCCACCGGTCGGCAGACCATCGTCACCCTCAGCGGAGGCTGGCATGGCAGAACCGCCGCCACCCTGGCGTGCACCGACGGGCCGCGATACGAGGAAGCCGCCCGGCGGGCCGGCGTGCCGCTCTCGGTCAAGGTACCGTTCGACGACGTCGCGGCCCTCGAGGCCGCGGTCGACGACCGGGTGGCGGCGGTGCTGGTCGAGCCGGTCCAGGGGTTCGCCGGCGCCCGCGACTGCTCGCCCGAATTCCTCCATGCTGCCCGCAGGCTCTGCAGCGAGCGGGGCGCGGCCCTGCTCTTCGACGAGGTGCAGTGCGGCGTCGGCCGCTGCGGTGGCTTCAGCGCCGCCGAGGCGTTCGGCGTGACCCCGGACGCGCTCACCTTTGCCAAGGGGCTCGCGGGCGGCCTCCCCATCGGCGCCATCGTCGCCGCCCCGAGCCTCACCGACTCGCTGACTCCCGGCGATCTCGGCAGTACCTTCGGGGGCGGCCCGGTACCGTGCGCGGCCGCGCTGGCCAACATCGGGGTGATCGAGCGGGAGGGTCTCATCGCCAACGCCGTCGAGGTCGGCGCTCACCTCACGCGAGGCGCGCGCGCACTCGGTGTCGCCAAGGTCAGCGGTCGAGGCCTGCTGCTCGGCCTCCACCTGGGGAGGCCGGCCGTGGAGGCGCAGCGGGCGCTGTTCGCCCGCCGGATCCTCACCGGCACCGCGACCGACCCGCAGGTGCTTCGCCTGCTGCCACCGCTCTCGTTCTCGCTCCGCGAGGCCGACCTCCTGCTCGCCGGGCTCAAGGAGGAGCTGCCGTGACCAAGCGCGACTTCCTGGCCCTCGAGGATTGGACCACGGACCAGGTCGACGGATTGCTGGCACTCGCGGGGCGGATCAAACGCGGCGAGGTCACCGGCGGGCTCGAGCGGAAGGTGCTGGCCATGGTGTTCATGGACCCGAGCCTTCGCACCCGCACCAGCTTCGAGACGGCGATGTACCTCCACGGCGGTCACGCCGTCGTGCTCGAGCCCGGCAAGGGGAGCTGGCCGCTGGAGACCGAGTTGGGGGCCGTGATGGACGGCGACACGGTCGAGCACATCGTCGACGCCGCCCGGGTGCTGGGACGCTACGCCGACGCGCTCGGGGTTCGCAGCTTTCCCCGGGGAAGCGACTGGGCCGAGGCGCGGAAGGATCTCATCCTCCGGAACTTCGCCCGGTACTGCGAGAAGCCCGTCATCAACTTCGAGTCCGCCCGCCGGCACCCCTGCCAGGCCCTGGCCGATGCGATGACCCTGCGGGAGAAGCTGGGCGAGACCGCCGGCAAGCGGTTCGTCCTCACCTGGGCGTGGCATCCCAAGGCGCTCCCGACGGCCGTGCCGGCCAGCGCGGCACTCGCGGCCGCCCGGCTCGGCATGGAGATCGTCATCGGCCGTCCCGAGGGATACGAGCTCGATCCGGAGGACACCGCGCTGGTCCGCCGGCTGGCGCAGGACGCGGGTGGGGAGTTCGTCCACATCATCGACGACCCCGACGACGCGCTGGTGGGTGCGGACGCCGTGTACGTCAAGTCGTGGGGCTCGGTGAAGCTGTACGGCAAGCCTGAGGAGGAGGCGGCGCTCCGGGCCGGCCTCCGCGACTGGCGCCTCACGCCCGCGCGGCTCCGGGGCACCCGGGGCGGGAAGGGGATCGTGATGCACTGCCTGCCGGTCCGGCGCAACGTGGAGATCGACGACGCCGTGCTGGACGGCCCCAACTCGGTCGTGGTGGACCAGGCCGAGAACCGGCTCCACGCGCAGCGCGCCCTCCTGTTGGAGTTGCTGGGGCCCCACCGCTAGGGCTCCCGCGCGTTCTGTCAGACTACGGAGAACCACAACGTGACGATCGACACCAGCAAGGGCATCGCGGGCCTCAAGGGGGCGCTGCGCTATGTGCGGGCCTACCGCGATCAGGTCTTCGTCGTCAAGCTCGGCGGCGACGTCGTGGGAGAGCCGGAGGTCCTCGATCACGTGACGGCCCAGCTCGCTCTGCTCTCCTCGCTCAGCATCCGTCTCGTGGTGGTCCACGGGGGCGGGCCGCAGGCGTCCAACCTGAGCCGCCGACTCGGCACCGAGCCGCGCATCGTGGCGGGACGCCGGATCACCGATGACGCCGCGCTCGAAGTGGCCAAGATGGTCTACGCCGGACAGCTCAACGTGGACCTGCTCGCGGCGCTCCGGGAGCACCGGGTACAGGCCGTGGGGCTGAGCGGGGTGGATGCCGATCTCATTACCGCCCACCGCCGCCCCGCCGGCACCGTGGTGGACGACGACGGCGCCACGTTGAAGGTGGATTTCGGTCACGTGGGCGACATCCAGCGGGTCGACCCCCGGATACTCACCACCCTGATGGAGGCCCGGTTCGTCCCGGTGGTGGCGAGCCTGGCGGGTGGTGAGGACGGCGAGGTGTTCAACGTGAACGCCGACACCGTGGCGGAGTCGCTCGCGGTGGCGCTCCGGGCCCAGAAGCTCATCTTTCTCACCGGCGCTCCCGGCGTCCTTCGCGACCGGAAAGATCCGACCACGCTGGTCACCTTCGCTGATCCCGACGACCTCGCCGGCCTAATGGCGAGCGGCGTGCTGGCGGGCGGAATGCGTCCCAAGGTGGAAGCCTGCATCCGCGCGGCCACCGGCGGCGTCGAGCGCACCCACATCATCGATGGCCGCGCGCCTGACGCGTTGCTGCTCGAGGTCTTCACCGGCGCGGGCTGCGGCACGATGATCGTCGGCCGCAAGGAGAAGGCGACGTACCTGGGGGTAGATCTTGCCGGATGAGCTCGAACTGCTCAATCGAATGGTGGCGATCCCCTCGGTGAGCGGCGAGGAGGAGGCGCTGGCCCGGTACCTGGAAGAGACGGCCCGGGGGTGGGGACTCGAGGCGACGCGCGACGGGCTGGCGGTGCGGGTCGAGGTGCGCGGGCGGACCGCCGGGCCAACCATCGCGCTCGTCTCCCATCTCGATGTAGTGCCGCCCGGAAAGGGCTGGACCCGCGATCCGTTCACGCCCGCCGTCGAAGGGACGCGGCTCTACGGCCGCGGCTCGGGCGACGCCAAGGCCTCCGTCTCGGCGATGCTCTCGGCGGCAAAGGATGTGGCCGACGCGGGCGGTCCAGACACCGGCCGCCTGCTCGTGCTGCTGGGGTACGGGGAGGAGACCAAGCACACGACCATGGATCGCGCGGTCGAGACAGCTGGCCACATCGACGCCGCCATCGTCGGCGAACCGACCAATCTCGACTTCGCCGTCGCCCAGCGCGGCCTCATGATGGTAGACCTCCTGGCCGAAGGCGACCAGCGCCACGCGGGGTACGCCGCGGCCGATGGCGAGTTCCGGAACGCCGCGCTGGTCCTCGCGCGCGACCTGCTCAACCTGGACGGCCTGTTCGCCGGGCGCTCGCATCCGGTCCTGGGTCACACCACCGCGACGCCGACGATGCTCGACGCCGGGGTGAGTCGGAACGTCACTCCGCCCGTGGCGAAGGCGACCCTCGACATCCGGAGCACCCCCGATTGGACGCACGACGAGGTGGCGGACGTGCTACGCCAGGCGTTGGCCTCGAATGTCGTCGTGACGTCGCAGCGGCTGGTGCCGTGTGAGACGCCGGCGGGGTCTCGGCTCCTCGCCATCGCGCGGCGGGTGCGGCCGGAGTCGAAGACCTTCGGCAGCCCGACCTGCTCGGACTGGGTGTTCCTGCGGCATACCGACGCCGTCAAGTGCGGGCCGGGAACGAGCCGTCGATCGCATACGCCGGACGAGTACGTGGACCTGCCCGAGGTGTCGGCGGCCCGGCCGTTTTATGCGGCCGTTGTGCGGGCGTATCTGGGGGAGGGGGAGGCGTGAGCGGCACGGGGAGGTGCGGCTGATGCCCGCCAAGCCGACCACCCTCTGGTCCGGCGCTACCCGCCCCGATGAGGCAATGTTCGCCTACACCGCCGGCGACGACCGCCCGTGGGATGCCCGGCTCCTCCGCTGGGACGTCCTCGGCAGCCTCGGCCACGTCGAGGGACTTCGCGCCTCCCGGCTCCTCACCGCCGGCGAGTACACCCGCCTCCGCGCCGGCCTTCGCGCCGCGCTCACCGCGATCGACGCCGGCAGCCTCACTGTCGCGCCGCGGCACGAGGACATCCACACCGCAGTCGAGGATTGGCTCACCCGCCGGTTGCCGGGCATCGGGGAACGGTTCCACACCGGCCGCTCGCGCAACGACCAGGTGGCGTGCGATCTCCGGCTTTTTCTCAAGGACCGGCTTCTTGCGCTGCACGCCGGCGCGCTCGATCTGGCCGAGGCGCTACTCGCATTTGCCGCGCGGCACCGCACGGTGCTCTGGCCCGGCTATACCCACCAGCGACGCGCCATGCCCTCGTCGGTCGGTCTCTGGGCGAGCGCCTACGCCGAAGGACTGCTGGACACCGCCGAGGCTCTGGCGGGGCTCTGGCCCCTGGTGGACCGGTCGCCGCTCGGGAGCGCGGCCGGCTACGGCGTCCCGCTTCCGCTCAAGCGTGAAGCCGCCGCTCGCGCGCTCGGTTTCGCGGGCCTGGACCACAACGTCGCGACGGTGCAGGGCGGCCGCGGCAAGCTGGAGGCGGCCGCGCTCTTCTGGTGTACCCAGCTGGGGCACGAGCTCGGCCGCCTCTCGCAGGACGTCATTCTCTTCAGCGCCGAGGAATACGGCTACCTGCTCCTGCCGGCGGAGCTGGCGACCGGCTCCAGCATCATGCCGCACAAGCGGAACCCCGATCTCTTCGAGCTCACCCGCGCTCGCGTCGCCGCGCTCGAAGGCGACCTCGTGACCCTGCTCCAGATCAAGAGCAAGCTCGCCGGCGGCTACCAGCGCGACTTCCAGCTGCTCAAGGAGCCGCTCATGCGCGGGCTCGAGCGGACCGGCGCGATGCTGGCCGTCGTGGCGCACGCGATGCCGCGGCTCGAGGTGGACCGCGCGCGCTGCGCCGCGGCGCTCGAGGGCGGCGCGCTGTCGACCGACGAGGTGATGCGGCGAGTCGCGCAGGGGCGGCCGTTCCGCACCGCCTACCGCGAGGTGGCCGCCGCGCTCAGGGCGGGTGAGCGGTTCGCGGCGGGGACCCAGGCGAGGATCATCGCCCGGCGCTCGTCCACCGGCGGCCTCGGCAACCTGGGGCTCGACCTCGTGCGCGCGCGGCTCCGCGGTGGCCGCGCCTGGCAGGGGCGCGAGCGCCGCCGGTTCGACCGCTCCATGCGCAAGCTCGCCGGCCGAGCGTCATGACCGCCGACCGCCGCAAGCGTCATCTCAAGATTCTCGAGCTCATCAGCACCCGGGCCGTCCGGACCCAGGAGGAGCTCGCCGAGGCGCTCTCGGCGGAGGGTTGGGAGGTGACGCAGTCGTCGGTGAGCCGCGACATCGCGGCCCTCCACTTGGTCAAGGTGGACGGCGCCTACCGGAGGCCGGCGGCGGCGGTGGTGCCGGCGGACCCGGACCTGCGGAGGATCGCCGACGGCGTGCTGGCGGCCGAGACCGCCGGGGAGGCGCTCGTGGTGCTGCACACCCCGCCGGGCGAGGCCAACCGCGTGGCGGTGGCGCTCGACCGGCTCGCCTGGCCCCAGGTGGTGGGGACGATAGCCGGGGACGACACCATCTTCCTGGCGGTGAGGGACGCCGCGGCGCAGCGGCGCGTACTCGGCGAGGTCCGGAAGCTCACGGGCGCGTGAGAATGCATTCCACCGCCGATCTCGAGTCCCCCTGAGCGCCGAGTCATGGGCATGCCCCATGCTTCCCCGGCCATCCTCCTCGCTTGCGTCCTCGCCATGGCGCCAGCGCCTATAGCGAGAAGACCGGCGCGCTCACGGCCGAGCAGCAGCACCGCCTCGAGTCGGAGGGGATTGTGCGCCGCGGCGACGATCTGATCTTCCACTACAGCCATGATGCCGGCCGGCGCGAAGCCGTCTAGGAGGACCGCAAGGCGTCGATCATTGTGACGAAGCGGAGCGTCATCATCCACAAGAATGAGAAGCTCGGCCTCGAGATCAAGCCGCGGACGCGGCGGTTCGTGCAGATGCGGCGGGACGGGGATCGGGTGCGGATCAGCGCGGGGGGTGGGGGATTGGCGGAGAGCTGGTCGTTCGTCCCGCCGGACGACGCGGCGGGATGGGCCGAGGACATCCGGGCGGTGGTGAAACTGGGAAAGGGCGAATGAACCGAGGGCGGCCCCTGACGGAGCCGCCCTCATCGTACCGAAAGCCTTCTGCTTAAGGCCGGCCCGGTTAAGGCCCCGTCCGGACCGGGAACGTTGCCTGGTCAGCCGGCACGAGCTTGCCGACCGCCGCTTGGTCCGCGCTGAGCTTCGGCGCCAGGAAGAAACTCGGGCCCGCCACCACTCGCACGTCGTCGACGATCCATCCTCGGAACCCATTGTAGAGATTGTCGCCGGTATTGAAGTCAAAACGCAGCTGAACGTTCTGGCCCCGGAACGTCGAGATGTCGAACGTGACGTCCTGCCACACCGGCGCGACGTTGAATCCTCCCGAGGTGAACGGCTGCGCGGGGAGCCCGCCAGGGTCGGTCGCCGGGTTGAGACGGCCGAGTGCCGAGACAACGTCGGTGGTGGTGTTCCTGAGTTCGATGCTCATGAGGTCGAAGATGGACGAGTTGACACTCTCGATCTCCCACCAGGTCTTGAACTTGAGACTAACGGTGGGAACGTCAGGCACCGTGAATGGTGGCGAGACGAACGTTCCCGTGTTTGGCGTGGTGCTGGTGCCGCCTGATAAGGCCGCGTCGCCCGCCGCTTGGGTCCCGATGTAGTTGCCGGTAGAGGGCTGCCCGTACCACGCGGCAAAGCTGCCTTGGGGCGGCGCCGGGAAGCCGTTGCCGTCAGTCGTCACGTACGTGGGAGACGCGCTGTTGAAGAGTCCCGCGAACGTATTCCGATTCCAGAAGCCGGTGCCCGTAAATTCCTGCTCGCCATTCTCGAAGCCGAAGGGCGGACCGGCTGCAGTCGCCGTGAACGGAAGCGAGGCGGGGTCGAACACCGCCTCCGGCTTGTATGGGGCCACCGTCCCGATCTGGTCGACATGGAGTGGTGTCGCGATCAGTGTGTAAGTACCGGGATCGCCAACGACCCACGGGCCTGCAGTGGCCACGCCCGACGCGTCCGTCGAGACCGTTTGAGACGAGCCTCCCGCCACCGTGCTCCCCGTCGATGCTGTGAACAGGACCGGGACGTTGGCGATCGGCGCGCCGTTCTCGCTCGTCACCTTCACCGATGGCGCCGGGCTGACCGTTCCGCCGGGGGCCGCGGACAGGCCGGTGAACGTCGCTTCATTCGGGTTGAACAGGATCTTGCCCGGGTTGCTGCCGGGGTCCACCGAGCCGAACGGGCTGAACTTCTTGGTTGTCCCGCCCACCGCGGTGGTGGCCAGGGTGGTCGTGGTCGCGTGCAGCTCGGCCGGCAGGAAGAGGGCCTTGGCCAAGGCGAAGTGATTCCACTCGGTACGGCTGGTCGAACTGAGGCCGAGCGTGCTGCAGTCGAGGAACCCCGGGCTGGCAAACGGAAGAATCTCCACGGCGCCGAAGCTGGTCCCCACGTTGTGGGCGAGCCGCAGGGCTGAGGCGTTCGCCACGTTGTCCCGCAGACAGATCCCGCCCAGCACGTCGAGGTTGAACGTCACGTTGGGCGAGACGCTGAAGTCGTAGAACAGCGGGTACTGATCCAGACTGGTGAGCAACGGGCCCGGCGAATCGAGCAGCCGGGAGATGGTAACCACGACCGGTTGGGACACCGCGCCCGTTGGCACCGTGAAGCCGGCGTGCTTGTTCCCGTTCACCACCGTGGTGGTGGGGGACGTCGGCATTATGACCGCCGCCGCCCCGTCCCCGGTGGGGTCGAGTGCGCCGGGCGGAATCGTCTGCTGCGGAACCCCGGCGAAGCAATCGAGCGCGACGATCAAGGCCAGCACCCTGTCCGCCTGCGAGAACCCACCTGTGAGCTTCCCCGCATAGTAGTTTTGGAGGATGAAGCCGATCAGGTTGAACGTCTTGTCGCGGGCGGCCGTACCCGTCGGTTTGTTGGTCTTGGGCGGAATCGACTTGAACTGCGACTGGGCCGAGGTGCGCAGCGGCCCCGCAGGGAAGAGCTGATCGATCGCAGACTTAATGCCGGTTGCGGTGCAGGGGACTGTGACGACGAAGGCGGGCTGCGGAGGAGCGACGGAATCCTCTCGCGTTTCGGTCGGCTGCTCCGAACAGGCGAGTACCGAAAGACCAGCGGCAATGACGAGGCTGAGAACTGGGTGGCGCATCTATACCTCCGTCTGGGAATCAGCTCGTGGCGTCCCCAGGCAGAGGCGGGCGCGCTGTGTCTGTTCGTGTGTCTCGTGTGCCGAACGAGAAATCGCCGGCTAGGTTATTCCTGAGCCGCGTGGGTCCGGACGCTGGTCTGGTCGAGCGTGGTAGGCTCCAAACATGCTAGAAAATCCGGAATACGCCAGGGGCTGAAGCTGCCCAGGCCGAGGTTGCGGCGCCGGCCCCGAGCCCCCACGGCCTTGGTCACTGCTTCACGCCGATCAGCTCCTTGAACCGCGCATCTTCCTGCAGTCCCCGAAACCACCAGCCTGCGTCATCCGCGAATGAAGCACGCTTCTCGGGATTGGCCGCCAAGTACACCTTGAGCGCGTTGACCGCCTCGGCCCGGTCGCCCAGGAGGGTGCGCACGAACGCGTAGGCGTACATCAGGTCCCGCGTCGGATCGATCTCGGCTCCTCCCCGGGAACGCTGGGCCAGCCGGCGTGCGCTGTCCGCCAGGCCGGCGCGCGCGAGCGTGGCGGCCACCATCATGTGCGAGTTGAGCCGCTGGTACTCCTGCTCCCGTTTCGGCGCCAGCTTCACCAGGGAATCCGACAGCTGCCAGGCGCGCGGGACATCAGGGTCCTTGGCCTTCGAGGTGAGAAGGTAGAGCTGGCACTCCACCGACTTCGCGTCCTGTGGAAACCGGCTCTGCCCCTCCTCGCACCAGTGCACGGCGTCGCTGAACTGGCCGAGATCGTAAGAGGCGTAGAACAGCCGGGAGAGCACCACGTTCGCGTTGGCGAGATAGGCGTCCTCTTCATAGGCCCGCCGCGCGGCGAGCTTCACGTCGACCAGATTGCCGGTCTGGTAATAGAGATGGGAAAGGGTCGCCCACGCGCCCGCCTGCGACGGTGCGATCTTCACCGCCGTCTCCAGGTCCTCCTGCGCCGACTTGAGCAAGGCACGGGCTTTGACGGGGTCGGGCTCGAGGCTCAACAACCAGCGCCAGTACCGGAGGTTGCCCCGGAGCTCGAGAGCGTCCGGATCCTGCGGGTCGAGCTTGAGCGCCTTGTCGGCGAAGCCCAGGCCGATCTCGATCCACTGCGCCGCGCGTAGCTGGTCGTCATCTGCCAGCCGGGAGCGCCGATAGGCGATCGTGCCGCGGGCCACGATCGGCTCGCGCCAGTTGGAATCGAGCGGCTCCGCCAGCGCCAGCACGGAATCGGCGGCCCGAAACTCTCGGGCCACGGTGGCCGTATCCGCGCGCAGCGCGGCCGCCTCCGCCGCCTTGCTGTGACGCGCCGCCTGCTGGACCAGCAGCCAGGCTTGGACGCTCCGGGTGCTCTCGCGCTGCGCCCGCACCCGGATCTCCTCGCCCAACCGGGCGCGAATCAGGCGGGCGGCCTGCTGGGCCAGTGTGTCCTGGACGGCCAGCAGATTGCGGGTGGGCTGCTCGAAGCTGGCGCGCTCGAAGTCGGCCCCGCTCGCGCCGTCCACCAGCCGAACCGTGACCCGGAGCCGGTCGCCCTCGCCTTCCAGATCGCCGGTCACCAGCGTCCCGGCCCGGAGCGCGCGGGCGACGCTGTCACGCCCGATGCTGTCCCCTCGAAACGGCGCCACGCCGCCCTTCGAGACCACATCCAGCCCCTGGATCGTGCCCAGTTCGCGGATGAGCCCTTCGGTCAGTCCGTTGGCGATGTCGCCCAGCGAATCGCGCCCGGTGCGGTCGCGGAAGTACAGGACCGCGATCCGGTGCGGATCGAGCCCGCTGGCGCCGGTGGCGGTCGCCATCGGCGCCGGGCGATGCCGCAGGATGGCCCAGCTACCGAGCGCGACCACCAGCAGCGCCGCCACCCCGCCACCGACGAAAAAGGCACGCTTACGGCTGCTCGGGGCCGGTGGCTCAGGGGTGCGAGTCTCCCGTGTCGGCAGCCGGCGCGTGCCGGTCGCTGCGCGCCGGGACGCGGTGCGCATCACCGTGGCCTCTGCCTCCGCTTCGGCCAGGCACTCGCAGAACTCACGCATGGTCTGGAACCGGTCCGCCGGCGTCTTCTCCAGCGCCTGCATGACCACGTCCTCGACCTCGTCCGGGATCGACTGCCGCACGACCTGCAGGCTGGGCACCGCCTCCATCGAGTGGCGCGCCATGATGGCCATCGCGTTCGGTCCCGTAAACGGCGGCTGCCCGATCAGCAGCTCGTACAGCACACAGCCCAGGCTGTAGACGTCGCTCCGCGCGTCCACGTGTTCGCTGCCCAGGGCCTGTTCCGGGCTCATGTAATACGGCGTGCCCACCGCCATGCCGGTCTGGGTCAGCTTCTCGCCGCCCGCCGAGCTCACCGCCCGCGCGATGCCGAAGTCGGCCACCAGCGCGTGGCCGCCGAGCATCAGGATGTTCTCGGGCTTGATGTCCCGGTGGACGATGCCGTGCTGGTGGGCGTGGTCGAGCGCCTCGGCCGCCTCGCGGGTTATCTGCAGCGCGTCGTGCAGCGGAAGCTGCTGCTCGCGATTGAGCCGATCGCGGAGGGACTCCCCCTCGATGAACGGCATGACGTAGTAGAGCAGGCCCTCGCACTCGCCCGAGTCGTAGAGCCCGAGGATGTTGGGGTGCTGCAGGTTGGCCGCGACCCGGATCTCGCGGAGGAAGCGGTCCGCGCCGAGCGAGACCGAGAGCTCCGGCCGGAGGACCTTGATGGCCACCTTGCGCTCGTGCTTGAGATCCCGGGCAAGGTACACGGTGGCCATGCCACCTTCCCCCACCTGGCGGTCGAGCGCATACCGGTCGCCCAGAGCGGACGTCAGCCGGTCGAGCGGTGCGGTCAATGAACCTCAAGGCGAATGAGAACGATCACGGAAAGTAACCGCGGCGGAGCGTTGCGAGCGAGGAGACGCGAGGGTGCGACTAGCCGACCACCACCGCCGTGAGGGCGTCGCGCATCGCCGCCGCGGACTGCCAGCGCTCTTCCGGCGTCTTGGCCAACGCCCGCGCGATGCCGCTCGCCAGCTCGATCGGGATCTCCGGCCGGAGCGACCGGATGTCCGGCGCCGGCTGGGTGAGGTGTAGTTGCAACACCATCGCCTCGTTCCGGTGGGTGAACGGAGGCTGGCCGGCCAGGCACTCGAAGAGCACGCAGGCGAGCGAGTAGAGGTCGCTGCGCCGATCCAGCTCCTGCAAGGCGGTGATCTGCTCCGGACTCATGTAGGTGGACGTGCCCACGGCGATGCCCGAGCGGGTGAGCCGGTCGCTCCCCGAGGCCCACACCGCGCGCGCGATGCCGAAGTCGAGCAGCACCGCGCCTATCGGCGACATCACCACGTTCTCCGGCTTGACGTCCCGGTGGATGATCCCATGGGCATGCGCGTGGTCCAGCGCATCGAGCAGGTCGCTTGCCAGACGAAGCGTCTCGGCGATCGACATCCGGCCCGTCTGCGTCAGCAGCTCGCGGAGGGTCGCGCCCTCGACGTAGGTCATGACGTAATACACGACCCAGTCCCGTTCGCCGGAGTCGAGCAGCTTCGCGATGTGCGGGTGATCGAGTTGGGAGGCGAGCTTGATCTCTCGCAGGAACCGGTCCGCCGCGACGCTGACCAGGAGCTCCGGATGGAGAACCTTGAGCGCGACCGGGTGGCCTTGCGGCTTGCGCGCAAGATAGATCCGCGCATTACCGCCTTTCCCGATCTCGCGCTCGATCTCGTAGAGGCCCTGAAAGGCCTTGCGGAGGAGCGCCAGCATGTCGCGGGGAATGGCCTGGTCCCTGTGAGATGACACCCAATGGTTACGTCCCAGACCGCGTCGCGCAAGTGACGACATGGCACGAGGCTGCCACCGGATGGCCGAGCCGGGGAGTCAGAGCAGGATGTCGCTCCTGATCCGCCGCCTGAGGGCCCACCAGAGGGAGCCCCAGAGATTGGAATTCCGGACCCGGATGCTGGCCTCCCCGGTCATCCCCGGCCGCCAGGCGGCGCCCACCGCGGTTCGGACTCGTGCCTCGAGGCTGCCGGTGGAGGTTGGGGCGGCGGCCGCGGAGACGCTGGCGATCCGGGTGGCCAGCCGGCTGCCGGGATCGGCGTGAGCGATGAGGTGCACCGGTTGGCCGGGTCGCACCTCTGAGGCCCCCGCCCCCGCCAGACCGATCCGGAGCTCGACCGAATCGGGCTGGCCCAACTGGAGCATCAGCTCGCCCTCCTTGACCCAGCGGCCCGACAGTTCCTCGGGGCGCTCGGTCATGACGATGCCGCTGCCGAGGGCCCGCACCCGCAGCGTGGCGAGCTCGGCGCGCATGCCGCTCAACCGCGCCTGCTCCTCCGTCCGCTCCCCCTCCAGTCGGTCGAGCTCGTCCCCCTGTCCCAGCGCCCTGGCCCGTGCCTGGAGGGCGGCGAGCGAGTCCACCAGTCGCGCCGAGGCCGCCGTCCGCCGCTCCAGTGGAAGATTTCGTATCTCGATCACCGGCATCCCGGCCGCTACCCGGCTCCCCTCCCGCACCAGCACCCGGTCCACCATGCCGGACTCCGGCGCGGTGAGAGGGATGGAGAGCGCCGGCGCCGCGGTGAACCGGCCGGTGACGGTGATCGGGCGCGGCAGCACCAACCCGAGCACGAGCACCGCGACCGCCACCCAGATCAGGTGCCAGCGCCTGCGTCTCCCCAGGGTGGCCACCCGCTGCCGCACCGCCAGCCACGCGGCGGTGCCGAACTCCCGTACTGGCTGGCGAAACATGAGCCAGGCACCACCGATGAAGAGGAGCACCCCCAGCGCACCGAGTGCTCGGTCCATCCAGCCATAGATGAGGCCGGCGAAGGCGTAGAGGATGAAACCGCTGTAGACCGCGGCGAGCACCCCGTACCAGAGAAAGATCCGCCGCTCCCGCTCGTCGGCCGGCGGCTCAGGGACCTCGATCCCCAGGAGGTGACGCTTCACGAACCAGCCCAGATAGCCGAACGCCCGGGGGCGGAGGTTGGCGATCTCGAGATAATCCATCAGGGCGAAGTACCCGTCCAGCGGAATGAGCGGATTGAGGTTCAGAATGACGGTCAGAATACCCGCCATGACGAACGTGGCCATCGCGAAATCGGAGAGCACCGTACCGGCCGGCGTGGCCCACCAGACGATCCCCGCCCCGCCGGCCAGGATGAGCTGAATCCACGATCCCGCGGCCGTGACCCACAGCCGCGCTCGGCGCTCGGGAAAGCTCCAGGCGTCGTTCACATTGCAGAAGAAGGCCAGGTCGAAATAGAGCAGCATGGCACCGATCTCGTGCACCTGGCCACCGAAATGCTTGCAGGCGAACCCGTGCCCCAACTCGTGGACGGCGGCCACGAACAGGAAGGACACGTACATGAGCGCCACCGTCCTGGGATCGAAGCTGAAAATCCGCCGCACCGCCTCGCTGAACTCCGGCCACTTCAAGGCCAGCACCACGAAGTAAACGGCGAACATCGCCAGGGCCAGCGCCACGCCGGCCCGGGTGAAGAAGAAATTGAAGCGGGGCATCCACCGATCGAAGAGCGCATCGGGGTCACCGACCGACCAGCGAAGGCGGAGCAGGTCGCCCTGGAAGAGCGGCGGCTTGAGCCGATGCCGGCGGTCTGCCCGGAGCCGCTCCATGAGCATGATCGAGCGCTCCTCCAGGGTGCGCTCGCACAGGTCCATCTTCTTGAGCTTGGCGGCGAACTTCTCGATCGCCGCCGCCGTCACCTTGGTGCCCTGCTCGACGAGGCCCGCAGCCGCCTGCTCGACCGGTCGGCCATCGAGCGACCGCATTACCAGGGCTTCGACCGGCCGGAACCGAAAATACTTGCGGGTAGCGGGGTCCTTGACGATGAAACTCTGCTCGCCCCGGTAGGTCTGTTCGACGAAGACGAGATCGGCACGGAGCTTGGGCGCGCTCACGGCCCGCTCGGTACGACGCGCTCGCCGGGAGCGAGTCCGCTCACGACCTCCACCCGGTCTCCCGCCACCGCGCTGCCCAGGGTCACGGCCCGCAGAGCCGTTCGATGGTCCTCCCAGACCAGGGCGTAGCCTTCCGACCCCACCGCGCTGCGGGGCAGGGTAACGACCTGCCGCCGCTCCGAGCCGATCCGGACGGTGACGCTGGCGCCGGGAGTGAGCTTCGCGCCTGGAGCGACCTGCAGGACTACCTCCCGGGTGCCGCTCGCGGCATCGATCACCGGGCTCGCCCGCACCATGCGGGCCGTCGCTCGCTCGCCCCCAGGGCCGATCACCTGCGCCGTGCTCCCCACCGTCAGGCCGAAGGCGGCGGTTTCCGGGACGCGTACCGTGGCGAGCATCGGGGCGAGCGCGGTCACCTTGAACAGGGTATCCCCCGAGCGTACCAGTCGTCCGATCCGGGCCGTGCGCGAGGTGATGGCGCCGCTGAACGGGGAGGCGATCCGGGCGAGGTCGTACTCCCGCTGCGCCTGTCGCAGCCCGAGCTCGGCCGCCCGATACTCGAACTCCATCTGCTCCGAGTCCGCCTGGGTCACGACGCCGGCGGTCTTGAGCGCGCGCTGTCGCTCCACCCGCTGCTTCGCGTTGGCGAACCGGTCGCGGGCCTGATCGAGCGCGATGGTCTGGTCGGCGCTCTCCAGCTTCGCGAGTACCTGGTCCGCCCCCACCCGGCTGCCCAGGTCGACGAAGATGGATTCCACCACGCCGGCGGAGCGCGCGAAGACGACGGCGTCGTGCTCGACATAGAGCTGGGCGGGCAGCGAGAGCGGCGCGTCGATGGTGGCGGTATCCGCGGTGACCAGCGTTGCGGGCGGCGCAGCCGCGCTGTCGTTGGCTGCCGCCCCGGTCGCCTCGGCCGACGGTTCCGAATGGCGGCGGCCACAGGCGGCGAGCACCGAGAGCAACAGGAGAGTTCGCTTCACGACCAGAGCCTCCACCAGGTGAGCCGCACCCAGCGGGCCGGACCACGCAAAAGCCGGCCGGCAGTCGAGGCGGGCGCGGTCAGCACCCGCACGTATGCCGCCATTTCCGGCTTGAGGACCCCGTCGGGATTGGGCACTGCGGCTCGGACCGGATAACGCACCGATCCGGCGGTATCACGGGGCAGCTGACCCACGGACCGGACCCGGCCCGTCAGCGTGCGCTGAGGCAGGGCGTCCACCCGGAACCGGACCTCCTGCCCGGGGTGTACCCGCGCGATGTCCCGTTGATCGACCCCGAACTCGAGCTCCAGCGTGTCGATACGGCCGAGCGTGACGAGGAGGTCGCCCTCCTCGACGGAGGCGCCGGCACGCTCACCGACGTGCGGGGTGAGAACGACCCCGGAAACCGGCGCACGGATCGTGGTCAGCGCCAGCTCCTGATCCAGGATCGCCACCTCCCGCTGCAGCGCGTCGGCCCTGCCGCGCTGGAGTCGCTCCTCGGCCGCGTCGCCTCGGGCCGCCGCCTGCGCGGCGCGCCGTTGCGCGGTGACCGTCTCGGCGGCCGTCGCCTCCCGATCCGTGGCGAGGCGGGTGGCCCGAAGCGACGCCAACGGCGCGCCTCGCGCCACCAGTGCCCCCTCGCCTACCAGCACGCGCTCGACCACCCCCGGCACCAGCGCCCGTACCGGGGCGAGCGACATCGCCCGGAATGTCGGCTCGGACCCGGATACCCGAAGCGGCCAGCGGATCAGCGTCAGTGCCGCGAGCAGCACCAGCCCCACGCCGGTGTAGAGCTGGACCCGCCGCCTGGGCAGCGCCAGCAGCGCCTGCTTCTTCGCCGCGATGGCGCCGATGGCATCCACCATCGGCACCTGGTTGTACAGCTGGGCGTTGCGCAGCGCGACGGCGGTCTGATTGGCCAGGATCATCAGCAGCCCGCGCTGATTTTCGGTGGCGAGGTCCGGTGCCCGGGACTCGAAGACCAGCACGCCCAGGATTCCCTCCTCGTCCTTCAGGGCGAGGTAGAGCCCGCTCTCGACGCCGTCGGTCTCCAGGTCGGGGCCGAAGATGGTCAGGAACATCCGCTCGGCGTCCGAGGTGGGCGCGCGCCGGTCGCTCAGATAAAGTGCCTCGCCGCGGCCGGCGGCCCACCCGGCACGGGCGATGAGATCCTGCAGCCGGGAGTCCTTCGGGTCGACGTGCTCCTGGCCAGCGACCGCGCGGATCTCACATTTCCCTTTGTCGTACAGCCCCACCGCCCCACGGTCGAACGTCAGCGCCCTGGAGGCGAGGTTCACGACCGACCGGAGCACCCGATCGAGATCGAGGGTGGAGCCGATCTCCCGGCTGATCTCGAGGATGAGGGTGATGTCTTCGGCGCGCTGCCCGGCGCTGTGCAGCCGCGCGTTTCGGAGGGCGAGGGCGGCCACCGGGGCCAGCGCTTCGAGCATTTCCCGATCATCGCGGTTGAAGATGGCGGCCGTGCCGGCCTTTTCCGACAGCTGGACGATGCCGACGCGCTCCTCGCCGACGAGCAGCGGGGC
>JBBSHB010000043.1:0-20236 GCA_038253515.1 Gemmatimonadales bacterium | reverse complement strand
GGGGGGGGGGGTGGGGGGGGCCGGCCACCCGGGGCGGCCGGTGGTTCCCGCCGGGGGGCCGGTGCGTCCAGCCCGGGGGGGGCTCTCCCCCCCCGCGGGGCCGGCGGCCTCTTCTCAAACGGATCGGACCACCGTGGCGGCTGTCCGGAACCGGCGGGCAAGATCCCTCGCTTCGCTCGGGATGACAAGCCACGCTCGGGATGTCAGATGACAGCTCCACCCGCCCCGCCGCCGAACAAAGACCGGCAGTATATATTTCCCCGAT
Organism: Gemmatimonadales bacterium; assembly: GCA_038253515.1. Lineage (GTDB taxonomy): Bacteria > Gemmatimonadota > Gemmatimonadetes > Gemmatimonadales > GWC2-71-9 > CAVVWJ01. The sequence continues at coordinate 19,971 of JBBSHB010000043.1, read as the reverse complement.
GAGCAACCCACGCTTCGAGGTCGTTGCCCCCTTTGCGCCGGCCGGTGACCAGCCCAAGGCCATCCGCGAGCTCGCCGAGGGGCTCCGCCGGGGCGACAAGTACCAGACCCTCCTCGGCGTTACCGGGTCGGGCAAGACCATGACCCTGGCGCACACCATCGCCGGCCACGGCAAGCCCACGCTGGTGCTGTCGCACAACAAGACCCTCGCCGCCCAGCTGTACGGCGAGCTGCGTCAGTTCCTGCCCAAGAACGCCGTGGAGTACTTCGTCTCCTACTACGACTACTACCAGCCCGAGGCGTACGTCCCCTCCACCGACGTGTACATCGAGAAGGACGCGTCGATCAACCAGGACATCGAGAGCCTGCGGCTGCGCGCCACCTCGAGCCTGATGGAGCGTGACGACGTGGTCATCGTCGCTACGGTGAGCGCCATCTACGGCCTGGGCGATCCGGTGGAATATCGCAAGCTGATGGTGACCGTCCGGCGGGGGGAGCAGCGGGGCCGCGACGACATCCTCGGCGAGCTGGTGCGGATCCAGTACAGCCGGAATGACGTGAGCTTCGAGCAGGGCACCTTCCGGGTCCGGGGCGACTCCATCGAGATCTTTCCGGCTTACGCCGAGCAGGCCATCCGGATCGAGCTCTGGGGCGACGAAGTGGAGCGGATCAGCAAGATCAACCCGCTGACCGGCGACACCATCGCCCAGATCGACCAGTGCGCCATCTACCCGGCCAAGCACTTCGTCACCGAGCGGTCCAAGATCGAGCGCGCCGTCAAGGCCATCCGGGCCGAGCTCGCGGAGCGGCTGACCGAGCTCAAGGCGGCTGGGAAGCTGCTCGAGGCGCAGCGGCTCGAGTCCCGCACCAACTTCGACGTCGAGATGCTGCTCGAGGTCGGCACCTGCGCCGGAATCGAGAACTACTCCCGCCACATCAGCGGCCGGCGCGAGGGGGAGCGCCCGGCCTGCCTGTTCGACTACTTCCCGCTCGATTTCCTGGTGGTGGTCGACGAGTCGCACGTCAGCTTCCCCCAGATCGGCGGCATGTTCAACGGCGATCGGGCGAGAAAGCTCACCCTGGTCGAGTACGGCTTCCGCCTGCCGTCGGCACTGGACAACCGTCCCCTCCAGTTCGACGAGTTCATGGCGCTGGTGCCGCAGATGATCAGCCTCTCGGCCACTCCCGGCGACTTCGAGCTGGGGTTGTCGCAGGGAGTCGTCGTCGAGCAGATCATCCGGCCCACCCACCTGGTCGACCCCGAGGTGGACGTGCGGCCGGTCCGGGGACAGGTCGACGATCTGCTCAACGAGATCCGGATCCGCGAGGCCCGCCACGAGCGGGTGCTGGTCACCACCCTGACCAAGCGGATGTCGGAGGACCTCACTGACTATCTGCAGCAGGCCGGCGCCCGGGTGCGCTATCTCCACTCCGACATCGACACGATCGAGCGGATGGAGATCCTCCGCGGCTTGAGACTGGGCGATTTCGACGTGCTGGTCGGGATCAACCTGCTGCGCGAGGGGCTCGACCTGCCCGAGGTGTCGCTCGTCGCCATTCTCGACGCCGACCAGGAAGGCTTCCTCCGGTCGGATCGCTCGCTGGTGCAGACCATCGGGCGGGCGGCCCGCAACCTGAACGGCCGGGCCATCCTGTACGCCGACCGGCTGACCGGCTCGATGCAGCGCGCGATCGAGGAGATGGACCGCCGCCGCACCATCCAGCGGCGATACAACGAGGAGCACGGTGTCACTCCCCGCTCCATCATCAAGTCGATGGACGAGGTCCGGCTCTCCACCCACGTGGCCGACGCCCGGACCGAGCGGCCGGCGCCCATGCCGTCGCTGCAGGACCGGGTGGACCTGCACGATCCGGCCAAGCGGGCCGCGATGATCCAATCGCTGGAGCGGCAGATGCGCCAGGCGGCCGCCAACCTGGAGTTCGAGCTCGCCGCCATGCTCCGCGACCAGGTGAACGACCTCAAGGCACTCGGCGCGCCCGACGTGCGCCGCAGCGGAGTCCCCCGGCTCCGCCGTCAGGCGTGATCCGCGAGCTGACGCAGGAGGAGCTCGAGTCGGAGGGCGTCGCGCTGGGCCGCTCGCTGCCCTCCGGGACGGTGCTCGCCTTCGACGGTGAGCTCGGGGCGGGCAAGACGACTTTCATCCAAGCCATCGCGCGCGGACTCGGCGTGGTCGCGCTGGCCACCAGCCCGACCTACGCGCTGGTACACCGCTACCAGGGGCGCCGCGGTCCGGTCTTCCACCTCGATTGTTTCCGCCTTCGCTCGCCCGAGGAGGCCGCCGACCTCGATTGGGAGGGACTCGCGGCCGAAGGCGATGCGATCCTGGTGGAGTGGCCCCGCCAGGCCGGGGAGTGGCTTCCGCCGCCGGCCCGATGGTTTCGGCTGCATCACCTGACCGATCCGGCGCGGCGCGGCCTGGAGGTGCTCTGATGTGGCTGGCGATCGAGACCGCAACCGAGCGGGCCTCCGTCGCGGTGGGACGGTCCGCGGCCGAAGCGGTGGAAGAGAGTCTCGCGGGCGCCCGACGCCACGCGGCCGGCCTGCTTCCCATGATCGCGGCCGCGCTGGACCGGGCGGGAGCCACGCTCGATGACCTCACCGGCCTGGCGCTCAGCGATGGGCCCGGCAGCTTTACCGGACTCCGGGTCGGCGCCTCGGTGGCCAAGGCACTGGTGCACGCGCGCGGGCTGCCGCTCTGGAGCGCGCCGTCGCTGATGGTGCGGGCCAGCGGAGTCGCGCGGCAGGGCGACACGGTGCTGGCGGTTGTCGACGCCCTCCGGGGCGAGGTGTACGCGGCCGCCTATCGCTTCGAGCCGGAGGAGGTCGTCGCGGTGCTGGCGCCGTCGGTGTTCCGCCCGGAGATGCTGGCCGACGCCGCCCCGCGTCCGTCCATCCTGGTGGGTGCGGCGTCGCCCGGGGCCGCCGAAGTCCTGGAACGCTGGTCGGGGTGCCGGCTGGTCGGGCCGCCCGAGGGCGCGCCGCGCGCCGGGCAGCTCATCGGACTGGTGGGGCGCCGCGGAGGGGCCGTCCGGGTGACGGCAGTCGAGGGGTGGTCGCCGGAATATGGCCGGCCCGCCGAGGCACAGGCACGCTGGGAGGCGGCGCATGGACGGCCCATGCCGGATCCGCTCGGCAGCTCCCGCTGACGCCCCGGCGCTCGTCGTCATCGAGCGCCGCGCCTTCAGCGATCCCTGGAGCGAGGCCAGCTTTCGGGAGGCCCTCACCTCCCCCTGGACCTTCGGACTCGTGGCGGAGACCTCGCGCGGGGTGGCCGGCTACCTGATCGGGCGCGACGTGGCCGGCTCGGGCGAGGTCCTCAACCTGGCGGTTGCCCCCGAATTTCGCCGGCGGGGCATCGGCAGCGCGCTGCTCCGCGCCGGGATCGTCGCGCTCCGGCGCCGGAAGGTGGACGAGGTCCTCCTCGAGGTGCGCGAGTCCAATCGTTCGGCCCAGGCGCTGTACCTGAGTCATGGGTTCCGCCCGGTCGGACAGCGGGCGGCGTACTACCGGAATCCGCGCGAGGACGCGCTGGTCCTCCGGCTGGAGCTGGAGCAGCCTGCGTGAAACCGTGTGCCCGCGCGGACCTTTGATTGCCGTGCCGAGCGGCGCGGTCTACATTTTACTGGGGTCCGTATCGGCGGGCCTACCCCGGAACCCTGGAGGTGCATGTGAGCCGAAGTCTGAACAAAGTCATTCTGATCGGGAACCTGGGGGCGGACCCGGAAGTCCGCAGTACCTCGAACGGGTCCCGCGTGGCAACGCTCTCCGTTGCCACCAGCCGGCAGTGGAAGAATCAGTCCGGCGAGAAGCAGGAGAAGACCGAGTGGCACCGGGTCGTGCTCTGGAACAACAAGGGCTCGACGCTTGCGGACATCGCCGAGAAGTATTGCAAGAAGGGCGATAAAGTGTACGTCGAGGGCAGCATCGAGTATCGCTCCTGGCAAGACCGGGAAGGCCAGACACGCTACACCACCGAGGTCACCGCACGGGAGCTCATCCTCCTCTCGGGCAAGAGCGACGGCGGCTCAGAGTCGTTCACCGCCCCGAGCAAGGTCGGTGCGGCGGCCGCCGGGGCGCCCAAGGGCAAGGACCAGTCGTTCGAGGACTTCCCCGAAGCGCTCGATGCCGAGGACGACGATCTGCCGTTCTAGGCCACTTTGCCCTGATCGTACAGTCGGCGACGGTTCGCAACGTCACTGGTTGTCGGTTCGCGACGTCACTGACTGAGGGACAAGAAGCCAGCGGGTACCGACGGAGTGTCCGCTGGCAGGTTCACCGCTCCGGTCAGGTGACCAGGTGGCGCTCACGGACTCGGTGGGCGCGTCCGTGAGCGCCGACGAGCTGTCGCCGGCTCCGCTGCCTGCGCCGAGTCTCCAGCACGGTCCCCGCGTCCTTGCGGCTCTCCCGAAGCTCCTCGCGATCTGTGCGCTCCGGCTCGCCCTTCGTGCGGCGCGCCAGCGCCGCCGACTCCACGGACGCACCGTACGTTCCGCCCGGCACGCTATACGGTGCCACCGCCCATCCTTGCGGTGAGATCGTTTCTCCTCACGCCGCGATCGCATCTCCATCCGGTGCGACCGCGCGTCTCCTCTCACAGTGTGACGGCGCCCCCGTTCGACAGCGAACCGACTCTCGGCGAGGGGACACATGCGGTGGTGCCGCGTCCGCGGTCAGCGGTGACGGAGACACGTTTCCGCAGAGGCGTCCCAGGGGGCCGCCTCTACGTTCGGTGCATCAGCAGTCATCCGGCGCGCCTTGGGCGCGAGGCCTGGCCCAACCCGCGCCGCCCCTGCGGGGCCGGCCCTTGCCGCGATGAGCGCACTATCCTGGCACTGGTTGCGCGCGAATGACGACACCTGGACTAACGGGCTGGTGAGCATGGTACCGTGCGATCGCGAGCCACAATCCGGCGCCCAAGCCCCAGTCGGATCGACTGAGGCGGGCGGGCCATCGGTCCCGACCCTCCGGTTTCTGCACTCGGGACCGCCGATCGCCAGAGGCAGCCAGCGGGGGCTCCCTGTTTCCAAACACGCAACCACTTGCCGCACGCCGGGTTAAGGCTCCTCCCCCGCGGGTCCGACTGGTGGCGTTGAATTTGCCTCTTCTGACCCTGAACCGCGTTCCCCGTTCACGACCGATCTCCATACCCGACAACGACGTCGCTGGGAGAACCCGATGCCGCGCACGTTTCACCGGAAGTGGCTGGGCATGCTCGCCCTGGCCTTCAGCCCGACCCTGTTGCTCGCCCAGGGAGCCGCGCCCCAGTCCCATACCGTCCGGCAAGGAGATACACTCTGGGATCTGGCCAAGCAGTATCGGGGCGACCCGTTTCTCTGGCCCGACATCTACCGGATGAACACCGCCGTGGTGGCCGACCCGCACTGGATCTATCCCGGCGAGGTGCTCCGTCTGGCCGGCGCCGACACCGTGCCCTCGGTGCCAACCGCCGACACGCCCGCGCCGCCGGTCGACGTCGCGCAGGCGGCCGACAGCGAGCCGGCGCCTGCCGCCCCCGCGGCGGATTCCACGGCCCCGGTCGCCGCGTCGGCCCCGGTCACCGACAGCTACGTCGGCAATCAGCTGACCCTGGCCCAGCTCACCTCGGCGTCAAGCACCCAGGATGACCCGGCGCCGCTCTTCGGCCCGCGCCGATCCGACATGCTGCAGGAGACGATCAAGGCGTACATCGAGCAGCCGTATCGCCCGCTGCGCCGGAGCGAGTTCTACTCGTCCGGTTTCCTCACCGAGGGTGAGGACCTGCCGTTCGGCAAGGTGCTGGGGCCGGTGACGCCGCAGCAGATCCGCTCGGAGGGCGGCAACGCCAGCGCACTGCCCTATTCCCTCATCGCGGTCGAGGCGCCTCGCGGCGCTACCTACCAGATCGGCGACAGTCTGTTGATCGCCCAGCTCGGCGCCGAGCTGCGGTCGCACGACGAGGTTGTGGTGCCGACCGGGCTCGCCCGCATCGTCGACACCGTGTCCGGACGTTACATCGCGAGCGTCGATGCCACCTACGGGCCCATCCGGAGTGGTCAACGGGTCCTGCCGGCGGAGAAGTTCACGCCGTCGGGGACCGAGCACGCCGTGGCCGTGAGCGACGGGATCCGCGCCCGGCTGCTGGGCGGCCCGGGCCGGCAGGAGATGAAGGCGCCCCAGATGGTGGTCTTCCTCGACAAGGGGCGAGCCGATGGCGTCGCGGCCGGCGACCTGTTCGAGCTCCGGCGCCGGGCGGAGCGGCTGAACGACGGCGGCCAGCGGATCAACGAGCTGATGGCGACGCTCCAGATCGTGCACGTGCGAGAGCATTCCGCCACCGCGCGGATCATGAACGTGGTGACGCCGGACATCCCGCCCGGGACCGATGCGCGGCAGGTGGCCAAACTGCCGAGCTGACCTCCCGCCCGATCAAGGATCGATGCGGCGCCGGGGCATGCCCCGGCGCCGCATCGTCTTTTCCCGGTTCCTTCCTCGCCTCGCGCATCTATATTGCGGGGCGGTAGATCCCGGAGGTTCCCCCCCTGCCGCCACCAACCCGGAGATCCCGATGGCGAGACCGAGCGAATGAGCGGGCGCGTGCTGGTGACCGGAGGAGCCGGGTTCATCGGCTCCCACATCGCGGAGGCGTATCTCCGCGGCGGGTGGGAGGTCACGGTGCTCGACGACCTGTCGCGGGGTCACGAGAAGAACGTCCCCGCCGGCGCGCGGTTCGTGCGCGCCGACATCCGCTCGCCCGAGGCCCGGCAGTTGGTCGCGACCGGCCGCTTCGACGTCCTCAACCACCACGCGGCCCAGATCGACGTCCGGGTCTCGGTGGACGATCCCGCGCTGGACGCGGGGATCAACATCGTCGGACTGGTCAATCTGCTGGATGGGGCGGGTGCGGGTGGCGTGAGGCGGGTCGTGTTCGCCAGCAGCGGCGGCGTGGTGTACGGCGACCCCGAGGTGATCCCCACGCCGGAGACCGCGCCCAAGCTGCCGATCTCGCCCTATGGTGTGAGTAAGCTCTCCGGGGAGCACTACCTCCGGGCTCTCGGTGCGCTGCGCGGCTTCGAGGGAGTCGCCATGCGATACGCCAACGTGTTCGGTCCCCGGCAGGATCCCAAGTCGGAGGCCGGGGTGGTCTCCATCTTCGTCTCCCGCCTTCTCGCCTCCCGGCCGCTCACCATCTTCGGGGACGGCCTGCAGACCCGCGACTACGTGTTCGTGAAGGACGTGGCCCGGGCCAACGTGCTGGCGAGCAGCGCGCCGATCCCCGCCGACGGTGCCCTGGATGCGGCGGCGTTCAACGTCGCCACCTCGGTCCAGCGCAACGTGATCGAGCTGGCGGATTCGGTGGGCGAGGTGATGGGGCGACCGAAGCCGCCCCGGGAGTTCGCTCCACCGCGCGCTGGCGAGCTCTTGCGCAGCTCGCTCGACATCCGTAAGGCGCGGCAAGTCCTCGGATGGACGCCCGAGGTGAGCTTCGAGGATGGGCTTCGTGAGCTGGTGGAGTGGTTCGGAAGGGAGGCCAGGTGACGCTGCAGGCCGGAGGCGCCGTTCCGGGGTCGGCGGTCGAGCTGGTCCTCACCGCCAGCATCGAAACCAAGATCGTGCTCGGCATCACTGCGCTCTTCTCGCTGGTCTCCTGGTTCATCATCGTGTTCAAGTGGTGGCAGTTCCGGAAGCTGAACCGGCAGGCGGACCGGTTCTTCGCGGAAATGGAGCGGACCACCCGCCTGCAGGAGGCCTATCACGCGGTGATGAAGCAGCCTCCGTCGCCATACAATCGCCTCTTTCGAGAGGCCATCACGTTCTATTCCGAGCTCCGCCCGGGCGTACTCCGGGAAGAGCGCGGTGCGGATCGGAGCACGCTCACGCCGACCCAGCTCGAGGCGTTGAAGATGGTGCTGGGCAAGGAGGTGGCGGCCGAGCGGGACGTGCTGGGGCACTATATCCCCTGGCTCGCCACCATCGGCTCGGTGAGCCCCCTCCTTGGCCTGCTCGGCACCACGCTCGGCATCATCGCCGCGTTCACCGGCATCGCCACCAAGGGATCGGGCAACCTGGCCGCCGTGGCGCCGGGCGTGGCTGAAGCGCTGGTGGCCACCTTCGCCGGTCTCGCGGCGGCGATCCCGGCCGTGATCGCGTACAACCTCTACGTCAACCGGGTGCGGCTCTTCGCCGGAGAGCTCGAAGGCTTCGCCAACGAGCTCATCGGCACGATGGCGCGCGAGGGGCTGCTCTAGATGGCATCGCTTGGGGGCGGGCTGGGCAGCCAGCGGGGCGAATTGCCGCTGATGGCCGACGTGAACGTGACCTCGCTGGTCGACGTGATGCTCGTGCTCCTGATCATTTTTATGATCACGGCACCGATGATGCAGGGCGGCGTCGACGTCGAATTGCCCAAGGCGGAAGCCCGGCCGCTCTCCCCCAAGGAGGGGATGGTGGTCTCGGTCAACCGGGACGGGCGCATCTTCGTGGACCAGACGCCGGTCTCCTTCAACGATTTTCGGGTGACGTTCCGTTCGCTCGTGACCACCAGAAAGCCGACCGGGGTGTACCTCCAGGCGGACACTCGCGTGCCCTACGGACAGGTCGTCCGAGTGCTGGCGATCATCCGGAACGCCGGCATCCAGAACGTCGGACTGGTCGCGGCGGAGGAATCGTCGCCGTGAATCTCCGCACCGACCGCGGGCGCCCGCCCGGCACGGTGGCGGGCGTGGTCGGGACGATCGTGGTCCACGCGGCTGCGACGAGTTTCCTGTTCAGCCAGGCGCGGCCGTCGGCCCCGACGCCACCGGCGTACGCGGTCGAGCTGGTGGCGGCACCGGCGCCCGCTCCCAAGCAGCGCCTGGCCCGTGAAGCCGTTCCGACCCCTCCCCCGGAGGAGAAGCCGGCCCCGGTGAAGCCGCCGCCCAAGCCGGTGAAGAAGCCCCCGGCGCCGGTGCCCAAGCCGGCGCCGCCCAAGGAAACCACGCGGGAGCCGCCACCCAAAACGGCCGCACCGGTCACCCCGGCCCCCGGCGAGACGCCGAGCACCGGCACCGACGTGGCGACGATCAAGACGCCCGGACTCCAGTTCCCCTTTCCGGAATATCTCCGGAACATCGTGACGCAGGTCTACAAGAACTGGGACCGGGAGACGGCCCGACAGAACAGCTTCGCGGAGATCAGCTTTCTCATTCTCAGGGATGGTTCGGTGCGCGAAATCCACTTCGTTACCCGGTCGGGGAGCTTTGCCTTCGACCTCGGCGCGCAAGGCGCCATCGAGGCGGCCGGCAACGCGAGAGCGTTCGGTCCGCTGCCCGACGGCTGGGACGCCGATGTCCTGCCGGTGAGCTTCTACTTCAAGCCCACCGTTCAATGAGCGGCCGGCCTGGTCTGGTGGCGCTGGCTGGGGCCGCGATGCTGCTCGGCTTGCTCTCTCCCACCCGAGCACGCGCTCAGGACACGACCCGGGTCAGGGAAGGCGTGCGCGTGGGGCTGGAATATCGACCCGGCGTTCGACCTGGCCTGGTGGTGCTTCCCGGCGCCGGGCTCGATTCGGTGCGCGCAGTGGTGCGACGCGACCTCGACTACAGCGATCGCTTCGAGATGATCGCGCTGGAGGACGCGCCGGCGAGCTCCGCAGCGGGGCGGGGCGCTGCCGAAGCCGGGGGCGGGGTGAACTATGGATTGTACAAGACCCTGGGGGCCCAATTCGCGGTGGAGCTGCTGGACGCCGGCGGCGGCGGAGTCACCGCGCGGCTGCACGATATCACCGTCTCCCGGGTGCGCAGCCAGCAGAGCTTCGCCCTTCCCGGTGTGGCCGACGCGACCTACCGGCTCGAGCTCCACCGGGTGGCCGACGAGGTCGCGCGCTGGGCCACGGGCACGCCCGGGGCCGCCGCGACTCGGCTGCTCTTCGTGTCGGGCGGACGAGTCTATCGCATGGACAGTGACGGGGAGGACATCGCGCCGGTCACGCCTGCCGGGGTGACGGCGCTCTCGCCGGTCTGGTCGCCGGACGGCCAGCGCTTCGCCTTCACCCAGTTCGCCGCGGGCCGCGGCCCGGTCTCGGTCCAGACCATCGGGAGCGGTGCGGCGCTCGTGGTACCGGGCACCCAGACCGGCCTCAACATCACGCCGATGTTCTCGCCCGACGGCCGCACGCTCGCCTACGCGCATTCGGACGAGAACGGCACCGACGTCTTCACGGCCAACGTAATCGATCGCTGTTGCGCGCAGCGCTTGACCGTAGGACGCTACGCGGACAACTTATCACCAACGTTTTCGCCAGATGGCCGGCGCATCGCCTTCGTATCTACCCGCGCCGGACCCCCGCAGGTCTACGTCATGGCAGCGGACGGAACCGACCAGGAGCTCCTGGCGCCCTTCGACTATGGCGCCACCGGCAGCTCCAACGCTCCCGAGTGGTCGCCGGACGGCGCCAACGTCGCCTTCCATCGCGAAGTCGCCGGCAGTCCCCAGCTGTTCCTGGTCGATGTCGCAGGCCGCCGCGTGCGGCAGCTCACGTCGTCCGGCCGAAACGAGGACCCGACGTGGGGCCCCGACGGCCGGCACATCGCCTTCGTCTCGGACCGGAGCGGACGACGCCAGCTCTGGGTCATCGACGTCGAAACCGGCCGCGTACGCCAGCTGGACACGCCCGGCGTCGCGCGGCTCCCTGCGTGGTCCCGTCGTCTGGGGCGGACCGCGGCACCTACCAACCCATGAACTCGGAGTCATGATGCGCGCTTCACCCTTGCTGATGCTCCTGGCCACTGCCGGGTTCGCCGTCGCCTGCGGCGGGAAGCCCAAGCCGGAGGAGCCCGTCCCGCAGGCGGAGCCCGCCCCGGCTCCCACGCCCGCGCCGGTGCCCACTGCCACGAACGACGATAGCGCAGCCCGGATGGCCCGCGACTCCGCCGATCGCGCCAAGACGCTGTCGGCAGACCTGGCCGCGATGATCAACTTCGACTACGACCAGGCCACCATCCGGCAGAACGACGAGAGCACGCTGGACCGGAAGGCTGCCGTCCTCGCGGCCAACCCGAACGTGAAGCTCACGATCAGCGGTCACGCCGACGAGCGCGGCTCGGACGAGTACAACCTGGCGCTGGGCAACCGGCGCGCGGCCGCGGCCAAGCGGTACCTGCAGAACAAGGGCGTCGACGGATCGCGCATGGACGTGGTCTCCTACGGCGAGGAGCGGCCGCTCAATCCAGGCCACGACGAGAGCGCCTACGCCCAGAACCGGCGGGACGAGTTCCAGGTGACCGCGGGCGGGGACAAACTCGTGGCGCCGCAGTGATCGTGGGCCACCCGACCCGGCTCCCCGCGGGCGGTACCCGCCGGCTGCCGCCGCTCCTGCTGACGGCGCTCGTGGCCGCGGCTGCCGGCGGCTGCGTCACCAAGGGAGACGTGCAGATGGTCCAAGCGGACGTGGCGCTCCTCAAGGCCGAGTCGGCCCGCCGGGACTCCGCCCGCGCGGCCCAGCTCGGCGAGGTGATTCAGATACAGCAGCGCATCATGGATTCCCTGGCGGTGAGCCGCAGCGCCCTGGGCCAGCTCAAGGGCGACATCGGCGGCGACCTGTACAACATCCAGCAGCAGCTGGTGCAGTTGCAGGAGCTGACCGGCCAGAGCCAGCAGCGGCTGAGCGAGCTCAGGACCCAGCTCGAGGCTCGCGGGGCGCAGCGCGACCTCTCGGCGCCGTCCGCGGCCGCGCCGGGCGACAGCGCCCAGCCGGTGTCGGGGGCCAACGCGTCGGCGGACCAGATGTACGAGGCCTCGCTCGCGCAGCTCCGCCGGGGAAGCACCTCCACCGCGCGGATCGGTCTGCGCGAGATGCTCCGGGCGTATCCCACCAGCGCCCGGGCGCCGGATGCGCTCTACTTCATCGGGCAGAGCTTCGCCGCCGAGAATCCCGACTCCGCCGCCGAGTACTACGGCCAGGTGGCGGACAAGTACCCGACCTCCTCCCGGGCCGCCTCGGCGCTCTACAACCTCGGCCTGCTCGCCGAGCGGCGGAAAGAGTCCGCCAAAGCGAAGGATGCCTACCAGCGGGTGGTGCAGAAGTACCCTCAGTCCGACGAAGCGGTGCTCGCCCGTGACCGACTGAAGGCGCTCGGGCGCTAACCCCGAGCGCCACCGCCCCATGACCGGCTCCCCAGGGGAAATGCCGTTCCTTGACCATCTCGAGGAACTGCGCTGGCGGATTCTCCGGTCGATCGGCGCCGTGATCGTCGGCTTCGCCGTCGGGCTCTGGGCCGTGCAGCGCCTCCAGCTGGTGAACGTCCTCAAGCGGCCGATCGCCCCCTATCTCACCGGGGGCAAGCTGGTGGTGACCAGTCCGACCGAGCCGGTCATGATCGTCTTCAAGCTCGGCTTCGTGGTCGGGCTGGTGCTCGCCTCCCCGATCATCCTGTGGCAGGTGTGGGCCTTTCTTGCCCCGGCGCTCTACGCCCGGGAGAAGAAGGCCCTGGTGCCCGCCCTGTTCGCCGGGAGCGCGCTGTTCCTCACCGGGGCGGTGCTGGCCTACCTCTTCGTCATTCCGCAGGCGCTCCGGGTGCTGTTCAGCTTCCAGACAGAGGCGATTCAGCCGTTCATCACCTACGACGCCTACTTCGACTTCGTCCTGCAGGTGGTGCTCGCGCTGGGACTCTCCTTCGAGCTCCCGCTCATCATCATCCTCCTCGCCTGGCTGGGGATCGTCGGCCCGTCCGAGCTCAACCGCTTCCGCCGCTACGCCGTGGTGCTCTCGTTCATCATGGGAGCCGTGCTGTCGCCGGGGACCGACCTGGTCTCGATGGTGATGATGACAATCCCGCTCCTGCTCCTCTACGAGGTGGGGTACGCCGGGGCGGTGATCATCGGCCGCCGCCGCCGGCGGGTCGCCTCGATCGCGCCGGCGCTGCTGCTCGGGCTGGGGCTCCTGGGCAGACCCGCCAGGCTGGATGCCCAGGTCCCGATCCGACGCCAGGTGCCGGTGACCCGGGCCGACTCGCTGCGCGACAGCACCCGCCTCCGCGCGGACTCCCTGCGCGACAGCACCCGAGTCCGTGCGGGGCAGTCGCTCGACACCGCCACCGCGCGCCGCTTGGGGATTCCCACCCAGCCCTCCCGCTCGTTCGCCCCGCCCGACTCGGTGGTGGACAGGCTGCTCAACAAGCAGGGCTACCAGGCCACCCGCTACCGGGCGGATTCGGCCACCGTGTTCATCCAGGGAGAGCGGGTGCTGCTGCAGGGCCAAGCGCTCACCGAGCGGCAGGGGTCGATGCTGGAGGCGGACACGATCTCCTACCTTCGCAGCAGCTGCCTGCTCGACGCCAGCGGCGAGCCGCACATGTTCGATCGCGGCCAGGTGATGGTGGGGGAAACCATCCGCTACGACACCTGCCGCCGCCGCGGGGTGGTGAACGAGGCGCTGACCAACTTCACCGAAGGCTCGACGGTGTGGTTTCTCCGGGGCAACGTCGCTCAGGACTCGAGCTCGAAGCGGATCTATGCCGGGTCCAGCGAGATCACCAGCTGCAATCTGCCGATCCCGCACTATCACTTCGCGGCCCGCGAGGTGAAGTGGATCTCCAAGAGCGTCCTGGTGGCCCGGCCGGTGACGCTCTACGTGCGTGACGTCCCCATCCTCTGGCTGCCGTTCATCTTTCAGGACGTGCGGCCGGGACGCCACTCGGGCATTCTGATCCCCCAGTTCGGGCTCAACGATCTGGTCCGGCCGACCCGCACCTACAATCGGCAGATCACCAACATCGGCTACTACTGGGCTCCGAGCGACTATCTCGACCTGACCGGCCGGGTCGACTGGTTCGCCAACCGGTACGTCCAGTACGGCGTGGCCGGGCAGTACCGCTGGCTCAACCGGTTCATGACCGGCTCGGTCGGCTTCAACGAGCAGCGGCAGGATGGCGGGGGGTCGGGACTCACCTTCCGCTGGGACCATCGGCAGACGTTCAACCTCTCGACCAGCCTGAATTTCAGCCTGAACTACGCGAGCAACACGGCGGTCGTGCGCCGGAACGCGATCGATCCGCTGCAGAACACCCAGCAGATCACCAGCTCGCTCAACTACTCCAAGCGTTTCGGGTGGGGGACGGTGACGCTGGGCGGCAACCGGCGGCAGAGCCTGACCGACGGGAGCGTCCAGCAGCTCCTCCCGGCGCTGACGCTCTCCCCGGTGCCGATCGCGATCGGATCGAACGTCACCTGGTCTCCGGGACTCAGCCTCACCAACAACACCACCTCCAAGACCGCGCTCCCGAGCTTCGTGCAGGTGCTTCCCGGGGGTGTGCTGGACACCATCGCCCAGACCGGCAGCAGCCGAGTCACCGCGCTCAACCTCGACACCCCGCTCCGGTTCGGCGGGTTCAACTGGCAGAACTCGATCCAGGTGAACGATCAGACGTCCACCGGACGAGACTCCGTGGCGTTCCGCACCGACGATCCCTCCACTCCGGATCCGACCGACTCGGTGACCGTCTCCCGATTCTTCACCGGGGACTTCCAGAGCTCGATCGACTGGGACACCGGGATCAACCTGCCGGTGCTGTTCCGTGGGTCGTGGAAGCTCCAGCCGGTGTTGGGAATCGGGAACTCGCTGGCGGGGCAGCCGTTCGCCGTGCGGAATCGCAACACCGGCGGCAGCTTCGTGCGGCAGGGCAAGCGGTTCCGGTTCTCGGTGACGTCCGCGCCGACGCTGTTCGGATTCTTCCCCGGTATCGGACCGCTGAGCCGGATCCGGCACAGTTTCTCCCCGGTCATCACCTGGAACTATCAGCCCGCGGCCAACGTGAACGAGGAGTTCGCCCGCGCGGTGGTCGATCCGGGCCAGACGGTCACGCTGAGGAGCGACGCAACCCAACAGGTGAGCGTCTCGCTCTCCCAGACGTTCGAGGGGAAGCGCCGACCCCCGCGTGGAGACACCTCCTCGGTGAACGATCAGAAGCTCCGCCTGCTCAGCATCAGCACCAGCGCGGTCAGCTACGACTTCGAGCAGGCCAAGAAGCCGGGCTTCACCGGGTGGACGACGGGGAGCGTCACCAACTCGCTGCTGAGCGACTTGCTCCCGGGCTTCAACGTGAGCCTGACCCACGATCTGTGGCGTGGTCAGGTGGGGTCGGACACCGCGAAGTTCGTCCCCTTCCTCCAGAACGTGAGCGCCAGCTTCGCCATCTCGGGGAACACCTTCCGCGCGATCGGGTCGATCTTCGGCCTGGGGGGCAAGCGCTCGGAGAGCGGGGCCCGCGCCGGGGCCGATCAGGTGCCCACGTCCTACGTCGCCGAGTCCGGGCGGGGCAGGCGTCCCGGGTCGTTCTACAGCAGCAGCGAGGCGCCACTGCAGCGGGGCGGCAGGAGCTTTTCGGCCAACTTCAACTACTCGCTCTCCCGCACCCGTCCGGTCGAGGGCGTCACGACGTCGACGCCGGACCGCCAGAGTCTCGGATTCAGCACCAGCTTCTCGCCGACCCCCTTCTGGGCACTCTCCTGGTCGTCGCAGTACAACATCACCGACGCAAAGTTCGAGTCCCACGTGGTCCGGCTGGAGCGGGACCTGCACGAATGGCGGGCGGGATTCAACTTCGTTCGCAATGCCAACGGGAACTTCGCCTTCTATTTCTCGATCTACCTGAGCGACCTGCCCGACCTCAAGTTCGACTACGATCAGACGACGTTCGAGCAGTAGTGTCACCAGGGTCGGACGCCGAGCCTCCTTCCGGGCCTGCAGGTGACGCCGGGACTGAAGTTGACCCCCTCCGCCGAATGGCACGCGAACTGCTGGTCGGTACGCAACCCTCACTGGAGACGTCACCCATGCGTGGCTGGTCGATCCCCATCGTCCTCCTGGTCGCCGGGTGCTCCTCCCATGACGGGTCCGGTCCCGGCACTCCGGTCGACAGTCCCAGCTCCCTTTCCAGCACTACATTGGATGGAGCCATCGCACTGACCTGGTCCGACAACCCATTCGTCGCCGACCCCGGAAATTTCCAGAACTACCGCGTCTACAGCACCTCGTACGACCTGGACAACGACAAGTGTGGGACCACCTGGAGCCTCGAGGGCACCACCGTCGCCGCTGAATTCGTGGTGGGTGCGCTGACCAACGGCGTGCCGGAGTGCTTCTCGGTGACCGCCGAGAGCGTCGACGGGTTCGAGAGCGCCCGTTCGCCGCTCCGGAACGATACCCCGCGACCGGACGCGCGGAACGTGGTGCTCTTCGCCTTTCAGGAGCAGCCCGATCAGAGCGGATTCCGATTCTGGGACGATCTCAACGGCGATGGTCTGGCGCAAAGCAGTGAGATTGGCCTGGTCGGCTCCGGTGCGCCGAATACCATCGACTTCGTGGTCGACCGGGACGGTTCCGGTGATCTCTTCCTGACGCCTGTGCGGGCCGGAACCGGAGTCGAGTACTACGATGCCAACGCTCCGGTCGCGGATCTCACCACCATCGATTTCGCGGCCTTCCAGACGTACAGCCCCGCCGGAATCCTGGCGATCCCGGGCTACGGCTACGTCTTCGAGATGAGCGGGGGCGACGGCTTCAAGCGCTACGGCGCGGTCCGGGTGACCCACGTGGGGCAGAACTTCCTGATTCTCGACTGGGCCTTCCAGACCGACCCGGGTAATCCCGAACTGGTGGTGACGCACCGCTGACGCCCCGCGAGCCGCCCTGGTGGGGGTTGAATCAGCGGGCGGCCGCGGGCAAGTTCGGGCGATGCCCGAACTCACCTGCGTCATCGATGGTTGCTCCCTCTCGGTCGCCGACGTGGTTCGGATCGCTCGGGAGCCTCAGGTCAGGGTGGGCGTCGACGGCGACGCCCGCCAGGCGCTGCTCCGGAGCCGGCAGCTGGTCGAGGCGGCCATCGCCTCGGGGCAGACGATCTACGGGATCAACACCGGGTTCGGCAAACTCGCCAACGTGCGAGTCGCGCCGGACCAGCTCGATCGGCTCCAGACGAACCTGATCCGCAGCCACTCCGCCGGCGTCGGCGCGCCGCTGCCGCCCGGCGTCGTGCGCGCCGTGATGCTCCTCCGCGCCAACGTCCTGCTCCGTCCCACCAGCGGTGTCCGGCCCGAGCTGGTCGACGCCCTCGTCGCGCTGCTCAACGCCGGCATCGTCCCCCTCGTGCCGGAACAGGGAAGCGTGGGCGCGAGCGGCGACCTGGCACCCCTCAGCCACATCGCGCTCGCGCTCATGGGCGAGGGCGAGGTCGTGCTCCCCGGCGGCAGCGGGCCCGCGGCGGCGGCGCTTTCGGCCGCCGGCCTGGCGCCGTTCCGCTTCGCGCCCAAGGAGGGGATCGCGTTCATCAACGGCACCCAGGCGCAGACCGCGCTCCTGGCCCTCATGGTGCACGACGCCCGGGTGCTCTGGCGCACGGCGGTCGGCGCCGCGGCGATGAGTCTGGAAGCCCTGCGGGGCACGCCCGCGCCGCTCGATCCACGCATTCACGCGGCCCGGCCGCATCGGGGCCAGATCGAGGCCGCCGACCTGATGCGGGCCCTGCTCCAGGACAGCGAGATCCGGGAATCCCACCGCGAAGGCGATCCCCGCGTCCAGGACGCCTACAGTCTCCGCTGCGCGCCCCAGGTGCTCGGCGCCGTCAGCGACGCCGTGCGATTCGCCGAAGAGACCGTGGCGGTCGAGCTCAACGCCTCCACCGACAATCCGCTGGTGTTCGAGAACGGCGACGTGATCTCCGGAGGAAACTTCCACGGGCAGCCGGTGGCGCAGGCCCTCGACGTGCTCGCGATGACGCTCACCACCTTGCAGGCGATCGCGGAACGGCGGGTGGAGCGGCTGGTGAATCCCGATCTCTCCCAGGGGCTGCCGGCCTTCCTGACCCGTGACCCGGGGCTCTGCTCAGGGCTCATGATGGTGCAGATCACGGCCGCGTCCCTGGTGGCGGAATCACGGGCGATCGCCATGCCGGCAAGCATCGGGTCGATTCCGACCGACGCCAATCAGGAAGACTTCGTGCCCATGGGGATGGCCGCGGCGTACAAGGCGCAGCGCATCCTACTCAACGCGCAGCGGGTGGTCGGAGCGGAGCTGCTGTGCGCCGCCCAGGGACTCGAGTTCCTCAAGCCGCTGGCGCCGGGACGGGGCGTGGCCGCGTTGTATCGCCGCCTGCGGGGGCTCACCCCGCCGATTCTGCCGCTGGAGGACGATCGGGCACCGGCCCCCGACCTGGAGCGGATGGCGCGGGCGGTGGCCGCCGGCGCACTGGACCCCGCGACCATCTGAGGCCTCGCGCCCGGCTGCTTGCCGGTCCTTCGGCAGCCCGGTATCTTTTGGTCGCTCCTAGCCTTATCCCTGATCTCCTTCTCCGTCCGAGCCGCATGAATCTGGAAAAGCTGAAAGACTCGGCGCGGAAGTTCGAGCAGAAGGAGGATTGGCGGAAGGCCATAGAAGTCTACCTGAAGGCCATCCAGCAGATCGAGTCCGGCGCCGAGACCAGCCCCGATCTTTCGCTCTACAACCGGGTCGGCGACCTCTACCTCAAAATCAACGACACCGCCGCCGCCGTCCGCTCCTACGAGCGCGCCGTCGACCTGTACGCCGACCAGGGGTTCTTCAACAACGCCATTGCCCTCTGCGGCAAGATCCTGCGGGTCAATCCGGGACGGACCCAGACCTACCTCAAGCTGGCCCAGCTCCACGCCCGGAAGAACGTCGTCATCGAAGCCAAGCGGAACCTGATCGAATTCCTCGAGCGGATGAACGCCCTGGGCCAGCTCGACCTGGCGTTTCAGTCGGTGAGCCAGTTCGCGGACCAGTTCTCCGGCAGCCAGGAGATCCGGATCATGCTGGTCGAGCTGCTCCGCGCGGCCTCTCGCGAGGACGAAGCCCGTGAGCAGCTGGAGAAGCTGGCCGGAGACCTGGAGGCCCGGGGCGACCGGGCCGGCGCGCGCCGCACGCTCGAGCAACTCCAGGAGATCGATGCCTCCCGGGCGGCGCCGCAGCCTCCGCCGGCGGCCCGTCCCGGTGACCTCGTGTTTCTCGACACCGGGTTCCACCAGCCAACCGCGCCGCCCGTGCGGCAGGCCGACGAGCGCTCCCAGAGTGCCGCCGCGGAGCCAGCCACGGTCGAGCCGGCTCCCCTCGAGGTGCCGGCGTCCGAAGCCGCCGCCCCGCCGGAAGGCCTGATGGTCACGGAGACGTTCGCCGAGACGGCCAGCACGGAAGACCTGATCCTCGACCCGCTGGTGCCCGCCGCCTCGGAGCTGGCGAGCGCGGGAGAGCCGGGGGACGCCATGCTCACCGGCCTCGAGCATACCTCCGAGCCCGAGCTGGATCCGGAGTCGGCGAGCGACGACATGGTGCCGCTCGACCTGGAGGAGATCCCCCCGGAGGAGCTGCAGTTCGAGGGGGTGCGGCTGGCCGGCATGGAAGAAGGGCCACCCATGCCGGCGGAGCTGATGGACGATCTGCTCGACATCCAGGACATCGGCGGCATGGACGAGCTCGGTGCCGACTCGCCATCCACGGACGTCGCCACCCCGACCGCCGGACTTCCCCTCATCGAGGTCGAGCCCGGCGGGGAGTTCGGGGAGTCGGACGCCGCCGAGCTCACCGCCCTGGAGGACCGGATCGCGGACCAGCCGGACAACCCGGAGCTGCACCGCGAGCTGGCGGAGCGGGTGCTGCTGCTGGGCGACGTCCCTCGGGGCCGGGACGAGCTCGATCACGCCCTGGCGGGCTACGAGCGACTCCAGGATTGGCCCGCCGCCGCCCGCATCAGCGACCTGCTCGTCGTGCTCGAGCCGGACGGCATCCGGCATCACCAGAAGCGGGTCGAGCTGGCCTATCGCATGGGAGACAAGGCGCCGCTGCTCGAGGCCTACCTGTCCCTGGGCGACGCGCTGGCACGGGCCGGCGCCACCGACAAGGCGGTCGCGGTCTACGGGCGGGTGCACGAGCACGACTCGGAGAACCCGCGTGCCGTGGCCGCCCTCGCGGCCCTGACCGGCCAGCCG
>JBBSHB010000042.1:0-21741 GCA_038253515.1 Gemmatimonadales bacterium | reverse complement strand
GCGGCGAGCGCCGCGGCCGCCGCCCGGGTCCGCGCCGTCTCGGTCACGACATGCCGCACCCGCGGGACCAGCGGTGGCGGCAGCCTGCGCTCCACCTCTTCCAGCTCGCCCGGCGCGAGCTGCGCCAGATGGGCCAGCCCGGGCCGCCACTCGCGGCAGAACGCCAGCGCCTCCTCGCACTCGCGACGCCGCTGGTTGAGCTCGCCCCCGATGAGTCGGTGCGACACGCCGGTCTCCACGATCCAGACCAGCCCGGCGAACGGCACTCGGGCGAGTGTGCCAGTGGCGGTCTCGACCAGAAGCGCCATCCCCCGCATCCCGTGCGCCGCGATGGTCTGGTCCATCCGTCCGCAGCGGACCCCTACCTGATCGTGCTCCGCCCGGTAAGCGATCTCGACCAGTTGCGCAGGGGCGAGCCGGCGCCCCGCCAACTGGCTCAGGGCCCGCGCGGCCGCGACCGTGAGCGCGGCGGAAGAGGAGAGGCCCGCGCCGATGGGCACCGTGCTCGCCACCGCCACCCGCGCGCCGACCGGCGCCGCGCCGATCGCCTCCAGCTCCCGCACGACGCCGACCAGGTAGTCGGTCCAGTCGCCTCGGAGCACCTCGGGCACATCGACCTCATGAGGGATGCGATCGACCCGGGAGACCAGCGTCCATCCGCGCTCCGGCGCAACCGCCACCGCCGTCCGCCGCTCCAGCGCCATCGGCAGGACCGGCCCGCCGTTGTAGTCGGTGTGCTCCCCGAGCAGATTCACCCGCCCCGGTGCCGATGCTGCGGCCGCGGGACGGCTTCCAAAGCTCGCGGCAAAGAGCGAAGTTGCGAGTCTTACGGACGATAGAGCTGGCACGGCGGACCGCTTCTCTCGGGAGGGACTGTGGGGCATTGTGCGCGGCGGCTGGGAACGATCGCCTGCCTGCTCGTGCCGGAAATCGCCCGGGCTCAGCTCGCTCCGGTGGGCGTGCCGGTCGGCGTCGTCCGGGTGGAGCTCGAGGGGACCATCGACATCTGGGACTCCCGCTATCGGAATGGCACCCGCGAGCCCCTCGGCACCGACCTCTCGAGCTCCGCGCTCGGCAGCAACCTCCTCGCCCCGCTGAGCGACGCGGACGCGCGCATCGGCCGGATCATCGGCGTCAGCGCATACCACCTCAATTTAGGGACGCTCACCACCGATGCGCAGGCCGACCAGAGCCACGGGTTCTTCGGGATGGGACTCGGGGTGACGCGCTGGCTCACCGTGTTCGGACGGATCCCACTGGTCCGGAGCCGGGTGCAGACCGCGATCGCCCTCGACGGCACCACCGGCGACGCGGGCGTCAATCCGGGCGAGACGTCCGAGGCCGGCTTTTTCCAGGAGCTCGACGGCGCGCTCGCTACGCTGAGCAGCCGGATCGCGGCCGGGGACTACGACGCCGACCCGACGACCAAGGCACTCGCCCAGTCCACCCTCGCCTCGGGCACCGCGCTGCGGGAGGATCTCTTCGGCCTGCTCTCCGATCCCGCGACCGCGTCGCCGTTCGTGCCCACGGCCGCGAGTATGGCTGGAACCGCCGTCAGCACCAGAGTGACCGATCTGCAATCGGTCCTGGCGGGCACGCTCGGCGTGAGCGGCTTCACGGCCGCTCCCGCGCTGCCCGCCGACGCGGCGACGACGACCGACCTGCTCGACTACGTCCACGATCCGATCGGACTCCGCACGGGCGAGTCGAAAGTCACCTTTCGGGGTGACGCCGAGGTGGGGGCCGCGATCACGCTGCTCGATCATTGGGACCAGGGCACCCACCGGGGCGGCTTGCGCGCGGCGCTCCAGGGACTGATGCGGTTTCCCACCGGCAGCGTCGCCCGCAGCGACCGGCTGCTCACGCTCGGCACCGGCGATGGTCAGACCGACCTCGAGGTACGCATGACCGCGGACCTGGGCGCTGGGAGCTGGGGGATGCGGCTCGAGGGCGGCTACAATCGCCAGCTCGCCGCGGACTACCTGCTGCGTGTGGCGCCCCCCACGCAGCCGTTCCCGTCGGCCGACCTGCTGACCATCGTGCGCCGGGACCCGGGCGACGTGGTGGACCTCGCCGTCCGGCCATTCGTCCGGCTGGCACAGACTTTCGCCATCCAGGGAAGTGTGCGGCACTGGTCGCGAGGCGCGGACGCGGTGACCTACCCGGCGGCCGAAGACTCGATCCCGGGCGTCGCCGCCGGCGTGCTCGCCGAGGAGACCAAGGCGAGCGCGACGGTGTTGGGAATCGGGCTCACCTACTCCAACCTGGGCGGACTGCGGCCCGGAGGAGATGGACTGCCGGTGGATGCGGGATGGTCGTACGAACGGGTGGTGCGGGCCGGCGGCGGACGGGTCCCCAACCGGCACACCATGCGGGCGATGTTCCGGGTGTACTTCGGGCTGTTCTGATGAGATTCAGGTAAGTGGATTAAAAACAGATACAGATAATGTGGTTGTTGTCCGTGTCCTTCCGTGTCTTCCGTG
This sequence comes from Gemmatimonadales bacterium, assembly GCA_038253515.1. GTDB lineage: Bacteria > Gemmatimonadota > Gemmatimonadetes > Gemmatimonadales > GWC2-71-9 > CAVVWJ01. Next base: position 19,258 of record JBBSHB010000042.1, on the reverse strand, counting down.
TTTCCGTGGTGAATCTGCCGAGCGTGTCCCCGGAACCAGCTAAATCTCGCTGGCGGATCAATCCCTAGCCGCGGACCTTCCCCTCTTGCCGCAACAGCGCCTGCGCGTGACGCCGAGCCGCCTCGCCCTCCGTGTCACCCAGCATGCGCGCGATCTCGGCGACCCGGTCCTCACCATGGGTGGCCTGCACGTCGCTGGTGGCGATGCCGCCGCGGGCTTCTTTGGATACCACCAGGTGCTGATCTGCCCGCGCCGCGATCTGCGGCAGATGGGTGATGACCAGCACCTGGTGCCGCTCCGCCACCTCCGCCAGTGCCGCGCCCACCTGGGCCCCCACCTCGCCGCCGATCCCCTGATCGACCTCGTCGAATACCAGCGTCGCGATCGCGTCGTGCCGCACCAGCACTACCTTGAGCGCCAGCATGAGCCGGGAGAGCTCGCCGCCCGACGCCACCCGCGCGAGCGGCTTGGCCTCGAGCCCGAGGTTGAGCCGCACGTCGAACACCACGCTCTCCTGGCCGTGGGCGGCAGGCTCCGGCAGGGCGCCGAGCGCCACCGATAGCTTGCCTCCCGCGAGCCCGAGCTGGGGCAGCAGGCGATTCACCCCGCGCGCGAGCCGGTCGGCGGCCTCCCGCCGGCGCCCGCTCAACGCCTCCGCGGCGGCGCGGAGCGCGCCCTCCGCCGCGGTGCGCCGGGCCGCGAGCGCCTTGAGATCGACGTCCGCCGTGTCCAGCAGGTCGAGCTCCGCGGCCGACTGCTCGCGCGTGGCCAGCACCGCCTCGACCGTCGCGCCGTATTTCTGGGTCAGCCGGAAAATCAGGTCGCGCCGTCGTTCCACCTCCGCCAGCCGTTCCGGATCTTCCGCCACTTGCTCGGCGTACGCCGCCGCCAGACGGGCGAGCTCCGAAAGGTTGGCGTATGCGGCATCGAGCATTTCCCGCCACGCGGTACCGGCGGGGTCGACCTTCTCGAGCCCAGTGAGCGCGCGGTCCGCCGCCGCCAGCGCACCGAGCGCGTTGCCGCCTTCGCCCTCGAGCGCGTCGGCGATCCGCTGCGCCTGTTCCGCCAGTGCGCCCGCCTGGCTCAGTCGACGGGCCTCGATCTGCAGCGCCTCGTCCTCGCCGGACTTGAGTCTGGCCCGATCGATCTCGCCGACGACATGGCGGAGGTAGTCGGCCCGGCGGCGCACCTCGTCCCGCCTGGCGGCGAGCGTCGCTTCCTCGCCACGGAGCGCGGCGAGGGCCCGATGCGCCTCCGCCACCGCCGCTCGCTCTGCCTCCGCGTGGGCGAAGCTGTCGAGGATGTCGCGCTGTGCGTCGGCGTGGAGGAGGGATTGGGTCTCGTGCTGTCCGTGCAGGTCCACCAGGAGGGCGCCCGACTGAGCCAGGACGGCCGCGGTCGTGGGGCTGCCGTTCACCCACGCGCGGGAGCGGCCTTCGGAGGAGACCTCGCGGCGCACGACGACCCGCCCGTCCTCCACGTCGAGGCCGAGAGCTTCGATGGCACGCCGGGTGGGGCCGTCGATCCCCTCGAACGCGCCTTCGATGATTGCCTTCCCGGCCCCTGGGCGGACGCTGCCGCTCGCGGCGCGCTCGCCCAGCAGCAGCGCGAGCGCGTCCACCAGCATCGACTTCCCCGCCCCGGTCTCGCCGGTGAGGACGTTGAGGCCGGGGCCGAGGTGCAGGGTCACATCGGCGATGGTGGCGAGGTCGCGGACGCGGAGCTCGGCGAGCATGGGTCGGAGGAGTGGTCGGAGTGTCGTTGCGACCGTCAGGTGTCATCCCGAGCGGAGCGAGGGATCTTGCCCGATGGTCCCGGACATTCGCGGGCAAGATCCCTCGTCGCTACGCTCCTCGGGATGACAGCCCCACAGGGGTGGCTCGGGATGACAGCGCCGCTCCTCACGGTCCCGCCTCCCGGCCCGAGAGATCGCCCCAGTGGAGCTTCTGGCGCATCCGCCCGAAGAAGCCGTCTCCGCCGAGCCGGATGAGACAGACGCGATGATCGGCGCGCCGCACGTTCACGCTCTCCCCCGGCGCGAGGGTGGTTCCGGTCTGGCCGTCGAAGGAGACCAGCAGGTCCTCGGACCAGCCGACCATGGGCTCGATCACGATGCGGTACGACGACGGCACCACCAGCGGGCGAACCGCCAGCGTGTGGGCTGCGATCGGAGTCACCACCATCGCCTCCACGCCGGGCACCACGATCGGGCCGCCGGCACTCAGGCTGTACGCGGTCGAGCCGGTGGGGGTGGCGACGATGATTCCGTCGGCGCTGTAGGGGCCGACGTTTTCGCCCTGGATGAAGACGTTGACCCGGATCACTCGGGCCACCCCACCCTTGTGGACGGCGACGTCGTTCATCGCCATCTGGAGCGAGCGCCCGTTCCCGCCGCCGTCCTTGATCTCGGCCTGGAGCGCCTGGCGCCGCTCGATCACGTAGCGCCCGCCCACCAACGCGTCGAGCGCGGGATCGAGCGTCTGCCGGGTGGCCGTGGTGAGAAAGCCCACTCGACCGAGATTGATGCCCAGAATCGGAGTTTCGCGCGGGCCAAGCAGCCGGGCGCCCCGGAGCAGGGTGCCATCGCCGCCGAAGGTGATCAGGGCATCGAGGTCCACGCCCTCGAAGACCGGAACTTCGCGGTCCCAGAACTCGCGGAGACGCTCCTCCGTGTACAGCATGATCCCGCGCTCCGGCGCCTGGTCGGCGACGCGCTGCAGGACGGCGTTGAGATCGCGGTACCGTGGATTGCCGACGACGCCGACCTTCATCGGGCCTCGAGGCTCTCCTCGTGCTGGAGCGCCGTGATCCGCCGGGCGATACCCGCGGCGGTGAGGCCGAAGAGCTCGAGCTGCTCCGGCCGGGGGGCCTGCTCGACCAGCCGGTCGGGAACGCCGAGGGCGACCACCCGCACCTCGGGATGGGTGGTCTGCAGCGTCTCGGCGAGACAGGCGCCGAAGCCGTTGACGATGCTGCCCTCCTCGACCGTGACGATGGTCCGGTGCTCCTGCAGCAGCGCCTCCAGCATCGCCTGGTCGAGCGGCTTGAGGAAGCGGCAGTTGACCACGGCGCAGTCGATCCCGTCAGCCGCGAGCAGGTCGGCCGCGCCCTGGGCCGGCTGCACCATGGTGCCGACCGCGAGGATGGCGACGTCCTTCCCGCTCCGGAGCTGCTCCCAGGTGCCGTACGGCACGGGCCGGATCTCGCCCGCGGCCCGCGGCTCGGCGGGTGCCTTGTCCCGAGGGTAGCGGGTGCAGAAGGGACCGTCGGTGTGGGCCAGGGCGGTGCGGAGCAGTCCGATCAGCTCCTCGCCGTCCTTGGGCGCCGTGACCGTCATCCCCGGCACCGCCAGCATGTAGGCGATGTCGTAGAGGCCCATGTGGGTCTGGCCGTCCTCGCCGACCAGCCCCGCCCGGTCCATGCAGAAGATCACCGGCAGGTGCTGGACGGCGATATCGTGGATGACGTTGTCGTATGCCCGCTGGAGGAAGGTGCTGTAGATCGCCACCACGGGGCGGATGCCCTGGGTAGCGAGGCCCCCGGCGAAGGTCACCGCGTGGCCTTCCGCGATCCCCACGTCGAAGAACCGCTCGGGATATGTCTTCTGGAACACGTTGGTGCCGGTCCCGGACGGCATCGCCGCCGTGATGGCGACGATCTCGGGGTGCTCGCCCGCGAGGGCGGTGAGCCCGTCGCCGAACACCTGGGTCCAGGTCGGCGGGCCGCTCGCCTTCTTCCGGGCCTCGCCGGTGACCGGATCGTACGCCGCGAGCCCGTGCCACTTCTCCTGGTTGGACTCGGCGAAGGCGAACCCCTTGCCCTTCTGGGTCATGACGTGGATCACGCGGGGACCCTTCATCCCCCGGACGAAGCGCAGGGTGTCGCAGAGCTTGCCCAGGTCGTGCCCGTCGATCGGGCCGAAGTAACGGAAGCCCAGCTCCTCGAACAGCATCCCCGGCGAGAACAGGTTCTTGACGCTCTCCTCGACGTTCTTGGCGAAGTCCACCACGCCCTCGCCGAATACCCCGCCGAGCGCGAAGGTCAGCCCCTTGATCTTCTCGCGCAGCCGGTTGATCCGCGGGTCGGCCACGATGCGCCCGAGGGTCTTGCTGATGGCGCCGACGTTGGGCGAGATCGACATCCCGTTGTCGTTGACGATCAGGATGATGTCGCGCTCGGAATGGCCCGCGTTGTTCATCCCCTCGTACGACAGGCCGCAGGTGAGGGCGCCGTCCCCTACCACGGCGACCACCTTGTGGTCCCCACCCTTGAGGTCCCGCGCGGTGGCCATGCCCAGGGCCGCCGACATCGCGGTGCCGGCATGCCCCGCGCCGAACTGGTCGTGCTCGCTCTCGCTCCGCTTGAGGAAGCCGGAGATGCCGTCGCGCTGGCGTAGGGTGGGAAACGGGTCGTTGCGTCCGGTGAGGAGCTTCCAGGCATACGCCTGATGGCCGACGTCCCACACGATCTTGTCCCGGGGCGAGTCGAACTCGTAGAGCAGGGCCACGCTCAGCTCCACCACCCCCAGACTCGCGCCGATGTGGCCGCCGGTGAGCGAGACACATTCGATCAGTCGCTCGCGGATCTCCTGGGCGAGCTGGGGAAGCTGATCGCGCCGCAGGCGCTTGAGATCGGCGGGAGAGTGGATGGTGGAGAGGAGAGTCATCGGGAATCTGGGGTCAGTAGGTTCGGCATCTTGGGCGAGTCGAGGCCGGTTGACATGGGTATGCCGATCGGTTCTGTCGTGCCGCACGGCGCTGTCATCCCGAGCACCCATCCGTCATCCCGAGCACCCATCTGTCATCCCCAGCACCCATCTGTCATCCCCAGCACCCATCTGTCATCCCCAGCGGAGCGAGGGATCTTGCCCGCGAATGTCCGGGACCTCCGGGCAAGATCCCTCGTCGCTACGCTCCTCGGGATGACAGCGCTAGCACTCGTGATGACAGCGCTAGCACTCGTGATGACAGCGCTAACACTCGTGATGACAGCCCCGACCGCGGCCCTCTCGTGCTCCTGATCGGAAATCCCGCTACGAACTCCTGCTCACAATATACTCCGCCAAAGCTCCCAGTGCCCCCGAGGGAACGCCCGCCGTGCGGAGGTGTTCGACCGCCCGTCCGGCCAGTCGATCGGCTTCCTCCCGGGCGCCGTGCACACCGAGGAGCCCGACGTAGGTGGACTTGGCCAGCTCGGCGTCGCGCCCGGCCGTCTTGCCCAGCTCCTCGCTGGTTCCGGTGGCGTCGAGCACGTCGTCGGCCACCTGGAACGCGAGCCCGACATCGCCGCCGAAGGCGGCGAGCGCGCCCAGCCGGTCGAGGTCCGCCTCAGCGGCCATGCCGCCGAGGATGCAGGACGCGCGAATCAGCGCTCCCGTCTTTCCCCGGTGGACCGCGATGAGCTGCATCAGGTCGAGCGACCGGCGCTCGGCCTCGAGGTCGAGCCACTGTCCCCCGACCATCCCCTCGATGCCGCCGGCTTGAAAGAGCTCGGAGGCCATGCGGCCGAGCACATCCGCCGAGAGGTCGAGGTCCCGGGCGGCCGCGGCGAGCACCTGGGCCGCGACCGGCACCAGCAGGAAGCCCACCAGGGTGGCTGTCGCCACGTCGAAGTGGCGGTGAGTCGTGGGCCGGCCGCGCCGAACGTCGTCATCGTCCATGCAGGGGAGATCGTCGTGCACCAGCGAGTAGGTGTGCACCGTCTCCACGGCGGCCGCCACTCCGGCGATCCTGGGCGACCGCCCGCCGACCGACCGGTAGGCCGCGAGCACCAGCGCCGCCCGCACCCGCTTGCCCGGGGTGCGGAGGGCATACGCGAGCGCCTCGCCGCGGCGTCCGCCCATCTCCTCCTGCAGGCGATCGGCCCACTCGCCCAGGAGTCGATCGGTGCACTCGCGCGCCTCCGCGAGCAGCTCGGCCGGCACCAGCGGAGGGGCCTCAGTCATCCAGCTCGGCGGTCCGAAGATCGCCGCCTGCCTCCTCGAGCACGGCCTGCACCTGCAGCTCGGCGGTCAGAAGACGCTCGCGCGCGGCGCGGAGCCGGCTCACTCCCTCCTCGAAGAGGGCCAGCGCGGCGTCGAGCTCGACGTCGTCCGATTCGAGCCGGCGCACGATCTCCTCCAGCCGTGCCAGCTCTTCGGCGATGGTGGTCATTCGGGCTCCACGCGGGCGGGGACGTCGCCATCCGCCACCCGCAGGCGAAAGCGCTCGCCGGGCAGGAACTCCGCCCGGCGCTTGAGCACCCGGCCATCTAGGGCCACCGGGACGGCGTATCCCCGGTCGAGGACGCGCAGCGGACTCAGGGCGTCGAGTTGCGCGCCGAGTCGTTCGAGCTGGTGATGGTGGCGCTCGACCAGCGCCGCGACGGCGCCCTGCATCCGGTCCCGGGTCCGCTCCAGCCGTTCGGTCGCGAGCCGCGCGCGGCCGCCGAGCCCGGAGCCGAGCCGCGCGGCCAGATCATCGAGCTGGCGCAGCACCTCACGTTGATCGGCGAACGCGAGCTCGGCCGCGGCGGACGGCGTCGGTGCGCGGACGTCGGCCACCAGATCGGTGAACGAGATGTCGATCTCGTGTCCCACCGCGGAGATGGTGGGAACCCGCACGGCCGCGAGGGCGCGGCACACCGGCTCGGCGTTGAACGCGGCGAGGTCCTCCTTGTCGCCGCCGCCGCGGGCAAGGATGCAGAGGTCGACCTTGAGCCGGTTCACCCGCCGGAGGGCCCGGACCAGCTCGTCGACCGCGCCATCCCCCTGCACCCGCGCATGGAGCACGAACAGGCGGGCACACGGCCATCGCTTCCGACTCACGGTGATGATGTCCCCGACCGCCGCCCCGGCCCTGCTGGTGACCACCGCGATGGCGGAAGCGTACTCCGGGAGCGGACGCTTCCGGGCGAGGTCGAAGAGGCCGTCCTTCTGCAATACCGCCCTCACCCGCTCCAGCTCCTGCTGCTGGCGACCGATGGCGGCGGTGGGAATGATGCGCGTGACCTTGAGCTGGAACTCGCCCTTGGCTTCGTAGATTCCCGGGCGGCACAGCGCGAAGACCTCGGTGCCGTCGGCGGGCGGCTTCCCGGCCCGCTGCGCGTCCAGCTTGAACATGCAGCAGCGCACCTGGCTGGTCGCGTCGCGCAGGGTGAAATACCAGTGGCCACTGGGCCAGGCCTTGCAGCCCACCAGCTCGCCCCGCACCCATATCGGCATGAACCCGCTCTCGACCAGGCGCCGGGCGGCCGTGGTCAGCTGACTCACGGACCAGACGGCGTCGGTCGGAGCGATCGCGAGAGACGGAATCGAGAGTGACATCGGGTGGAGCTACCGGGCCTCCGCCTGCTGAAAAGCCTGAAGCGTGTTCTGCAGCAGCATGGCGATCGTCATCCGGCCAACCCCACCCGGCACCGGAGTAATGGCGGAGGCCACCTGGGACACCGGGCCGTAGGCGACATCGCCCACGATCCGGTAGCCCTTGGCCTGGGTGGCATCATCGACCCGGTTGATCCCGACGTCGATGACCACGGCGCCCTGCCGGACCATGTCGGCGGTGACGAACTCGGGCTTGCCCATGGCCACGATCAAGAGGTCGGCGCTGCGGCAGACCGCCGGGAGGTCCTTCGACTTGGAGTGGCAGACTGTCACCGTGGCATCGCCCCCCTTCCCGGGCTGAATCAGCAGGTTGGCCATCGGCTTGCCCACGATGTTGGAGCGACCCACGATGACCGCGTTGGCACCTTTGGTGTCGATGCCCGAGCGAATGAGCATCTGCTGCACGCCGAACGGGGTCGCGGGACGCAGCGCCGTGGGATCGCCGATCACCAGCTTGCCGACGTTCACCGGATGGAAGCCATCCACGTCCTTGGTCGGGCTCACCCGATTCAGCACCCGCTCACCATTGATGTGCGGCGGCAGCGGGAGCTGCACCAGGAAGCCGTGGATCCGAGGGTCCGAGTTGAGCCGGTCCACCACCGCCAGCAGCTCCGCCTCGGAGGTCTCCTGCGGAAGGCGCACGGTCTCGGAGTGCATCCCCGCTTCCTCGCACGCCTTTCCCTTGGCCCGAACGTAGACCTCGCTCGCGGGGTTCTCGCCCACGATCACCACGGCGAGTCCGGGCTGCTGTCCCCGCTCCCGGTGCCGTTTCACCTGTTCCGCCACCTCCGCGCGGATCGCGTTGGCGATCGGCGCGCCATCGAGCACCCGCGCTGTCATCGGGCGTAGTCCACCGATCGGGTCTCCCGGATCACCACGACCTTGATCTGGCCGGGGTACTGCAGCTCGTTCTCGATCTTCCGGGCGATCGACTCGGAGAGCGTGGCCGCCGCGTCGTCGTCGATCCGCTCCGGCGTGACCACGACGCGCACCTCGCGGCCGGCCTGGATGACGTTGCTCTTCTCCACCCCCGGGAAGGCGTTGGCGATCTCCTCCAGCCGGGTGAGCCGCTTCACGTAGGTCTCGAACGCCTCGCGCCGGGCACCGGGACGGGCGCCGCTGATGGCGTCGGCCGCCTGCACCAGCACCGATTCCGCGCTCTCGTGCGGCGCGTCGTCGTGGTGGGCCTGGATGCAGTTGATCACGGCGGCGGTCTCGCCGTACCGTCGCGCCACTTCCACGCCGAGCTCCACGTGGGTGCCCTCGTTCTCGTGGGTCAGCACCTTGCCGACGTCGTGCAGCAGGCCGCCGCGCTTGGCCAGCAGCACGTCGAGGTGCAGCTCCGCCGCCATCATGCCGGCGAGCCAGGCGACTTCCTTGGAGTGATCGTAGATGTTCTGGCCGTAGGAGGTGCGGTAGCGCATCCGTCCGATCAGCTTGATCATCTCGGGGTGCAGGCCGTGGATCCCGGTGTCGTAGGCGGCCTGCTCGCCCAGCTCGACCAGCTGTCCCTCCAGCTCCTTCTGCGCCTTGGCCACCAGCTCCTCGATCCGTCCCGGATGGATCCTGCCGTCCTGGATCAGCGCCGCCAGCGAGCGCCGCGCGACCTCGCGGCGGATCGGGTCGAAGCAGGAGATGATCACCGTGTCGGGCGTGTCGTCGATGATGACGTCGACGCCGGTGACGGTCTCGAACGCCCGGATGTTGCGGCCCTCCCGCCCGATGATCCGGCCCTTCATCTCGTCGTTGGGCAGCGCCACCGCGGCCACGGTGCTCTCCGCCGTGTGCTCCGCCGCCAGGCGCTGGATGGCGATCGAGATGATCCGGCGGGCCTCCCGGTCGGCGCCCCGCTTGGCCTGCTCCTTGATGTCGCGCGCCAGGGCGGCCGCCTGGCCCCGCGCCTCGTCCTCCACCCGCTGGAGGATCTCGCGCCGGGCGTCTTCCGCCGTGAGCCCGGCGATCCGCTCCAGCTTCTGCCGCTGCTCCTGCGCCAGCCGATCGGCCTCCCCCTCGCGCGAGCGGAGCGCCTGGTCCCGCTGGGCCAGCGTCTCCTCGCGCTTGGTGAGGGTGCGCTCGCGATTGTCGATCTCTTCGACCTTGCGCTCCTGGGCCCGCCCTCGTTCCTCGGCCCGGCGCTCGTGTCGCTCCAGCTCCTCCCGTCGGCGCTGAATCTCGCGATCGATCTCATCGCGCAGCGTGAGCGCCTCGATCCGCGCGTCCACCAGCACCTGGGACTTCCCCGCCTCCGCCTCCCGAGCCGACTCGTTCCGGAGCCGCTCGACCTCCGCTCGGGCCGCGGCGAGCACGCTGGTGGCGGCGCGCCGCTGGCCGCGGGCGTAGAGCGCCAGCGCGATGAGCCCGAGCAACAGACCCGCAGCCACCCCCGCGAGACCCGGCAGGAGGAGGGACAAGGGCATCGAGGTTCTCCGTTAGGAGGCGGCGGCGCGACCGCCGCGCTTGGCGGGCGGGAGCAGACGCGCGAACTCGTCCGCCATGGCCGTCAACCGGGAGGCGACTTCGCGATCGCCCCGGCGGGCCTGGAAGAGCTCATCGGTAATCGACAGGGCGGCCAGGATGGCGGCTTTGTGGGTCTCCACCGACGGGAGCGAGTCGCGCACCCGCTTGAGGGCGGCATCGAGATAGGTCGCGACCTCCCGGGTGTACTCCGGGGGCAGCTCGGATCGGACGGTGTACTCCTCGCCGCCGATGGTGACCCGGACGGCGTTCTTGGCGTTGCTCATGCCGCGTTTCCTCCCCCCTGCTGCTCCAGGAACGACAGCCGGGCGGCGAGCACCCGGAGGCGCTCCTTGGCGGCATCGATGCGCTGACGCAGTGCCTGATTCTCCGTCTCCAGCTCCAGCACGCGATGGCGAACCTCCTTGAGCTCCGCTCCCGCGACCACGCCCCCGCTGGCCTGAGCCTCCTTCAGCTCGGCCTCCGCCCGTAGGCAGCGGCGGCGCCAGCCCGCCAGCTCCTCGGCGATGCTGTGGAGTACCTTCTCCAGCTCCGCCAGCGCCGGCATGTCGGGACGGTCGTAGGAGTACGCCACGCTCACTCTCCGCCGCGGGTGGTCCCCGCATCGCGCCGCTCGATGCCCAGCTCGCTCGCGAGGGCGGCGAGCAACCCGGTCTCGACTTCGTCCACCTCGGTGTCACGCAGCGTCCGGTCCGGCGCCCGGAAGGTGAGCCGGAAGGCGACGCTGCGGGTGCCGGCGGGCAGCTCGGGACCTCGGTAGTCGCTCTCGATCTCCACCTGCTCGAGCAGCGGCCCACCGACGCGCCGCAGCAGATCCTCGACCTGCCGCCCGCTGGTTCCCTCCGGCAGGAGCAAGGCGAGCACCCGCTCCGACGAGGGAGTGGTTGGGAGCGGCCGGAACGCCGGGGGACGCCGAGGAGCGGGATCGATCACCAGCTCGAGGCCGAAGAGCGGCGCCGCCCACGGCGGAGCGTCGGCCTCGAGCGGTCCGGCCTGACCCACCACCCGACCCTCCCGATCCCTGACAACCCAGGCATTATCCTGAACTTGTACCACGGCCCCCGGAACCGCCAGAGCGGCGGCCGCCTCCACCCGGCCCTTGAGATCCCAGAGATCGAATCGGGCTTCCCCGGTGCCGGTCCAGTGCTGCGGCTCGCGCCTGCCGGTGAGCACGGCGGCCAGGCGCCGTTCCTCCCGCGGGCGGTGGCCGGAGGGGGCCGCGACGAACGTCGTGCCGATCTCGAACAGCCGCACGTCCGACACGTGGTTGGCCCAATTGCCTTCCACCAGCCGCACCAGCCCCGGGAGGAGCCGGCGCCGGAGATAGGCGTCGTCCGCCGAGAGCGGGTTCAACAGGCGGACGCTCTCCTCGCCGTCGGCCGGGCCCATGGGAAGCGTCACCACCTCGAACAGTCCCTGCTCCACCATTCCGCGGCGCACCTCGTCGACCACCCGCTCGACCCGGGAGTCGGGCAGTCCGCCCAGCCGGAAGCGGCGGAGGTCGGACGGGAAGCTCTCGTAGCCGTGCAGGCGAGCGATCTCTTCGACCAGATCGATCTCGCGGACCAGGTCCGGGCGCCAACCCGGGACGTCCACCGCCATCCGCCCGTCCTCGGGCTTGGAGACGACCGTGGCGCCGATGGCGACGAGGTGCTGCTCCAGCACGTGCCAGGGCAGCTCCACGCCGAGCACCTGGGCCACCCGGGCCGGGCGAAGGAAGATCCGCGGCGGATTGGAGGGCGCCGGCCAGAGGTCCAGCGGCGCCTCGGCCAGCTCGCCGCCGGCCGTGGCGAGCACGATCTCAAGGCAGCGGCGCATCGCCTCGACGCCGCCCCAGCGGTCGATCCCCCGCTCGAAGCGGTAACTCGCCTCGGTGCTCATCCCCAGCGCGCGTCGGGTGGCCCGGGTCCGGGCCGGATTCCAGTACGCGGCCTCGAGCAGGACGTCCCGCGTCTGAAGACTCACCTCGGTCGAGGCGCCTCCCATGAGGCCGGCGAGGCCGATCACCCCCTCCGCGTCGCCGATCGCGACCATCTCCGAGGTCAGCGCACGCTCCTCGTCGTCCAGTGTCACCAGGCGTTCGCCCCCGCGAGCCCGGCGCACGATGAGGCTGCCGCCCCGGAGCAGCGCCGCGTCATAGGCGTGCATCGGCTGGTTCAGCTCCAACATGACGTAGTTGGTGGCGTCCACCACGTTGTTGATGGAACGCTCTCCCACCGACGCCAGCCGGCGGCGGAGCCACTCAGGCGACGGCCCGACGGTGGCCCCGCGGACCAGAGCGCCGTGAAACCGGGGGCAGGAGTCGGGATCGTCGATCGTGAGCCGGATCTGCCCCACCGAGCCGGTGGCCCCGGCGCGCCGGGACGGCGGAATATCGATCGCCTGCGCGCCGGGAATCGGGGGGAGCCGGAACTGGGTCTGGAGCGAGGTCGCGAGCTCCCGCGCCACGCCCTTGTGGCCGAGCAGGTCGGGACGGTTGGGGGTCACGTCGACCACCAGGCGGTGGTCCGCCAGGGGAACCGCGTCGAGCAGCGGCGTGCCCGGAGCCGCCTCGGTGGTGAGCTCCCAGATTCCTTCGGTATCCTCGGCCAGGCCCAATTCGGCCAGGGAGCAGAGCATGCCGAGGCTGGTGACGCCACCGATCGCACGGGCGCCGATCTCGATCGGTCCCCTCTTGCCTCCGGGCACCCTGGTGCCCACCCGGGCGAACGGGTAGAGCTTCCCCGCGGTCACGTTGGAGGCGCCGCAAGCGACCACCTTGGGCTCGCCGGTCCCGTCGTCGACCCGGGTCATCCGGACCTTGGTGAACTTGGGATTGGGATGCGGCGTCACTTCGAGGACTCGCGCCACGACGAGCGGCTCGAGACCCGGATTCACCGGCTCCACCGCGTCCACCGGCGCGCCGAGCATGACCAGACGGTCGGCCACGTCCGTGGGATCGAGCGGGCGGCGAAGAAACGCCTCCAGCCAGCGGAGAGAGACGTTCATGACGTCCCTCCCGGCCTCCCCACCTGCTCCAGAAACCGCATGTCGCCTTCCAACAGCAGCCGGATGTCCGGCAGCCGGTACCGCAGCATCGCGATGCGATGGGGGCCCATCCCGAACGCCCACCCGGTGTAGCGCTCCGCGTCCAGGTCGCAGTTCTCCAGCACGGCCGGGTGCACCATCCCGCAGCCGAGAATCTCCATCCACCCGGTGCCCTTGCACGCCGGACACCCGCTTCCATGGCAGAGCTGGCACTCGACGTCCATCTCGGCCGACGGCTCGGTGAAGGGAAAGAACGAGGGGCGGAAGCGTGTCTTCGTCGTCGCCGCGAAGAAGCTCCGGGCGAAGTGGATCAGGGTGGCCTTCAAGTCCACGAACGAGATCCCCTCGTCGACGGCGAGCCCCTCGATCTGGGAGAACCCGGGCGAGTGCGACGCGTCGAAGGCGTCGTTGCGGTAGACCATGCCGGGAATTACCACCCGCACCGGCGGCGGCGACTCCTGGAGGGTCCGGATCTGCACCGGCGACGTGTGGGTACGGAGAAGCAATCGCCCGTCGGGCTCCCCCTCGACCGGCGGCGCGTCCAGGTAGAGCGTGTCGTGCATGTCCATCGCCGGATGGTCGGGCGGGAAGTTGAGCGCCAGGAAGTTGTACCACTCGGTCTCGACTTCGGGCCCGATGGCGACGGCGAATCCGATCCCCCGGAAGATCTCCACGATCTCGTCCACCACCCGGGTGACGGGATGGGGCGCCCCCACCCACCGCGCCCGACCAGGCAGGGTGAGGTCCAGCCCCGCCGCCTCACGCCGGCGCCGCTCCGCCTCCAGGGCCTCGCGCCGCTCGGAGAAGGCGGTCTCGAACCGGGTCTTGAGCTGGTTCACCGCGGCGCCGAACCGCTTCCGCTCCTCGATCGGGAGCGTCGCCAGCCGCTTGAGCGCGGCCGTCAGCACGCCGCTCTTCCGCCCCAGCACGGCGACCGCTTCGGCCTCGAGCGCCTCGGCGCCGAGCGCCGGCACGGCATCGAGGCGCGGCAGGAGCGCATCGAGGTCGGAATACCCGGTGGACATGGATGCGGGACTCACGGACATGGTGACCTATGCGTGGATGGGGCCGCCCGCCGAGCGCGAACGGCCCCATCGGGCGACAACGGCGGCGGATCGACGGCCGCCTTATGGTCGACGGTGCGTTACTGGTTGTTCTTCGCGACGTCGGCCAACCGGCCGAAGGCGTCGATATCCCGCACCGCGAGATCGGCGAGCACCTTCCGGTTGATCTCCACGCCGCCCTGCTTGAGGCCGGCCATCAGCCGGCTGTAGCTCAGGCCGTGGAGCCGGGCCGCCGCGTTGATCCGGGTGATCCAGAGCGCGCGGAACTCGCCCTTCTTCTTGCGCCGGTCGCGGTAGGCGTACCGCATGGCGCGCTCGGCCGTTTCCTTGGCCGCCTTGTAGAGCTTGCTCCGGCCGCCGCGTGCACCCTTCGCGGCCTCCATGATCTTCTTCTTCCGGGCGTGGTGCGCGACACCGTTCTTGACGCGAGGCATGGTCGGGTCCTTACGCCTGGAGGAGACGGCTGACGCGGGGGAAGTCGGCCGAGCTCACCAGATCGCCCTTCTTGAGTCGGTTCTTCCGCTTGCGCGTCTTCTTGGTCAGGATGTGGGTGTGGTTCGCGTGCCAGCGCTTGAGCTTGCCCGTGCCGGTCTTCTTGAAGCGCTTCATGGCGGCCCGCTTGGTCTTCTGCTTCGGCATCCCTGGACTCCGTTATTTCGGGGCGATGACCATCGTCATGTTGCGGCCTTCCAGCTTGGCGTCGGATTCGATCTTGCCGACATCCGCCAGACTCGCCGCCACCCGGTCCAGCACCGCCCGACCCAGGTCGAGATGGGCAATCTGCCGACCGCGGAACATCATGGTGACCTTGACCTTGTTGCCATCACCCAGGAACTCCCGCGCGTGGCGGGTCTTGAAGTCGAAATCGTGGTCGTCGATTCCGGGACGGTACTTCACTTCCTTCAACAGGATGATGTGCTGCTTCTTCTTGGCCGCCCGCGCCGCCTTGGCTTCTTCGAACTTGTACTTCCCGTAGTCCATGATCTTGACGACGGGGGGCCGGGCGGTCGGCGCCACCTCCACCAGATCCAATCCGCGATCCTGAGCGGCGGCCAGCGCCTCCTCGATCGGCAGGACTCCCAACTGTTCGCCCGCGGCCGTGATGACACGGACCGGGCTGATACGGATCATGCGGTTGACGCGGGTTCGCTTGTCGCGTTCGTTCGTGGACAGTGCGTGCCTCCAACCAGAAAAAGAGAACGGGCACCCTGGAACCTTCCGGGTGCCCGCGATGCCCACCGCCGCCAGGGCCGCTGCTCGGCCGATCGGCTGGGATTGCCAGGACCCGGTTGCGCTGCGGCACCGGGGCCGGCAGGCTGGGGGTGGGGGACTGGAGTCCCCACTTGTACAAGTCGGGCAAATTACCCGGGAACGAGGATCATGTCAACCACGGAGCTCGACGCCCGGCATCGTGCCAGCCGGCATCGTACCAGCCGGCATCGTCGCGGAAAGTTCGACTCCCTTCCCCTCCCCGACCGGGATCCCCCACGCGATGGCGGGGTCGTGCTCGAAGATCAGTCGCCAGCCGCCAGCCACCGCGTCCTGCAAGAGCCGGCGCTTGCTCTCCAGCGTCCGCAACGGCTCGAGATCGTAGCCCATGATCCAGGGAAGCGGCAGGTGGGCGACGGTCGGGATCAGATCGGCCAGGAAGACGGCCGTGTCCCCGCCGTCCCGCAGCACCACCGATTGATGGAAGGGAACGTGCCCCGGCGTGAGCCGGACGGAGATCCCCGGGAGCACCTCCCCCTCGCCATCCAGCAGCTGCCATCGGCCGGCCGCGGCGATCGGCTCGAAGTTGGGCGGCAGGTAGCCCGCCCGGGTGCGCTCGTTGGTGTGGCGGGCGAATGCGAGCTCGGCCCGCTGCACCACGTAGGTCGCGTTGGGGAAGGTCGGACGGACGTGCCGGCGAGGGTCGTCTTCCAGGTCCGGATCCATGCTGGTGTTCCCGCCGGCGTGGTCGAAGTGCAGGTGCGTGTTGATCACCCAGCGGATGTCCGCGGGGAGGAACCCCACCGAGGCCAGCGCGTCCTCCAACTGGGTGGCGCCTTCCAGTCCCTGATTCTCGACGCCATAGATTTCCAGGAATCGGGCCTCTTCCTTGTTGCCGAGCCCGGTGTCGATCAGCACCAGTCCATCGGGGTGCTCCACCAGCAGGCAGCGCATGGCCAGGGGAATGCGGTTCCGCTCATCCGGCGGCACCCGCTTCATCCAGAGGGTCCGCGGCACCACGCCGAACATCGCGCCGCCGTCCAGCCGCTGGAGGCCGCCCTCCAGGGTGTGGCAGCGCAGAGCACCGATCTGAAAAGTTCGCGCGAGCGTCATGACCGGACAATCTAATCCGGCCCGGACTTCTGGCCCACGCCGTGGCGGAATGGGTGCTCGACCGAGAAGTAGAACAGCAGGTCGGTGGTGTGCTGGCCGCCCGCGAACACGATCGGTATTCCCGCTCCGGGCACGATCTGGGTCCCGCCGAAGTTGAGCGCGAAGCGCACTCCCGGGCTCAGGGTCGAGGTCGCCTCGTGGGTGACGCCTCCGGCAGACGCGATGGTGCCGGACCACGCCTGCACGAACTCCAGCATCAGGTTGATCGGACGGGTGACGGGGCCGATGACGCTGGCGCCGAGGCTATAGCTGGTCAACGTCCGGTCGGTCGGCCCTGCGGCAGCCGCCTCGTCGCGCACCCGGGCGAGGAGCTGCATTCCCGCGTTCAGGTGCGCCGCCAGCGCGGGGCTGATCCGCACGCTCACGGGGAGGTTGACCTGCCCGCCCAAGGTGCCGGCGCCCAGGCCCTTCTGCTCGCTTCCGGTCGGCAGAATCAGCGAGAGCCGGGGAGCGACGGCCCAGCGGTCGGTGCTCCGGAGCTGCAGGCGATAGTTGAGCAGGAGGTCGCCGAAGCCGTCCGGGGCGTCGCCCTGCTGGATCTGGAAGGGCACCGTGTAGCTGAGCTGATGCCGCTGCCCCCGGAAAGGCCATTCCTGAGTGAAGCCCCCGACCACGTCCCGCCGTCCGGGGCCGGTGAGCGTCACGGTGCTGATGTGCTGCACCACGCCGGGCTCCTGGTTGTACGCCTCCTCGATCAGGAACGAGTTGTCCTCGATCGCCGGCTCGGGCAGTGGACTCTGTGCCGCGAGCGGCCCGGCGCCGAGGGAGGCCAGCGCGACGGCCAGGTATGCGCGCATGGGAGACTCTTCCTTCCGCCGCCGGGACGCTCAGCAGGGTGGGAGCAGTGGCGCTGGATGCGCCGCCCGCCGGCGGCCCATCCGCCGCGCCTGCACGACCTCGAGGTCCTGCAGCGTGCGCACCCCCTCCTCCCGCGCGAGGCGAAGCAGTCGGGCCAGCACCTCGGCCGTGACCAGGGCATCACCGGCTGCACGGTGACGCGCTTCGTTCTCCAGGCCGAAGTAGTGGGTCAGGCTGTCGAGGCCGCACGACCGCACGCCTTTGAGCAGGCGCCGCGCGAGCCGCACGGTGCAGAGCCGGGGGCCATCGAGGGCCAGGTCCCGGGATCGGCGGACTTCCGCGCTCACGAAGCCCCAGTCGAAGCTGGCGTTGTGGGCCACGAAGATGCGCCCGGCCAGGGCCGCGAGCACCTGGTCGGCGACCTGGGCGAAGCCCGGCGCGGCGCGGACCATCTCGTTGCTGATGTTGGTGATGGCGCGGATGGCGGGAGGAATCGGCCGGCCGGGATTCACCAGCGAATCCAGCACCACCTCCCGCCGGGTGCCGTGCACCACGACCACCGCGATCTCAGTGATCCGGTCGCTCGCGCGCGCCCGCATCCCGGTGGTCTCGACGTCGACGACGGCAAAGGCGCAGTCGTCGAGCATCGGCGAGCCCTGTGCCTCGGGCACCAGCCCCCATCGGCCATCGGCGAGCTGACGGACCCGTGGATCCGCCCCGAGCAGCGCGACCGCGATCCGGTCGCAGACCGCCTCCTGCGCACCGGCGAGACCCAGCACCCGATGACAGAGCGTGGCCGCCGGGTTGGGCCCGTCACGAAGCAGGACCAGCACCCGCTCGACCAGCGTGCTCTCCGGGTGCACCGAGAGGCCGGTCACACCGGCCCGCGCGCGAGCGGGAGGGACATGCAGCGGGGGCCGCCGCCGCCCCGCGCCAGCTCGGTGCCCTCGATGGTGATGGCGGTGCGATGCTTGGCGTCGGTCCAGTCGTCGAAGGCGAGGAAGTTGACCGCGGGCACCACGCGGAAGCCGGCTTTCTGCAGCTCGCAGAGGGTGGCGTCGTTTCGCCGGTAGCTCACGATGGTCCCGGGCCGGACCGCCAGGAAGTTGCAGGCGGAGCTCCACTGCTCCCGCTCCTGGCTGATCCGGTGCTCTCCGCCCGCGAACACCGGCTCGAGCGGCAGCCCTACCTCGCGCAGCGCGGTGAAGAAGTCGGGCATCTCCCGCACGCCGTCGTGCCCCTTCCTCCGGTGCAGCACCGCGCGCCGCTCCGGGCCCACGAAGAACGGTGGCGACACCACGCAGAGCTCCCGATCGACGTGAGTGAAGACCATGTCGAGGTGGATCGCGGTCGGGGCCCTGGGCATGACGACGACCACGACGTCGGTGACCTGACCCTGGGCGAACACGGCTTCGCACAGCTCGTCGAGTGCCGCCGGTGAGGTGCGCTCGCTGAAGCCGAGCACCAGGAGATCGGGACGCAGGTAGTGGACGTCTCCGCCCTCGAGCGTGTAGTTGCTGCGCCGCTCCTCGGAGCCGTCGTACAGGAGACCGGCGTTGGCCAGCTCGGGATGGAAGCGGAAGAGCGCCTTGATCAGCAGCTCCTCGGTCCAGCGCACCCCATGCCGCATCGATCCGACCACGACGTGCGTGCCGAGCACCATCCCGATGTCGCGGGGGAAGAAGAGGTTGGGCAGCGGCGGAAAAGCGAACCCCTCCTCGTTGAGCGCCCGGGCGATGGGACCGACCTCCTCCCGGGTGCCTTCGATCAACATCTCGACGATCTGCGCCGGTGGCAGGATGCCCAGCCGCTGGGCCAGCTCATCCGAGGGAAAGACGTCCATCGTCTTGCTGATCAGGAAGTCCCGCGCCTCGGGCTCGGCGAGGATCTCGGCCAGCAGGTCGCGCACCTGGAACACCCGCGCGAAGCGACGCAGCACGGAGACGAACTGGCGGTGCTCCCGCTGGGCGATCTCCAGGTCGATGATGTCGTCGTAGAGGTAATCTTCGCGGTTCCCGGGCGTCACCGCCTCGAGCTCCCGGCCGGGCGTGTGCACCAGGACCGTCTGGAGCTGGCCGATTTCAGAGGTGACGTCGACGGGCATAGGAGAAAGTATCGGGTGCGGCTCGCGCGGGGCTAGTGGGGTGTGGCG